>JAFGFQ010000156.1 GCA_016930995.1 Thermoplasmatota archaeon | reverse complement strand
TAATAATGTAGAAAAGCGAATCATCAGAGTGTTGTACCAGCACCAGGCGGCGTTATCAACGAGCAAGGTGGCGAAGTACACGGGCTACTCGTACAACACGGTGAAGAAGTACCTGATGAGCCTCAACAGACGCGGATACGTGCGATACACACATCATGGAAACGCAATCTATTGGTGGTTGAGAGAAGAATAGAGATTGGTGAAGAAGAGGTATGGGAACCTCTTTTGGTGGTTTGATACGACTAGGAGATGGATATAATGGGTGGGAACTCACTTAACATTATCGAAGAAAAACTCGATCAGTTGAAGAAAATCATCCCAGAGGCGTTCACAGAAGGCAAAATTGACTGGGAAAAACTGCAAGCCACTCTGGGTGAGGATACAGAATTTAAGGATGAACGCTATGTTTTGAACTGGGCTGGCAAGTCCGAGGCCTTTCGGGTGTTACAATCACCCACTACTGCAACTCTCGTGCCGTATAAGGAAGAATCCGTAGATTTCGACGATACCGAAAATATCTTTATCGAAGGGGAGAACCTAGAAGTTCTGAAAGTTCTACAGAAATCATATTTCGGCAAGATCAAGATGATCTATATTGATCCCCCCTACAATACGGGCAATGACAAGTTCATCTATCCCGATAAATTCTCCGAAGCCAAAGATGAATATCTGAATCGTATCGGTGATAGGGATGAATCGGGCTATATGACCCGTGAAGGGTTGTTCCGTACAAACAGCAAGGACAGCGGGCACTATCATTCCAACTGGCTTTCTATGATGTATCCCCGGCTTTTTCTGGCGAGGAATCTTTTACGGGAAGACGGGGCGATTTTCATTAGTATAGGTGATGACGAAATTCACAACCTTAAGCTATTATTGAATGAAATATTTGGAGAAGAAAACTTTGTTGCTAGCTTTGTTTGGAAACGAAGGCAAAATGTTGATAGCAGAACGAAAACAGGAGTTTCCAATGATCATGAATTTTGTATTTGTTACAGAAAAACAGAAAAAGGTAGATTGCGAGGCGGGTTAAAGGATTTATCGAAATACTCTAATCCAGATAACGATCCTCGTGGGGATTGGATGAGTGCTGATATGACTGGGCTCGCAACTGAAGACCAAAGGCCAAATCTTCATTACGACTTAATAAATTCCCAAGATGGGACAGTATATACGTGCCCGCCTACTGGTTGGAGATATGAACCTAAACGAATGGAACAGTTAATTGAAAATGGTGAAATCATTTTTCCTCAAAATAAAACAGGAAGGCCTCGCAGAAAAAAATTTCTAAAAGATTTAGAAGACGAATATACTGGCTATTCAACTCTATTAAAAACTGTTTTTAATACGCAAGGAACAAGAGAATTGAGAGCTATATTCGATGATAGAGAAGTTCTTGAATTTCCGAAACCTAAGGATTTAATAAAAATTTTCATAGAGCAAGGAGCGAACAACAATAGCATAATTCTCGACTTCTTTGCTGGCTCCGCCACTACCGCCCACGCAGTGCTTGACCTTAACAAAGAAGATTGTGGCAATCGCAAATTTATTATGGTACAGCTTCCAGAGATATGTGATGAGAAATCGGAAGCCTTTAAAGCGGGATATGAAACCATCGCCGAGATCGGAAAAGAGCGAATTCGCCGTATATCAAAAAAACTCAAAGCGGATAGTCAAAGCAAACTAGACATTGATGGCGCATCGTGTAAACAAGATTTTGGATTCAAGGTCTTTAAACTCCAAAAATCAAATTTTAAGATATGGCGTTCTGATGTGAAGACCCAAGAAGAACTTGTTACTCAGATCGAAAAGTTTACTGACCCAGTTGAGGAAAAATCCAAGATTGAGAATATCCTCTATGAACTGCTCTTGAAATCCGGTGTTCAGCTCACTATAAAGATTGAAGAGAAGGATGGCTATTATTTGGCAAACGATGGCGAGATTGCCCTGATATTGGATAAGGTTAACGAGAACATCATAAAAACGGTTATTTCCGATAAACCGCAAAAGGTAATCACTCTAGACCGCTTGTTCAAGAACAATGACCCCCTAAAAACGAATACCGTTTTGCAGATGAAGGATGCAGAAATAGACATCAAGGTAGTCTGAAGATGAAACTCAATTTTGACCCGAACCAACAATTTCAGCTTGATGCCATCAATTCTATAGTCGGTGTGTTTGAGGGGCAGCCGTTGAGCCACGGAGATTTCAGTTTTACCATTGATAATACGCAGATTATAAGTCCTATCTGCGGTGTTGGCAACCAATTAACCATCAATGAAGAACAGATTTTAAAGAATGTGCAGTCTATTCAGAAGAAGAACCTTCTTCCCGTATCTACTGAACTAGATGGTTTGCACTTCTCCGTTGAGATGGAAACAGGTACTGGTAAAACCTACGTGTATCTCAGAACAATTTATGAATTAAACAAAAAATACGGGTTTAAGAAATTTGTAATTGTCGTACCCTCGATTGCCATCCGTGAAGGAGTATTGAAAAACATTGAAATTACTTTTGAGCACTTCCAGAACATTTACAACAAGACACCTATGAATTATTGGGTTTATGATTCAAAGCGAGTTTCTAACTTGAGAAACTTTTCTATAAACAACAATATCCAAATTTTGGTAATCAATATTGATTCGTTTGCCAAGGATGAAAACATCATCAACAAACCCAATGACAAGCTGACTGGTGAAAGACCAGTGGAGTTCATTCAGGCTACCAATCCAATCGTTATTGTCGATGAACCGCAGAATGTGGAAACGCCAAACAGAAAAAAAGCCATTGAAAATCTAAATCCATTATGCACTTTACGGTATTCCGCAACACATATTCATAAATACAACATGGTTTACAGCCTCGACCCAGTAAAAGCTTATGATCTAGGGTTGGTAAAACAGATCGAAGTTGATTCTATTGTAACGGAAAACGATTTCAATGAAGCCTTTGTTTCTCTTGAGAAAGTATATAATCCAGGAAAAAATAGTGTCGCTGCAAAAATAAAGATTGATATTAATACAAAAGAGGGGGTTAAACGTAAAGGTGTAACGGTCAGATTAGATAATACTAAAGAACAAGAAAAGGACAAAACCGATCTTTATTATTTATCCAATAGGAGAGATATATACAAAGATGGATATATCATTAATGCTATTGATGTTCAGGACGGATTTATTGAACTTGCAAACGGAGAGATACTCTTTGTAGGTGACACCTTTGGGGGTCTTACTGACGAAGTGATGAAAGTCCAAATAAAAAAGACCGTGGAAGAGCATTTTTTGAAAGAAAGAAAACTTAAAAGTAAAGGAATAAAAGTTCTCTCTCTGTTTTTTATTGATCGTGTCGCCAATTACCGTGCCTACGATTCGGATGGTAATAAAATAAAAGGTAAATTTGCAGAATGGTTTGAAGAGGCTTATAAGGAAGTCAGTGCCAAGGCGGCTTACAAAGGATTGCTCCCCTTTGCTGCTGAAAAAGTTCATGATGGTTACTTTTCTCAGGACAAAAAGGGCAGATGGAAGGATACAACTGGGGAATCACAAGCGGACGATGATACTTTCAAAAAAATAATGAAAAACAAAGAAAAACTTCTGGATATTAATGAGCCCTTAAGGTTCATCTTCAGCCATTCCGCTTTGCGTGAAGGGTGGGATAATCCAAATGTCTTTCAGATATGTACCCTGAACGAAACACATTCAGAATTGAGAAAAAGGCAGGAGATTGGGCGTGGATTAAGACTCCCAGTAAATAAGTATGGTAAACGGGTACATGATACCACGATTAATCGCCTGACAGTAATCGCCAATGAATCCTATGATGACTTTGCCAAACAGCTACAGAGTGAAATTGAAGATGAGTGCGGTGTATCTTTCAAGGGTCGCATCAAGAATAAGCGTGCGATGGACACAGTAAAATACCGTAAAGGGTTTGAACTGGAGAACAAAACCCCTACGGGGAAATTAGGGCGCCTCAGCTAGCACAGAGGTAGTTCCAATCGTCCAATTTCGTACCAAATTCCCCTGT
>JAFGFQ010000040.1 GCA_016930995.1 Thermoplasmatota archaeon | reverse complement strand
CATGGGGCTTTCCGGTGGTCAACAGCAACGGCTCTGTATCGCCCGATCACTTGCCATAGAACCGGAGATTATTTTAATGGACGAACCCTGCTCCTCCCTTGACCCGATTGCAACAGCAAAAATTGAAGATTTAATGCTTGAATTAAAAAAGAAATATACCGTTATCATTGTTACTCATAATATGCAGCAAGCTGCACGAGTTAGTGACTTTACCGCGTATATGTATCTAGGAAAATTAATTGAATTTGGAAAAACCGAGCAAATCTTCGAGGATCCTAAGGAGGAACTCACAGAGAAATATATCACAGGAAGATTCGGTTGAGGTGAACAATTATGGTTGAAAAATTCCATGTTGAATTGAATCAAACAAAAAAAGATGTTGATACCATGGGGCATTTGGCAAAAGAGATGCTGTCAAAATCTGTTGAAGCCCTAAAAGAGATAGATACAGAAAAAGCCAACTGGGTCATCTCAAATAAAGTAAAGTTAGCTGATATGGATGACGACATCGAGGAAAAAGCACTTCGATTAATGGCACTGTACCAACCCATGGCAGGGGATCTACGGGAAATCGCCTGTATCTTGAAACTGATAACCTATTTGAACAGAATTGGGCGGTACGGAAAAGACATCGCAAAACTCGTCGTTGAATTTCAAAAAAACGGTCATGTAAAAAAATTAGTCAGCCTCCCACACATGGCTGAGCTAGTAACCAGCATGATCAATGATGCATTGTATGCGTTTGAAACAGGAGATATCTCGAAATTCAATGATTTCATCGACCGGGAAACAACGGTTGACGAACTTCGCTATTCCATTTTTCGGGAATGTCTCACCTACATGATGGAGGACCCCTCAGTGATTACTCGTTGTACCTATTATATCATCATCGCACGGTATCTTGAGCGATGCGGTGATCATGCCTGCAAGATGGCTGAAAAAATCATTTATATGGTGACCGGGCAACGTGTGGAAATCGACTGTCGTGAGGATACCTCAAAGACCTGTTTTACCGGAATAAAGAAAAATGAGTAAAAAAAACGTTTTATTTCTTTGTACACATAACGCTGCCCGCTCCCAGATGGCTGAAGGATTGTTGCGAAAGTTATACGGACAGTGCTATACGGTCAAGAGCGCAGGTATCCACCCCACACAAGTTCATCCACTTGCTATCCAGGTGATGAAAGAAATCGGTATCGATATCTCAAACCATCGGTCGAAAAGCATCGATGAATTCCAAGGTATCTCTTTTGATGTTGTTGTCACGGTCTGTGATTATGCAAAGGAGACTTGCCCTTTTTTTCCAGGAAAAAGTATCCTGCACCGAGGGTTTTTCGATCCGACCTCCTACCAAGAATTTCAACAAGTAAGAGATGAAATAAAACAATGGATTGTTGAGAATTTTCATGTTAAAAATGGAAAATCAACCAGGAATTAGATAACTATCTCAACATCCGTCCTTCATATCATTCTATCTTTGAATAAATTATATATAATAGTTGATGAATTTAAGTTAAATAAGAATGTTCATAACGGGAGGCAAACCTAGACCGAGTGCGATTAGTTATCGCTTCACCCGTTGAAAAAACCTACAGGATATTGGAGGGAAAAGAAATGAAGAAGAATGGATTTGGGAAGGCTGTTGTTTCTCTCGTTGTACTTTTCATTCTCGTACTAACATCAGCCCAGGCAATACAAACAGTAACTATAACCAAAACAGATACTACCGTCCAAAGCAGAGGGTGGTACTGGAAACCGTCATACCCGAACTATGCGCCACAAGGAATGCCAGATTTTGATCAGCAACAAAGCCGTTGGAAAAAAATCAGCGCTGGGCCAAATGGGACAATCGAATCCACAGTTGAGGGAGACGATATCTACAATCCTACGGAGAATTGTATTGCCCCAGGCACGGATTGTTATTTGAATAGCGTGGCAAGCGGTGATGATGTCGAAGAATGGATCTTCTGCGGACCGGTCGCACTGGCGAATTGCTTCTGGTGGTTTGACTCAAAATATGCTGATCCAACCGGCATACCTGGTGATGGTGAGGATCAATTCGCACTCGTGGAAGATTACGGAGCTGGCGATGACCATGCAACCGCAAATGCGCCCCTGCTTATTGAGAACCTTGCACGGGCGATGAACACGACCGGGAAAGGAACGACCCATATCAATGATATGGAAGATGCGATCATCGATTGGTTTGATACGACGGGTCTTTCTGATAAATTTACCGTTCAAGTGTATAATAGACCAAGCTTTAGCACCATTGAAAATGAAATAGAGGACAGCCAAGATGTTATCCTCCTCTTAGGCTCTTTTGATTATGTGGTTGGTCCTCTCATCATTGACCAAATACAACCTCTTGGTGCACTCCCCGAACCATGCAAGATAACAACATGGACTGATTATCAGGAATTTGTTCCCATGGCGTCCAGACTTGATGCAATCGAAATCCTCCTTCAGAGTTCAGGTACTCCCTGCGATGTGCAAATCAATGTGTATGATGCTCCCTCTCCGGCCGCCCCAATCGGGTCTGCGATAGTAAACCCTGGTGTGCTTGGGGTGCCGACCTGGGTAAGATTCAATTTTGCACCATCGGTTATGCTAATCCCCGGATCTCTGTATTACTTTGATGTCACACAACTGGTTTCCGGGTATCATTACCAATGGTACTTCGACACCGGAAACCCCTACCCGCCAGGGACAGGATGGATGCGTGGAGTCCCGATGGACCCCTATGGCTCTCCCTTTGACTGGGCGTTTCAGACAGAATATTTCAATCCCCCACCACAATCAGTGAGACGTGCAGGACACTACGTCACCTGCGCAGGAGTCAATTCTGAAGATTCCATGATCGCCTTCAGTGATCCTACCTTAGATGTTACGAATCCGGCATCTGTTGATCATAACGATGCGGCCAATATCTCCCATGACATCTATAATGTCTCTATTGGATCACCTCAACCAGATATCGATTGCCAATGGTGGTTGTCTGATTATCACGCAGGGTATAACTACACTGTTGTCGAGCAAGCAGTCGTTATCTGCCCGGTTCCTGACACAACCGACCCTAGCTTGGAGATCACCAAACCAATAAAAGCACTCTATTTCCTGAATAAAGAAATCATGACACTCTCCGGGGGCACCCTGATCATTGGAAAAATCGATATCGAGGCGACCGCCTCAGATGATGACGCAGGGATGGACCGCGTGGAATTCTATGTCAACATGCAGCTTCTTGGAAATGACACAGAAGCCCCATACATATATTTATGGAGCCAGAGAGCTTTCTTTAAGCAAACCATCACGGTGAAAGCAATCGATAAAGCAGGTAACGTAGCATCTCAAGATATCGTGGTGTTTAAGTTCTTCTAAACACCACTCCTCTCCTTTTCTTTATTAAAAAAGTACCATGAGACACGAACATATTTCTATACTGTACTTGTTACCGAAATGAGGCAGATGAAACCATCACTCGCATTCGTAGAACCACCACGAACCTTCTGGTTTGTCATGGGGGAGTACCTCCCACCACCATCCTCCTTGCTAATCCTCGCAGCCTATGTTGAAAGAGAACTCCCGGATCTTGACATTGACATCGTTGATTGTCAAGCGGATCGACTCGACTGGAAAGACCTTGCAAAATACATCGAATCAGCACACCCTTCCATCGTCCTTACCTCAGGTTTCACCACGAATGCGTACACGTGCGCGAAAACCTGTGAAATAGCAAAAACGGTGAGCGAAGATATCACCACCATTGTCGGTGGTATACATTTTTCATTTACCCCGGAAGAATCATTACAAAACTTCCCAGAGATTGACTACATCATTCGAGGTGAAGGAGAACGCACGTTAGTTGACCTTATAAAAACACTACAAAGGAAAGGAAAAATAGGTGATGTGAAAGGGATTTCCTATCGTCATAACGATACAATCATCCATACTCCACCACGTCCGTTAATTGAAAATCTTGATACACTCCCTTATCCAGCGTATCATCTCGTTGAAAAGAACCTGAAACGATATCACTTCACAATGATGGCGGGAAGAAACACAAGGTACATGATCTTAGAAGGTGCACGCGGTTGTGAACATAAGTGTTCTTTTTGTACACAATGGAACCATTGGGGTGGGAGATGGCGGACAAAGTCAGCGAAACGGATTGCTGATGAAATTGAATTTCTCAATGATAGCTATGGCGGGGTCTTTCTTTGGCTGGCAGATGACCATATGAGACTGAGTTATAGAGGAAAACAGCTGTATGAAGAACTCCGAAAGAAACAATGTAAAGACGATATTATGCTTTTTTTCCAAGCTCGAACCGATGATATCGCGCATAATCCTACTTTGATTGGAAATCTCCGCGAAGTGGGAACATACTGGATCCTCTGCGGAGTGGAAACAGACTCACAGGAGCTGTTACAAGAATATAAGAAAGGCATCAGCACACAAGATGCATATCAAGCAATAAAAATAATGAAACAAAATGATGTTTTCTCCCAGGCGATGTTTGTGATAGGAGCGCGAAACGACACGCATGAATCAATCGAACGACTCCGTCGATATTCCCTTGATCTTACCCCAGATATTGCGATTTATACGGCACTTACCCCGTTCCCAGGGACGGTCTATTACGAAGCTGCAAAGAAGAACGGGTGGATTATGGATGCGAATTACGCTCATTATGATATGGCGCATGCGATCATGCCAACAGAGACATTAACTCGGAAGGAAGTCCAAGAGGAACTCTGGCGGTGTTATCGTGCGTTTTATGGATCGATACCAAAAAATATCGCTGGGGTGTTTGCAAAGAATAAATTGAAACGAATATTGTATCGCCATATGGCAGGACAGTTCGTCCTTGAGAAATTCAGGAGATTGATTTGAACCACATCAGAACACTCTTTATGTATCTTATATTCTCAATCATCGGAGCGTTCTTTCTTCTCATTTTAGTAATGAAAGGACTGACGTCTACTTCTCCACTACAGTTTCAAGAAAAACTCTGGATTAGTAGCTCATTATTCCTTTGTTTTCTCCTTGGCATTTCTTTTACAATACGACCAAATTGGATGAGACATTTTTATCATAAGAAAAAGAACGAAAAAAACCTCCTCCAAACCCCAGGAAAACGATACTTTCAAGGTCATCATCCAAACTGTTCTACATTCCAAAATCATACGATACAGTGGAATGGGAAGATCCTGTGCGCAGGATGCTTCGGTCACTTTCTTGGACTCTGGATATCACTTGTTATAACAATTGTCTATGTGACGATTGATGTTCAGCTTACGAAAATGACCGCAGTATTTTTATTTTCCGCAGGATTGCTCATTCTTCTTTTGATGTATATCGAGATCCTTCATCGGAGCACCCATGCATCATTTCATGTTTTTATCAACGCCCTGCTGCCTCTTAGTTTCTTTTCCATTTCCATCGCTGTTGGAGAAATCACCGGTGAAACGCTCTACGGCCTTTTTTCGATACTCTTGTGTTTTCTATGGCTTGATACCAGGGTACAACTTTCAAAAGCGCGTCATAAACAACTCTGCGCATCTTGTACTGAATCGTGTAAACTGTTTGTTCCTGCTTAACGTTTTGAGATGATGCGAAGACCAAAAATGATAATAAAAATCGCAATGACAAATGCGAAAATCCAGTTCCATTGCACCGTGTCGACCCATGAGAGCCAGGAGTAGGTTTTTGCCATATCCTTAATTACGACTTCGAAGAGAATCACCAGACCAATCAGGATGATAATAACACCCCAGAACATCGCCCATCCACGTCCACCGTGTCCGCCAGCACACTCCTCTTCACATCGCTGATCCCGATGCCGGTCATAGTCCGGTCGTGAACCAGTCAGCGACGCACCGCAGCTTTTACAAAAGGTTGCATCCTCTTCATTTTTTATTCCACATTTCGCGCAATAGACCATACCTTGGCCTCCAACCAACCATCTGAGAATCATTCATTCTATTTATACCTTTTTTTATTGTTTTTTCCCTTGATCCTTTGGGAGGTTTAATACCAACACTATATATCCTATAAGGAGGAAGACGATAAATATTGTCGGCAGACTATTTTCAAGTGACTGGGCTGCTGTCAGAATATCTGCATTTAAGAACTGAGTGCTTGCATCGTAGAGAATGCGGGAAATGAACCAGCAGAAAATAACAAAGTAGACGGCGTAAAAGAGGGGTGAGAATATCTTTATTGAGAAGATCTTCCTTGAAAGATACTGTGTGTAATTTGAAAGCAAGCTTAAGACAAAGAACGGTAAAATATACCCAAGCAGAAGAGCGGCGATTAAATGAACTTCTGAGAGTTCTTCACTTGTGTGTTCCATAGCCATGATAATAAGACGGAATACGATAAGGAAAATAAAACTTTCAACCAGTGGCCCAAAGGGGCCAAAGGCCTTTGCAGACCAATTCTCTGCACGGCGACTGAACCGATCCATTCTCCATTCAAACCGCTCTGCTTCCTTCTGGGTTTTCTCATGAATCTGTTTTGCAGCCTGTGCCATGTGCTCTCCGATTTTTTTTCCAGTCTGCTCCATGTTTTGTGCAAATTGTTTGGCTTGTTGTTCTAGTGATGCGCCTACATCAGACCGCAAGGATGTCCCACAGGAGGTACAAAAAGCTGCATCATCAGGACTGGTTTTACCACATTTCGGACAGTTCACCATGCTTCCGTCTCCTCGCTCTCAAAACATATCAAATCTATCCTTAAAAATATACCTCATAGAAAAATTCCTAAAAAGAGATGATTATTCTGCCTTCATCTGTGTCTGAGGAGGAGTGTCTTCTGTTGTTTCATTATCTGATGCGGGTTCTTCCTGCACAGAGGTTTCGGGTTCAGCTTGTTTTTCCTTGACCACATGCCCAATGACTTTTTTAGCCAAAAACTCACGGATCTCCTCAGGTTTTGTCGAATCGATACCAAAATACTCTGGGAACGTCCGTGTCGTGGTCAAAAGCTCGGTTGCCCCATGTGGCTCAGAGTGAATCAAATGCATGCTCATCAGCTGATCAACATCAGAATAAATCCGCTCCCCAATCATATGACGCAGGTTGGACTGCTTCACTGGTTGATGAAACGCGATTAACGCAAGGGTCTTTAACAGATCGGTTTTTATCTCTGGTTTCGCTACCATCATTGACTTCTCGGTGAACGTTTTTTTCACCTGCATGATAAACTTATTGCCGGCCTTTGTGATCTCTAAGGAGGTTTCGTTTTTCCGGTCAATATTATACGACTGCATGAGATGGTCAATTGCATCAGAGACATGTTTTGGTGATAGTCCAGTCGTCTCCTGGATCTCCTCAACGCTGAGTGGTTTGCCTGCAGAGAATAACAATGATTCAACCAAACGGTCCTCTTTTACACTCATAGCTGTACTCCACTTATGTATATCCTATGGTTTTAATAAAAATTTCTCCATACGGGAATTTCCGTTGATGTACAATAATCTTTTTTTCATACGCAAGAAACAGAATCGAGATAAACGTCCGAATACGTTCCTCTGCGCTATCCATTGGGCAGAGGTCAGAGAAATTCATAGAGTCCCCAGGGAATTGACAGATCCGCTCCCAGATCGTTGCAACATCCTCCTCAAGGTGATCCTCATGGGCTGAGCCTTTCATTGCCTTGCGTGCCTTCTGCTGTAGTTCAAGGCGCTCCTCTTTCCGCAACTGGTCGAGGAGCTGGTACTGCTCAGATTCTTTCCTAGCCTCATCAAACGCGCTGAGCAGCTCAATAAGGGTGACCTTCCGGGTGGACTCACGACGCAATGGTTCCTCCAGAGGGCTCTGGGGCATTTTCATGAGCAGATTGGTATAGGAGTACTCATCATCATTGGCAATCCAAGGAACCGTTGGGATATCCTCCCATCCGAATCCTTGGTCAACCTCTGGTTCTTTTGTCTCCATGTTGACGACAAGATGATCGCTTTGCATCCGCAGCACCTTCCAGGCCATATAGATGATCTTGCCTGCGGTCAATAAATCGATTTTCTCCTTTTTCGCTCGTTTCAGATACATAGTGGAAAACCCGACAAGGTCAATGTCCCATGGGTTCATATGCTGGTTTAACACCAGATCAAACGCAAGAAACACGGATCGATCAAATGGATTTTCGATCGAAGCAGACCCACCAACAGCGGCTGCTTGTGCCAGCTCAAGATACTGGTTCATCCGCGTCATATCATTGGTTTCGTCGATTAAGGCCTTATGAAACAACAAATGGTTGATAACGTCGTTATCCAGCTCCATGCGGGAGCACCTCCTGTACATGCGTCCTAAGTTCTCCTTTTGGCCCCACGGAATCAGGATCGATATTCCCAATCATCTCAGAGATACCGGAATCATGCATCGTGACCCCGTAAAGATAATTCGCTTCCTTAAGTGCGATTTTCCGAAGTGAGACGCTGATAAACTGGGTATGCTCAGCCCGATTTTTAATCATGCGAGAGACAATCTCCGCGTTCACCCCATCCAAGAACATGTCGATTTCGTCAAGCACGTAGAACGGGCTTGGGTCATACTGCTGTATGGAAAAAATAAACGCAAGCGATGCCATGCTTTTTTCACCACCTGAGAGAGCAGCGAGCCGAAGGACCTTCTTGCCATGCGGTCGTGCCTTGATGGTCAGCCCCCCTTCAAAGACGTTTCCTTCGTTCTCCAATAACAGCTCCGCTTCACCACCCTCAGACAACTGACCGTAAATATCCTTGAAGTTCTTGTTAATCTCGTCATACACCTCGAAGAACCGTTCCGTTTTCTTACTCGTAATCTCACCAACAAGTTTCACGAGGTTCTTCTTCTGAGTGTTAAGACGATCGATATCCTCATCAAACTTCTTCTTCCGCTCCATCTGATGCTCGTACTCTTCTAACGCCCGCATGTTCACCGGTTCAAGCTGTTGCATCTCCTGTTCAATGGAGAGAATCGTTTCTTTCATTGTTTCAATCGCCGGGAGTTTTTTCTCGGTTATTTCCACGTGATACAAGGCAATCTCCTGATCGAGTTCTTTAAGGGAATCATCAAAGGTCGGCAGTCGGTATTTCGCCCGTGCAATCAAGTCAAGGTAGGATTCTGATTTTGTATGAATCGTTTCTAGTTCGTTTTCAATGCTGACTGTCTTTTTATACAGCGCATCGCGTTCTACGGCCAGCTGTCGGGTCTTCCCGCTCATCGTCTCTTCGACGGTCATCAGAGCCTTTAACTCATCCTGGTTTTTTGCACGCGTTTCCTTAAAAGTGTGTATCGACTGCTTCAAAGCTCCTACATCAGCATCAAGTGAGGCACTCCGCTCGGTAATCTCTGTTTTTCTCTCAGTAAGCAATTCTATTTTCTTCTGAATCGTCTCTTGATCACTATGGAGTTTAAGTTTCTGTTCTTGCAGCTCTGAGACGGTTTTTTCAAGACCTCGGACCGCTTGTGCGACTTCTTTTTTTGTGCTTTTTAGAAGGTGTTTTCCTTTTTCTTCTTTCAGCGCATCTAACTCAACGAGACGTTTCTCACATGCATCAAGTTTTATAAGAACCGCATTGGTCTCTGCATCAATCGATGTCTTTTCTTTCAGCCTTCCTTCAATGTCTTTTATAAGAACATCAAGTTTTCCTACGAATTCTTTTTTCCTCAGTTCAAGATCTTTCGTATGGGTCTCAGCATCGATCTCTCCCCTCAGTGAGCGGAAGATGTTCTCCATCTCACCGATTTCCTTTTTTATCTGCACCAGTTCCTCAGACAGAAGATCCTGGCTCTGTATCGCTGCGTTCAACTTCCTGGTAACCTCGTCAAGGGTCCGCTGGTCAGCACTCCCAAAGGAAAGCCGCTCACTTGGAGGACTACCCCCAATCATCGCCCCACTTGCCTCAATGAGATTCCCCTTTAAATCGACGAGTCGCACCCCACCCATCAACCGCCGTGCATCAGAAAGGGTGTTTACTATCACCGTGTCACCGAACACGTACCAAAACGCACCACGGTACTCCTGGTCAAAACGAATCAAATCAATCGCAAACCCAAGCGAGCTATCGTCTTTTACGGCCATTAGGGACTGCGCCCGAGGTTTGCCTACGATCATCTTATTTACTGGTAAAAACGTGGCTCGCCCCAGCTTCCTTTTCTGTAAAAACCCAATAGCTTCTGCTGCTGCAGCATCATCTTGGACAACGATAGCTTGCATTCGTGGACCTGCAGCGATTTCCAAGGGAACGGTGTACTTCTCATCGACCTGCGCAAGCTCTGCAATTGTCCCGCGTATCCCTTTTAATTCCCCGGAGTTTCGTGCAGCAAGTATTGATTCCACAGCAGAGTTATATTTCGCCCCTACGGTTTGTGCAGCTTCCCGCTCCGCATGTAATTTCGACTGTTCCCGTTGCAACTTTAAAATGGCTTTTTCAAGGTCTGCAAGCAGTTCAGTTATCTCTGATTCGCGTTTTTTCTTCTCAAATAACTGTCTTTCTGATTCTTTTACCTTCTTGTTGCTCTCCTGTTTTCCCTTCTGCAGCTCTCCCATCTGCCAGTCGATGTCCTTTACCTCGAACTCATACGTAGATTTTGTCTCTTGTAGTTCTGCAACCTGAAACTCCAACGCATCGAGTTTTTCTTTTAATCTATCCCGGGTTAGTTCATATTCATGTTTCTCTGTTTGTTTCTTATCGTATTCCTCCCGCATCTTCACCAGTTCTCTTGTGATATCCATAGAAGTATCATCTGATTGGGCGATTTCCTCCCGTAATTTTCCTAATTCAGTGTCTTTTGTGTGAAGTGTTGTTTCTATCTCTTTGATTTTAGTCGTACAATCGTTTTTCTGCGTCGTGTACTCCTCGAGTTCTTTTGTGAGTTCCTGAAGAGATTTCTCAAGTGCTTCCTTTTCTTTTTTCTTCTCAGTTATCTCATCTGTGGTGTAGTTGATTCGTTCATCAATCTTAATAGTCTCAGCGCGTAATACATCGATTTTTTCTTTAATACCCGCTGCTTCTCCCCCACCGGCATCACCGATTTTCTTCTCAATTTCATCTAATTTCTTCTGTAACTCCGTATATTGCGTTTTTAACTTTTCTTTCTGCCCTTCGAATTTCTTCTGCTCTGTTTCATAGGATTCAATCTGTTTATTTACCTCAGAAATTTGTGATTCTATTTCCTGTTTTTTCTTATAGGCAATCATCGCTTTTGTTTCGTACAATTTATCTTTCATTTCTTTGTATCGAAACGCCGCATCCCTGTCTTTTTTTAACTGACGAATCTGACTGGTGATCTCATTTAGAATAATGTCGATACGTTCGAGGTTCTTATCGACATCTCCTCGCTCCTTCTCAGCTTTTTCGATATCCTCATCAAAGGTGCTGATACCCGCGATACCATCGATGATCTTCCTGCGATCAACTGAACCCATTTCGACAAGACTGGTGACATCACCCTGTTTGATGATGTTGTAACCATCCCCAGAGATACGCGCATGTGTTAAAATATCAATGAATTCTGTAAACGATGCGGTACGGTCATTGATATAGAAATAACTATAATAATTATCGGGATTGTCTTTCAAGGGCGCTCTTTTGATCATCCTGGTAAGAACAACCTCATCAGACGAAATCGGCATCTTCCGCTCTGTGTTATCAAAGACCAATGAGACCTTACAATACTTCGAAGGGTTCTTCCTATTCTTCCCTCCATTAAAGATAAGATCGGTCAGCCGACCTGCACGCATCACCTTAGAGCTTCTCGGACCGAGGACGAAGAGAATCGCATCAACGATATTGCTTTTCCCAGAGCCATTCGGTCCAGTAATTGCAGTAAATCCAGGATAGAAAGGTACAATTAATTTATGCCCGAAGGACTTAAAATTTTCCATCTCAACTTGTTTAAGGTACACAGTCATCCCTTTCCACTATGAAGCAAGTCCGCTCCTATTTTACCGATTCCGGCATCCCAGTAAGGAGAAACAGAAAACTGTATATAAAATTTTGGAGATAATATGCAGGTTGTTGGAAAAAAAGAAAGTAAGAGAGAAAAAAATCTTCTCCGAGCATCTGTGAGAACGTACGATTTTTATCTACTAACTTTATTAAGATAGGGGAAATACGGGTAGTCATTGTCTGAAAACGAAGGGTGAGTGGGAAATGATCATCTGTAAAGAATTAACAAAGACGTTCGAATCAATCACCGCGATTCAAGATTTCTCCCTGGAGATACCTGATGGATGTATCTTTGGGCTTCTTGGCCCAAATGGTGCTGGAAAAACCACGACGATGCGAATGCTTTCCTGCCTCATCCGACCGACATCTGGGTATGCACACATTGACTCTTATGATATTACAAAAAAAGACGATGCACAAAATATCCGTGGGATGATTGGATTACTCCCAGAAGTACCTGGTTTATATGAGACACTTGGAGCATATAAGAACCTTGAGTACTTTGGACAGTTCTATGGAGTCCCGAAAAAAAGGCGAGAAGAATCGATTCAGACCACCCTAACGAATCTTGGCTTATGGGATCGTCGGAATGAACCAGTTGGTGGATTTTCAAAAGGAATGAAACAGAAGATTGCTATCGCACGTGCGTTAATCCATGATCCGAAATATATTTTTCTTGATGAACCAACCGCAAGTCTTGACCCTGCAGCAGCAAAACTCGTAAGAGATTACATCCTTGACATGAAAAAACGGGGGAACACTATCCTTATCAATACCCACAATCTCTCAGAGGCAGAACGTATCTGCGATAAGGTTGCATTGGTGAAAAATAGAATCGTACGGGTGGGGAGTCCGAAAGAATTGGCACGAGGATTATTCGCACGGACAATCAACATCACACTACAGCATATTCCTGCATCGTTACCAAATGCTCTCTCTTCCCTTGGTTACGTCTCCCAGATACAGATACATGGAAACCAACTGACCTTCAACGTAAGGGACCCAGAAGAGGATAATCCAAAAGTGATCTCCTGGTTGATGCAACAAGGTCTTCAAGTCCAATTTGTCTCAGAAGAAGAACATTCCTTGGAGGATGTGTACCTCAAACTCATCGAGGAGGCTGGGCGGTAATGCACTGGCGGAACGCATGGATTGTGATGCGCAAGGACCTTGACGAGTTCAAGAAACAGAAACTTGTCATCGGATCAATCGTTGCGATGCCAATTGTCCTTGGCGTGGTCCTTCCCCTTGTCATGTTCGTCCCCATGGTGACAATGGTGCCGCTTGACAGACCCTGGGATGTCGATGGACTCCTTCAAATAGGGAGCTACCCTGAAGATACATCGCCCCCATGGACGAATCACACTATTGAAAATACTTCGTTGACCGCAGCAGTCCTGCATCATACGACCCTTAAGAATGTTCAACTCACTCGTTGTATCATCATATCCTGTGTCCTTGATAATACAACAATTTCGGATTCTACGATCCAGAACAGCTCCCTTTCCTCTACATTTCTTACGAATGTTACAGTGATCCGCTCAGAGGGCAGAGGGTTAACTGGAAGATACATCCTTGCCGTCTCTTCAAACCTGAGATTCACAAAGACAAAACCATCAGAGATCGATCAGGTTCTCCCCCTGATGTTTAACATGGTGCTCATGATTTTTATCATCATTCCTGCGACGCTACCGACGATTATCGCGACGTACAGCATCGTTGGTGAAAAAAACAACCGCAGTCTCGAGCCACTCCTTGCCACACCAACAACAGATGGTGAACTCCTCGCCGGGAAGATATTTTCTTCATTTCTCCCCTCAATGGGCTCGACGCTTCTGGCATTTACCTTAGGAGTAGTACTCCTCGATATCGTCTTAATACCAAAAGTGGGGTATCCCTTGCTTCCGAACCTCAGCTGGATTCTATCAATGGTGCTCCTGGCCCCAACCGCTTGTTTAATGAGCGTGCTTGCGTGCGTTCTTGTCTCATCAAAGGTAAGTGATGTGCGAGCAGCACAACAACTGGGAGGGTTTATCGTCATGCCTGTCGTTGTGCTCATGCTTGGCGTGTTATCAGGTTTTATCTTCCTTTCACCATGGATGATAGTCATTTTCGCAGGGCTCTATGGACTTATCGACCTGTTGCTCTTTTATTTTGTAAAAGCGGTTTTTAACAGGGAAAAGATACTGACGAAATGGACTTAAATAAAACCCGTATCAGGTTGTTTTAGTATCCAAATTCTTTAATTGCAAAACCCCACATTTCTTCTATTTTCTGTTTGGATTCTTCAGTTAGGACATACTGATCTCTTCTCATACTTTTTTGAGTATCAATGTATGTTTGAAACGCGGGTTTCGCTTCTTGGAATCCCTTCAGATGAAGTGTTTCGTAAATACGTTGAGTTTCCTTCAGAGGTTGAGAAATATAGTCTTCATAGCGGACTTCGACAAGATTTCCCGCAGGGAGAGCAGTCCTTTCTCGAAGGTATTTCTGAATTATCTTTGTGTAAAGAGACATCATGCTCTGTTCGACATCCTGTATTTTTGGTGGTTTTTGAATGCAATAGCGAGGGATTGCTATTCTTATGAATTTCATCATGGAGGAATACAGGTCATATGGATTTCGATATAAAAAAATAAATTTTGCTTCAGGGAACATCTCAAGCAAAATTCTGATTTTCCCCGTGTTATCCTGATTTTTCAGCACCAATTGTTTCCCTTGTTGATACAGGGTTATTTTCTTGAGAAGATATAAATAACATTGCTTCCAGTCTTCTATTGTTTTTTTGGAAACATCGTTCATACACACAGAGTTGTTATAATATTCCATCAAGCAAGGAAAACACCAACCATGATAATAGGAATACGGGGAGAACGCACCAACCGCATACTGATCTTCCTGAGGAAAATCTGCATCCATTTTTACGTCATCCATCGGTCTTTTCTGTGGTATGCTCAGAGAGACAAGAGGTTTGAAGAGCTTCTCACTGCCTAGGAAAATCGCTGGGAGATATGCTTGGAATGTTGAAAAGTACCCCAGTGTTTCATCATGGGAAAGGACATTATGAACAAACGTCGTCCCACTTCTCCAATGACCGATGATAAAAACAGGTGGTTTTGTGATTTCTGTATGTTGGATACGTCTATCAAATTGAATACGTTCTTTGAGGTAAAAAGGACACATTATTGAGCTTAAGGCCAGTGAGTACACTGTCCTTGGAATGTACTGAAGGTCTATCTTAAATTTGTTCTGGAAGAGAAGATACAGTAAGTTTGGAAGAGTATACCCTGGTAAGGGAGTGTTTTTTGTATACAGCGCAAGTTCCTTTAAATTGTCAAATTCCATTAGAGAAGTATATTTCCCCCTGGCTACATTAAACTTTTTAAAGGATTTATAACAATAAAACATTGTTTTGGTATGGATTTGGGAAAAAAATATTTAAAGGATACTCCTGATAAGAATTATAAAGTCCATAGGGGATACTATTATGTATGAGGAACGTTTACCCGCGGGAAAGACTATGGTGAAATTACGCTTGATAATCTCTTTTATGATAATCGTTTTAATAGGAGGGTATTTTGTACCACTCGCATCACCTCAACAGAGATCTGCAGCTCTTCAGGAAAACGAGGATTCGTACCCAGCAACAATGCCTCTCGAAGGTCAGATATTATATTCACCGATGTATAGTACGACGACCTATTTACGAGAGAGTTCAGGTGCCTTGAATCATACATGGTCCAGTAGTTATTTGCCTGGTTGTATGGTACGATGGGTTGGTGATGGATCAATCATCCGAACCATACGAGTTGGTGTTGGCCCAGGTACTGGCGGAGCGGGTGGAGGAGTACAAAAAGTAGAATGGGATGGAACCGTTGTCTGGGATTACAGATATAACACGAACGGGGACCTTAGCCATCATGATATATGCATTCTCCCAAATGGTAATGTGCTTCTAATTGCCTGGGAAACAAAAACGCGTACAGAAGCCATCGCTGCAGGCAGAAACCCTAGTTATGTTGGCAGCGCAGGTCTTTGGCCTGATCATATCATTGAAGTTCAACCGACAGGGCCAACAAGCGGTGATATTGTGTGGGAATGGCACGCCTGGGATCATCTTATCCAAGATTATGATCCGACCAAAGCAAATTACGGAGTCGTCGCTGATCATCCGGAACTCATAGATATCAATTATCGAACAAGCTCAGATAAAGATTTAATGCATACGAACTCCATTGATTACAACGAAAAGCTTGACCAAATAGTAATCAGTGTCCGATATTATAGTGAGATTTGGGTCATTGACCATAGCACGACGACAGCACAGGCAGCTAGCCATACCGGTGGTAACAGCGGAAAAGGTGGGGATCTGCTCTACCGCTGGGGCAATCCGCAAGTGTACGACCGAGGCAGCTCAAGTGATAGAAAATTATATGAACAGCATGACACAACATGGATTGATGAGGGATGTCCTGGGGAAGGAAATATTCTAATCTTCAACAATGGGTGGGGCCGCTCTTATAGCACTGTTGATGAAATCGTTCCCCCTGTAGACACTAGTGGGATTTACTACATTGCGCATGGTGCCGCTTATGGACCGACTGCGCAAACTTGGATGTATAATCCTACACCACGTTTTTACGCAAGTCATCTGTCTGGTGCCACACGACTTGCCAGTGGCAATACCCTCATATGCAATGGAGAAAATCCTGGAAAACTCTTTGAGGTCACTCCAACAGGATCAACAGTGTGGCAATATTCTAGCACAGGGGAGGTATTGAAAGTAGAGTTTATTCCCCCTGTCGAACAGCAACCACCAAATGAAAATAAAACTTCAAATTTAGAATGTTCTGGAATTCTCTCATGGACTCAAATTGAACCTGGTGCGACAGTGAATGGAAGCTTTCAGGTGGAGAACATTGGAGACGAGGGGTCCTTGCTGAATTGGACTGTAAATACCTCTTCGATATCTTGGGGGAATTGGACGTTTAACCCACAATCGGGAATAAACCTCACTCGAGCAGACGGTCAAAAAACCGTACAGGTTACTGTGATTGCCCCAAATGAGCCAAATACAGACTTTGAAGGATATCTCCGTGTGGAAAACATCAACAACCAATCCGATTACGACACGATTCCAGTGACCCTTAAGACACCAGTTGCACTTATTCCTCATTGGTGGACGATACTTCAGCAGGTTGTCTTGCATTTCTTACAGCACCATGTCTTTTTTGAAAAACTCTGGAATCTCATCTCATAGGTAATCTGCCTCGTTTTCAGAAGAACATTACATTGTGTTTTGAATGTTTTATAGAGCAGGGGAGATTTTCAACACTTGCGGCTGAAAACAACGTTTACAGATTTTCGTTATTCTATTGTTTTATAGTATTTATAAAAGAACCACAACACAATTTATATATATTAAGTGCATAAATAACAACTGAGAAGAACGTAATTGTTGAGCTCGTATGAAAAATACTGTAGTGTATCGAATAGTGATTCTATCTATCGTATTTTTATTAAGTGGGATTTGTTTTGCACCTGGTTCAATACCTCAACGCTTCAAACTTGACAACTGGCAATCCCAAATGATGTTAGATGGACAGATTTTATTTGCACCAATGAATTCCTTCACAACCTACTTAATCGATAAAAATGGGGAAATAAATCATACATGGTCGAGTTCCTATTTGCCCGGAGAAGCTGTCTATTGGTTAAACGATGGAACTATCCTTCGAACAGCAAAAATAGCTCCTACAGGGAGTGGAGCTGGTGGCGGTATTCAAAAAATCGCTTGGGATGGAACCGTTGTCTGGGATTATCGTTATTACACCAGTCAGGTGTTAAGTCATCATGATATTGAACCACTCCCAAACGGCAATATACTACTGATCGCATGGGAAACCAAGACGCAATATGAAGCAATAGCTGCGGGTCGGAATCCAAATTTGGTAGGTACTATCTTTAAACCCGATCATATCATTGAGGTCAAACCAACAGGACCAACAAGTGGTGATATTGTCTGGGAATGGCACGCCTGGGATCATCTCATCCAAGATTACGATTCTTCTAAAGAAAATTTTGGTATCGTTGCTGATCATCCTGAGCTAATCGATATCAATTATGGGACCTCGCCAGAAGATTGGCTTCATTGTAACTCGATTGACTATAATGAAGAGTTTGATCAAATACTTATTAGCTCTAAATATTTTCATGAAATTTGGGTCATTGACCATAGTACGACAACTGCAGAAGCAGCAGGGCATACCGGGGGGCAGAGTGGAAAAGGCGGTGACATCCTCTACCGTTGGGGAAACCCGGTCACCTACAGAGCAGGGACTCCAAGTGATGAAAAACTTTTTAGTCAGCATGACGCGCGTTGGATAGACCCGGGATGTTCAGGGGAGGGGAACATTTTAATATTCAATAACGGAAAAAACAGACCCGTAACGAAATATTCCTCTGTCGATGAAATTATACCTCCTATAGATGAAAATGGAAGTTACTATCGAGCAGCTAATGCAGCGTACGGTCCAGAGAATCCAATTTGGAGTTACACAACTACGCCTCTTACGAATTTCTATGCAGATTTTCTCTCTAGTGCTCAACGCCTTCCGAATGGAAACACCCTTATCTGTAATGGTCCTGCAGGTCGCTTCTTTGAAGTAACGCCCCAGAAGGAAACCGTCTGGGAGTACGTCAATGAGTACCCTGCTCCATTGCTTAATAATGTTTTTAAAATTGATTATGTGCCCCTCGTAGAACCACCGGAACCTAAGATTCCTGACTTAGACTGCACAGGGAGTCTTTCTTGGTCAAAAGTAAAACCCGGAGAAACAGTCACGGGAAGTTTTCAGCTACAAAATATCGGAGGAGCGGATTCCCTCTTGAATTGGACTCTCAATGGTTCTTCTATCACCTGGGGGATTTGGTCATTTACCCCAGATTCCGGTGAAAATCTTCGACCGGAGGACGGACCAATAACCATAGAAGTAACGGTTATTGCACCCAATGAAAAAAAATCGAAATTTGAAGGATACCTCCATGTTGAGAATAGGCAAAATTCCAGTGATTTCGATGTTGTCCCCATCCTGTTGAACACACCGTTGTCTTTTACTGCTTTCCGATGGACGATATTCCATCAACTCATAGTACATTTTTTACAGAGACATGAACGAATAGAAAATCTCTGGTCATATTTTTTTACCTCGACGCAAGCCTAGTAGTCCAGTTCAATGACCGAAATACAAGGAATGCTTAAACCAGATTCTTTTTAGGATGGTCCTAATTAAGGGAATATGAAATTTGGAATAGAATTGGGAAGAATATTTATTAGGAAAGTAAAAATATGAGGATAAAATACGCTACTGTCACAATGGAGGAAACAATATTTCCACTTCAACATTAGACCTTCCGGGAAAATATATCTTTGAGTCAAATAAAGAAAGCCAGAGAAATTTTCCGGATAGCATACAGACACAGGTGATACAAAACAGAAAAGAATTCAAAACATTTTATCGCGTTTCTTTTGAGATTTACCAAAACAATCCTTTCTGGGTCGCACCGTTCTGGTATGAAATGAATAATTTTTTTAAAAATAAGAACCCGTTTTGGAGACATGCAGAGTGCCAGTTGTTTGTTGTCCGGAGAAACAACAAGACAGTCGGTCGAATCGCTGCAATTATCGATCATGCCTATTGCGATGCAGTCAAAAAGAACATTGGATATTTTGGTTTTTTTGAATGCATTAATGATCCTGCTTGTGCGACCGCGTTGCTGCAGACTGCTCAGGAGTGGCTGCTCTCAAAAGACATGAAAATAATGCGAGGACCAGTCGATGGAAGAATTGATATGGGCTGCGGTTTTTTATTTGAGGGTTTTGATTCCCGACCAAGTCTACTTTCCACCTACTCACCGAAGTATTACTTGACGTTTGCTGAGGATTTCGGACTGAAAAAAGCCCGTGATTTTTTCCAGTATTCCATTGATTTAACTCACCCGCTACCGAAAGGATTAGAAAAAAAAGCCAAACAATGCATCGAATCAGGTATTCGGGTGCGTCCTTTCCAGAGACTCTTGACAAAAAAGGAGTTAAAATGGTGGATACCACTTTTTTTGGAAACCTTCTCAGACCACTGGGGGTATGTTCCCGTGCCTCAAAAAGAGGTGCAAACACGATTCGGAGTCAAACAACTCGCGTGGTTTGTTGATACACGATTGTTTTTAGTGGCAGAGCAGGATACAACACCTGTTGCGTACCTCTGGGCAACACCGGATTACAACCAAATCTTTCAGAAGATGAAGGGACGATTAGGGCCTCTAGAATTACTCCGTTTCCTTTGTACCCAACGAAAGATAAAAACAGGGAAACTGCATTTCATCGGCATTACAAAGGAGTTGCGGAAGCAGAATATCGGATCTTTGTTAAATTACGAGGCGTTACAAGAAATGAAAAAACGAGGTTATAACGCTGCTGAGGTCGGCTGGATTGACGAACAGAACACAACCGCTCACATAACGATTGCCTTGACCGGTGCGATTTTAAACAAAAAACATCGTGTTTTTGAAAAGAATATCAACACATAAAGAGGAAAAAAAAGGGACGTACATGAAATCCAAAGAGAAACCAACCATAAAAACACAACATTATACGATGCAACACCCTCTGTTTGGCATCTCATTTCGACATTGGGTCCACCTCGTAAAAGATAATGGCGGGATTGACAACAGATATCTTCATCGAGGCCTCTTTATCACCGTGATATCTTTTTGTATGATACCAGTACGAATGCTGTTCAAAATAAAATATAACACACAAATCACCAATCATTCTTTACAACACCCCCCGATTTTCATCATCGGCCATTGGCGCAGTGGAACAACCTACCTTCATGAACTCCTAAGTACAGACCCTCAATTCTGCTATACCTCTCTTTGGAATACGTTGCTACCAGATAGTTGTCTCCTTCTTGAGCCACTAAAACAGTTTCTTGCACGATTCCTCCCCTCGGAAAGACCTATGGATGCGATTAAAGTTGAGATGGACGGCCCCTACGAAGATGAAGCAGCCCTTGCAACACTGTCCTGCTGGTCATTTTTCCACTGCCTGCATTTCCCAAGAAACGCAGAAGAACAGTATTGTAAATCCATCCATTTCCAAGGTTTATCCACGCAGGAGAAAAACCAATGGAACGCAACCTATCTTAAATTTATCAAAACAGTCTCGTTTGCGAACAACGGAAAAAGATTTCTTTCCAAGAATCCCCCAAACACCGCTCGGATAACCGAGTTACGAAAGGTGTTTCCTGATGCAAAATTCATTCACATCTACCGGAGCCCTTACCTTGTATACCTTTCAACAAAAAAGATGAGACTACGAGTCTTAGACAAACTTGCCTTACAAGATGCCTCTAAAGAGGACATCGAAAAACAGGTAATAGAGAATTATAAACGGCTCATGACGAGTTTTTTTGAGCAAAAACAACACATCCCGAAAGATAACTTTGTTGAAATTCGATATGAAGATCTTATCTCAAATCCGATCCAACAAGTACAACACATCTATGAAACATTAAAAATCCCTGACTTTGAAAAAGCACTCCCTGAGATGCAGAAATACTTGGAGCATCAGTCAGATTACAAAACAAATGTCTATACCATTGATGAAAAAATAATTCATCATGTTGATGAGAACTGGAAGTTCACCATCGATCAATGGAGGTACACCCCACCGAAGTGACATCTATGAGCACAGGTTCACGTAGCACCTTTGAAAAAACAGAAAAAAACCAGGAAGTGCGTATCATAAAAATCGCTATCCTTGCTGAAGAACTCTTCGGCTGGGGGTCAGGGAAGCATTTCTTCCCGATTATTCTTCAGGACTATACCTGGAAGGTGAACAACACAACCTACACCATTCATACACAGTATATCTATGATAAGGATATTTTAAAGGGTCGGTTGAGAACCAACCAGTTCGATGTGTTGCTTGTCCCCGGGGGTGGTGTTGGGGACGGACTTGCGATCATTAAAGGATTTCAGTTTTCCCGGAAGGCGATAAAATGGAAGAAAAACATCTCAGCGTTCATCCGGGACGGTGGTGGGTATGTCGGGATCTGTGGAGGAACCGCGCTGATAACAGATTTAAAGACCGCTCAGAAAAAACCTCAGACGTTTGTAGAACGACAATATCATAAAAGCGCTATTGGAGTCACCTGTGTATCATCGTATTACAAATCACTTGCCTTCCCCCTGTTTTTCCCCTTTCAAAAAAAACATCCGGAGAAAATCGGTGCAGTCGCGTACGCGTTTTCCTTTGCTCCAGGAGAAACAGTGGATGGAGCTCAGATCCACACGGGGGGAGTACCCATAGATTTTCAGATTTATCATGATCATCCTATCACCTCAGGTTTTGATAAAGATATTGAACGGATCCGCTGGTGGGCAGGACCCGCACTGGTCGTACCCGAACATCCCGATCGCGAGGTAAA
Source organism: Thermoplasmatota archaeon (assembly GCA_016930995.1). The sequence goes on along the minus strand of JAFGFQ010000040.1, from coordinate 5,658 downwards.
AATCCTTGCACGATATCCGATGCAAGACCTCTCAGAGGACAAAAATATTCGCATCCATGCATGGAAATACGTTGGAGGGATCTATGGACTTATCCGTGGTTTCCTGAAAGCGGCTTGGTACATAAAAAAAGAAAAAGACACATTGAAAAATATATTCTTATACACGTTTTATATGGCTGGGAACTGGAAGAAGACCGATAAATATATCGAGTTAGATTTTGCAAATAAACCCTGTATCACGACAGAGGTATATCCAAACGAGAAGAAAGGAAGAATACTATTATGTGCAGCGCATCCTGAATATATGGTATGGTGGAATGGTCATATCTCGGAAATGAAGAGTGACACATTTAACTGTCTTGGTACGGGATTGTATCATTGGGAAGGGATCTCGCCAGTAAGCAAACACGCTAAGGTGGAACTGACACACACCTGGTGGATGGTTCGAAGATTTGTCGCCTGGGCTGCAAAAGTGCCCGACGATCATCTCCCCCCGACCCATGCTGAGGAAGAGATCCATGAAAAACATCCCCTGTTAAAAAATATCTTTTGGGATGGGAGTCTCTTGAATCAAATGGAAAATATTTAAAAGAGTTAAGCGCGGATTCCTCCCATTATATCCGCCCAGTTCTGTACGACCACACAACCAGGAAGACAACACCAAGTATGACAACGATGATGAGTACCGCTAGCAAGGTGATATCAACAGGAAAACTGTCTTTTTCATAGACCGATGTTGACCCTAACACAGGATCGTAGATGAAATCCCAAAGACCGTCATCGTTGATATCAATGAGTTGATTTCCTTCCTGTTGACCAAGAGTATTTTTTGTGTTTATCTTTGGATTATAAAACACATCGTAAATCCCATCCTGGTTTGTGTCAACAAGATAATACATCACACCATTTATCATCAGTGATACAATATCCGATAGTGAGATGTCCACTCCTATGGTTTCATCCATTATATCAGAAATATTATTCCGGTTCGCATCTAAGATGATCGATGCGATGGTCGTGTCAATAGCCTGAAACAAGTTTGAATCTTGTATGGTAAGGATGACGGTGAAGGTTCCTGCCGTATCATATACATGGACGGGAGTGATCCCATAGCCAGAGGCGCCATCACCAAAGACCCACGTGTAGTTCGTAATACTGGCATTGATTCCATAACTTCGTGAGCCGTTGAATTGAATGGTCTGATAGGTCAATCCACTATACGGCCCAGCAGCATCAGCGATTGGTGCTTGCGTATAATGAACAGTACTTGTGGCAATCGTGATTGACGCGGTATCCGTATCAGTCAGTCCTCCTAAATCCTTGACCTCGAGTTTTATCGTATAATTCCCCAGTGCTCTATAGATACATGTTGTTGTCACTGAGATAAGCCAGTCTGTATCCCATGTTCCATCGTTTGTCCAATCCCAACGGTATCCAACAACACCGTTATCATCGGTACTTCCCGCCCCGCTTACGGTGACTGTCTGATTGACGACCCCGCTGTACGGTCCTCCTGCTTCCGCGTTTGGCGCCAGATTCCCTGATGATGGTGGAGGAGTACCACCACTTTCACTTTGTGTCGCACGTTGGATGCTTAAATTAGTAACCGACCAGGTATGAATCGTCGAATTCCAGCTCCATGCGCGATAATAATACGTGGTGCCTGGGCTAAGACCAGTATCAGAACACGATTCCCCGGTATCGTTATAGATATTTATTCCATCTGAGATATTCAACGGATAACCGCCTGTTTGTCGTTGAATCCTTGAATAATTCGCATAGCTTCCTTTGTTCCATGCGAGATTGATTTGGCTTGTGCTTATCGCAGTCGCAGTAAAATTTGTTGGCGCAACCGGACCCGTGATACCAATGGTAGTAATGTTCGTATTTGACCAGAGTCCTGACGAATTATTCCAAGACCATGCACAGAAATAATAACGTGTGCCCGGGGTAAGGCTCGCATTAGACCAGGATACATTTGTATCATTATAGACCAAGGAACCATCAGAAATATTCAACGGATATCCCTGCGTTTTCTGCATAATCCTCGTATGCGTCGCATTGGTACCCTTTGTCCAGGAAAAATTAATCTGATCGGTCCCCCTAGTAAGCGCGGTGAAATTCATCGGAGCAAACGGAGCACTCCATGTGGTGTTTTGAGCACTTGCATACAGATCAGACCAAAGTCCGCTAGAATTATTCCACGACCACGCCCTAAAATAATACGTTGTATTCGGACTCAGACTCGCATTAAAACAGGCTTTTAAACTTCCATTATATGCTAAATAACCATCAGAAAAATTTTCAGGATACCCCTCAGTTTTCTGCATAATCCTCGTATGCGTTGCGTTTGTTCCATTCGTCCATGTCAGGTTGATTTGATACCCACTGACAACCACCGCAGTAAAATTACCGGGTGGTTCTATGCTTGAATCACGTAGTGGATCTTCTGCTGGCTGAAACTGCACACCGATAAGATGAATCTTATTCTCACTACACGGAAACAGACAATTTCTAAGAAAACCATCGTTCCTACAAGACCATTGTTCAAAAGCACTGTGTGTTGTGTCTAAATCGGGTTCGTCCATGGTTATCTGAGAGAACTTAACGTTGATATTCACCAAAGGAAAAAGAATACTTCCCAAAAATAATATGATCATTGAATAAACGACTATCTTTCTATTCCTTGGTTTTTTTTTGTTTTGGTTCCTCGTATGCATACTTCTTACCCAGTCCCCGCTCTTGTATTAAATGAACTTGACTCATATCCACTCCAACAGGATTCCTCACCGGTTTAATCCCCAGTTTTTTTTTATTCCTATTAGAGGTTTATCTCTCCATTACCACGTCAGGAATGATAGCGGATAAATCTATTTAAAATCTCCTCTTACAAGAGAAGGTATGAACACAAAAAAAGAAAGAAAAAAAGAGGTTTTAGCGCTCAATGAGGTAGCGGAGAATCGGGAACCAATACGGATGGCGTTCAAAAACCTGCTGAAGGAAATCGATCAGAGAGAATCCGTAATCAGTCGGTGCTATCACCTCAATAGTCGCCCATTCACTGTTCGCTCCTATCGTGTCAGTCGTCCGGGTTTTAATGGTATAGGTCCCCTTATACTTCCAGCTATGTGATAGCGTGAATGTTTCACCAGAATGATATGGGCCTAGACCGACCGCAGCGTTGCCATCACCCCAGTCTATGTAGTACGTCAGGTCCTGGCTTTGATTATCGGTGCCACTCAAGGTATACGTGTAGGCGGTCTTTGGTCTGACGTGTGATTCACCAGTGATTGACGGAGTGTTCGGCGGGGTGTTATCAGTTATGGTTACCACCAAGGGGTCTGAAATGATGCTCCCCGCACCCCAAATATCCCGAGCTTTTACCGTGACATTATAGGTTCCCAACACGGTCCAAATATGGGATGCAGTCGCAGTTACTCCTGAGCCGAACGGTCCAAGCCAACCACTGTTTGTTCCATCATCCCAGTCGAACCGATAGTAAATCTGTTCATTATCTGGTTCTGTGGTCATACTAGAATAGGAATATTCTGCATGCCAAATACCAAGGGTCGGACCGTTTGGTCTTGTTGGTTGAGCCGGTGGATCACTAGTCACCCAGAGGGATATATACGACCCGGTGTCATCAGGGTACTCCCCGTACTGGGGGCTTTCCGGTCGGGTATCATGGGCTTCTGCATAGATGAATGCCTCATCCATCGTCACAAATCCATCATCGTTGGTATCAGCATCAACTGGATTCCCATAGGCATCTTCCCCTTTTACCGCAGCAGTCCAATAAAACACGTATTCATCATAGATTAAATCTGACATTGCCCATGATGATTCATCATGTCGACAGGCGGATGATGCGACAATCGGCCCGGGTGGGACGACGATATTATCTAAAAATCCACCGGAGTAACATGGTTCAAGTGTGCAGATGATTTCACTGGCTGGGATGGCTGCTAAGAGCTCTGCGAAATGTGCATCGGTAAGAACCTCGTGGTTCCACAGGTTCTGAACGACATTCCATCCGCTGACAGAACTCCCATGGTCGGTTGTAAACACAAATAATTTTTCTGTCCCAGTGAAATTCGCTGCTAGACCCGCAAACACCGCGTTCACATTTGAGAGAATGCAGGAGTACATAATGTCCGCGTCACCATCGCCATCCAAATCAGGGTTGGAATTCTGACCATTTGATTGATCAGGGGCAGTGTTTAACCCATCAGAGCAGAGCACGATGATATTCTCATCAGGAAACTCGTACACAGCGTTCAAGGTGATATAGATATTGGACAAATCATTCCAATACCGTACATGATTGTTGGATGAATCATATCCACCATTCAACAATACCGCCCATCGACTATCAGTTCTCGTCTCACTTTCTTGAGGTGCTGTCTTTTTTGGGAGCGGGACTCGTCTGTTTTCCACAGAGTAGAAGAAATCCGAGTAGGGTGTATCATATAATATGTACTGATGGAAATTCAGTGGTGAACTTTTTGCATCAAACACGATGAGGTCCTTTGTTTCCTGGGCAAGAAACACGTATTGAACCGGATGGAACATGTTCGCCATTGGATATAAATCAATATACATCACATATCCTTCACAAGGGACTTCAAAGAGAGATTCCTTCGTCGTCCGAATGCTCTCACCTCTCATAACCGGCCCCCAAATGTAATAGAGATGTTGGTCATTTTCACTATAAGAGAGATGATCGAGGATATAGTCCGCGACGTTCTCAAGGTCCGTCTTTGGTTCGGTTGCAGCTATCATGGTTGAACAATTTACAGCGCATAAAATACTAATCATCAAACACGCGTTCAGAAACGTCTTTTTCTTATTCTTCACTTTTCAGATCCCCCTATATCATTGATAATATAATCCTTGCACCTGTTTTTAAGGGTATCGTTTACGATTTGTTTTTTTAAAATCGTAAAATTGTATCTTTAATCGATTATTTTTATCTAAAAGAAGAAACCGATGTTTTGTTGATAGGAAATCAAATATATACCAGAGAATACTAAGATTCAAAATGCTGCAGGAGGGGATATAGACCTAGAGTGATATCCCCACAGGACGAAAAAAAGATCAAAGTATGCTTTCGTATATCGTAATCATCTTCGGGCTAATAAAGATATTTATTTTAGATATTCTCGTTGGGAAGTGAGCGCGAATTTGCCAGTAAGTTCGAGGTGATTAATTTGTGCAGGGGAAGGGATTTGAACTCCTGGCAATAATACCCCCATAGGGAATATAGACCTAGCGTAAAACACTACCACAGAAAATAAAGAAATAAATTTATCATAAGGAAATCCGTGATAGATTCCTTTCTGTCAAACATTATTTGAGATAATTTTTCAAGATTCTTATATAAAAATTTCTATTTTAGAGTTTTAGGAGTAATTTTAAGGATTTTTTAAGGTAGTAATCAGGACTTTTTTTCGTATCCCTCCGTTGGCTTGATATTTTTTTTCTTCTGTAAAAAATATTTTTTCTCCCGGGAAATAGAAAAAAGGGCGTTGGACCCTTAGAACTCTTCAAGAAGATCGTTTATCATTCGCACAAAAGCACGAGTCTTAAAACCGTGTTATGTCTCTCTTAACAGAGTATTAATCAGAGATTTTTTTGATTTTTTACTTGTTTTTTCAT
>JAFGFQ010000039.1 GCA_016930995.1 Thermoplasmatota archaeon | reverse complement strand
TATTATAATCTAATATATAAATATGAAAATATATACTTTATATCAAGATAAATCAGAATAATTATAAACAAGTTTTTGATACACAAAACAATAAACAATTAAAATTACGTTATGAATATGCTGGTGGTAGTGAGAAATATGATAACAAAATTTCCTTATACTGATAGACGAACTAAAGAGAGTTATATCCCCAGTTATAGATGTCTTGCAGAGTACGAAAAGTTACAAGATAAACCTAAAATTTCGAAAGAAAAAAAATCAAATGTAAAAGTGGGTATCGGTAAAACAAAAGTCGGAAAAGTAATTATTGTTTATGAAAACAATGAGATAATACATATGGAACCAATAGACGAAATGAGACTTTGTCCGGATATTTTTCTGAAGAAAATTCCAATGAAATATAATAATTCAAAGAAAAACCACGATTAAATATTTTCAAATGATTTGAGGAAATTCAGATGGTTTCTTTCGTGAATGATGAGTTTAATAATAATTTCGAAAATGTCATTTTTGACAAAGAAAATTATGATTTTAATGTTTTCATAAATTGTCCATTTGACAAAGGATATCTTCCGATTTTTCATGCGATTATTTTTACTGTGATGAGTAATGGTTTTTGTCCGGTCTGTGTTAAACTACCTTCGGGTAAAGTAAGGCTAGATAAAATTTGCGAAGTAATTTGTGATTCTCGGTTGGGGATTCATGATATTTCGTGCGTAAAACTGGATTCAAAAACGAAACTCCCCCGATTTAATATGCCATTTGAATTGGGGTTATTCATCGGATGTTTAAAATTTGGGGGAGAAAAACATTCTCAGAAAGATCTCATAGTAATGGATAAAGAAAAATATCGATATCATGAATTTCTATCAAATATTAATGGTTTAGATTGTAAAGCCCATAAAAATAAACCGGAGGAGGCAATAAAAATTGTTCATGAATGGCTTAGATTAAAACGTTTAGAGAAATCGATTACAAAGAAAAAAATTTCTAAAAATTCCAATATTTGTAAGGAGTATCAAGGTTCTGAGAGCATGTTAACTGCTTTTAATGAATTCGTAGTAAAAATTCCTGAATATTGTCGAATAAATGGTTATGATTTTAAAGATTTGAAATACGTTGACTTTTGTAATTGTGTTTTACTTTATCGTTCAGATTTAAAGCAGAGAAAAAAAGAACTCTCTGATATTGACATTATAATGAAAGATGAAATTAATGTTATTAATGCGCAGATGACAAAAATGATAGATCGTAAAATGGAAGACATTTCCAATGTTTATCCATTAAATGTTTTAAAAAATGATTGGAAAATGAATTTTTCCCCAAAAGAAATAATTGAAAATGAATCTATTGAACAATTGTTTGATAAATATGGTATTCGATTAAAAATAATAAATGAACTTGAGAATAATGTACCTTTTATCAGAGGATCTTTGGACTTTTATGAATCCTCTTTAATGAAGGTTGGTGAGATGGATCAAAAAGCGTATGAATTGATTGATCAGAAGTATAAAACATTTCGTAAAGATTTTTTGAATAATCTTGAAGAAAATAACCATGCAATTAAGAACTATATTTCTAAAACTACGGAAAATTCTAAAACAAAAGAAAATTGAAATTATCAGAATAATCTTAGTTTAAAGGAATTTTAGAACGGCTTCTTTTAACGAGAAAAAGGCCGAAGGCCTTTTTCGAAAGCTAATCTGATTAATGAGAGTTTAATTAGTCATTATATATATGGATTAATCCTGAAAAAATGATAAATTACTTTTTTGATTTGAATATCAAAGGTCTAATTTTTTTATCCATAAAATCATTTATACTATCCAAATCATTATCTTGATAGAGTTCTAATAAATCTAACAATTCTTCATCTGTCAAGAAAATTATATGTTTATCCCCATCATCCAAATAACCTTCACATCGTTCTTTAGCGACGGATAAATCTTCAATTTTCCTGCAAACTAATATGCCGAATTTTCCAATATTATCTTTGAGTCTCCCTGCTAACTGGTCAAACTCAGGATTTTCTGGATCATAACTATAATTCTTTGCTTCCAAAATAATATATGGGCATTTTATTTTAAATTTTTTAGAAAGATTTTCAAAGAACCCTTTTTCTGCACTATTTGTATACACCGTATCAATTATCTTCATGCCATGATCCATTTCCTGTTTAATTTCCATATTTCGCAAGGAGCCTCTAAAGATTCGATAAATTATCTGAGATACTAATCTATGGTATTCTTCTGCATAATCTGGCCCAGGAGTGAGCTTTTTTAAAGTTTCAGCGTATAACTTTTCGATAGATAATTCGCAAGGATTTGGAATAACTTCCTTTACATCATCTTTCATTTTAACAATCTTCGGTTGAATATCAATAGGATCTTCAATAGTGTCATCAATTGGAATCGCTTTTATTATCTTGTCCATAGTTACAATTCCAGAAAATAAATTATAACTATTTTTTTGATATAATAAAACGTCATTTCCCTGTGCTGAAATTTTTTTAACGAAATTAAATCCAGAAAGAGCCATCATTTCATTAACATCATCAACGCAGTGGTACTTATAAAAAGTCTTGAAACGTTTATTATTGCCCATCCAAATACCGTCACCAAAATTTTGTTCCCCCTTTTCTCTGATAGGTTTATAAGAACCTTCTTTTTGAGCATACCAAAGTACATATCTCTTATCTTTAATTTTATCATGCAATAATTGTAGGACCATCATTCTCTCTGCAAACACTGGCATCACTGGTAGAACGTTAATTAATAAAACAAGGTCATATTTTTTCTTATGTTCAATAAATGGGTGTGGAAAAATTAATTTCTCAAAATTAGTTTTAGATTTACATATTGCCAAAAGTTTTTTTGCATCATCTGACTTTTTACTTAATTCTTCAAATTCGACTGCACAAACATTTTTACCCTCATTTAAAAAATGAACGGTATTCCTTAATTTTGCCGCCCCAAAATCAAGAATGTTATTGATATTTTTCCCTTCTTCTGAATCGAGAAGTTTTTTAAAAACTCCTTTCATAGTATCTTTTACGTCAATAAAAGGTGGTGCAGAACCAGTAACATCAAAAACGATTTCCTTTAAATCGTCTGAATCCTCTTCTAATAGAATTCTAAATCGATATATGGGTGTCTTCCATATCACTTTAAAGCCTCGTTATGTAATCTTTTCTCTCTATTTTACTTTATCATTATTCCAAATGTGAAATTTCTTCTTTTTAATTAATATTGAATATACAAGCTTTTTAAAGAAAATGTGATTTTATGAAAAATGTTTAAACTTATTTATATATGGATTAATCCCGGAAATGACGTCCGGCCCTCAACCCGTACCTCTTGTCAAGCTTCGCCAGGTTTGACGCCATCTCGTCTAAAAAATTCATGACGTAATTGGTGTTCTTATCCCTGGACTCTTCGTCTATTATTTGGAACCTCATCCTTTGGGTCTGTTTGGAACCAGAGCTGCGCCCGATGCCAACAAGACGGATGTCTAACTTTCCGCCTTTCTTTTTTTCAGTGGTGACCGAGATGTCGAAATCGAAGACCCCTCCCAGGGCACAGCCTTCCGGCATCCCGCTTTTCACGTCCTGGATTGCTTTCGAGATGAATTCCCCTATATCATTATTTTCCATGAGATCACCACAAATCGCTTATTTTTCTGGCCGCTTTCAATTTTTCCAACGTGGTGTACCTCGGAGATTGCGGAGCAACGCCTTTCTTGTCCTTGTCCAGTTGTATCGGCCCGATTTTTTCCTTGCTCTCGACATTCACGATGTATTTGCCTGTATTCTTGTACTGCTGGATCCCGTTCTGTTTGATTTTTGCCATCCATCTTATCTGGGAGGCTGGCTGGGTCTCGTACATGGCGATGTATTTCAACTGGGGGATGAGAGTGGGCGATATTCTGATGGCCCACCAGGCGTCGTTTTCGAGAAATGCATGCTTAAATCCGTCCTCCCTGGCAGGGCATACGATCGTGTCTACGTCCATGATGTCCTTTGGCTGCGCCTTCATCAGGGTTTTCTCAGAGATGCCCTCCCTGAAAGGATTGTACTGGTATGCTATATTGTTGCCGCAAAGGTATTTTTTGACGACGACCACTTCGGGAACTTCTGAAAAACGTTTGAGCAAGGAATTGAAATCCTCAGTCTGGTCATCAATGATGACTATGATTCCCAGATTCCTGTCATAAATAAGGTAATTCAACAGTGAATCGATGTTGTCGAAAGGCGTCTTTTTTATCTTGTTCTCGACCAGGTTTTTCAGGCCACTTTCAGCTTTAATAAATTCTGTAATTTTCACTTGAAGATCTCTTCCCCCGGTTTCAAAGGATGCATAAAACCTCATGATCTGCGGGCCAATATGTTCGTAAAGATGATGCGATTCCAACTCGTATTCCACAAAAAATAATTGCGGTTTATTCGCGTTCGAAAAATCAATTAAAAAACCATCGGGGATGCCGGTATTCTTCGAACCTTTCTGGCCCACCTTTCTCTTTAAGTCGATTAGCACCGTCTCGTCGCCAAAGATATATTTCTTATTATCGACAACAGCCCGCTCCAACTCATCCTCGTTATCGAATGCGGTTTCTTCAAAAGTCTTTTCATCAATAAGTATGTAGGACATGATACCTCCCTATGATTAAATTGTAACAACTAAATTATTAATAAGGCTGTATGGCTCAGAACTTAATATATATTATCAATTAAATCTGAAAATTCTGAACTTCTTCCCGACCTTTTCCAAGATACTTTTAACCCTGTTTTCAACCTTTTCATCCAGCACAACAAAGATAACGAACCGCTCCAACTTTACATTTTTTTCATAGCTCTTGATAACCTGTTCAGGATGGTTCGCTGATGTTTCAACTTCAACAGCAATTTCCCGTCCACCATCCTTTGGGTAAGCCAACATATCAGGTTGTTCCCCGGGTCCGCCCTGCTCAGGTATAACGGTGTTATATCCCTGCCCGTCCAGCCATTCCTTTACCTTGAAAAGAAGGGCGCGATGCAGTTCACCACCAGCTTTTGTGCTGCTGCCAGATGAAATGCCAACTCCTATCGCCTGCAACCCCTTTTCCGTCAATTCCGTTAGGACCTTGGGCCGCCCCCGCCCCTCCTTTTTCACGGTCCGTTCAACCAACCCCATGCTCTGCGCTTTATCCAGCAGCGCGCTAAGTTCCGTTCCTGAGATAGAAATCCGCTTAGCAATATTCGTTCTCGTGGTTTCCAACCCTTCTTCCTTCAGGACATAGACGTTCTTCAACACGTCCAGCAGCTCTGCATCAACTTCCGGTTTAAAGGAAGGTTGCTGAGGGAGTATCGGAGCCTCGTAGCGCTCTCTCATCCTTGCTAACAGCTTTTCGGTAAAAGAATGCATTTTAGCTGGAGGTTTCGGCGTATAGATTTCGAAGGGAACCGCAGGCCGCTCCCCAAACCCGCTGCGGAGCTGGACTACGGCCCTCCCGTCCGGTAGAGACGTCAGAACGCTCATCAGCCTGTTCTTGTCTCCGCAACCTAACGAGTTCCCAACGACACGGGCATCATGCTCCGAGACCCTGAAGACTGTTTTGGTTGCAGTGTTACCCAGCACGTCAGCTAGCAGCTTTTCAGGAACTTGTTTCGTGTGCTGGTGGGCAAGCAGCAATCCAATCCCATACTTCCGTCCTTCAGTGACAAGGTCGCCGAGAGTCTCAAGGTGCGCAAAGTTCTGAAACTCATCGATGGCAAGGAACAAAGGCGGCCGACTGCTCCGTTCTCTAGAAACAATGGAAAGCCACAGCTTCGTCACAAGCGCAGACCCGATCAGTCCGGCATTCATTTCAGAAAGCTCGCCTTTGGGCAGCCGCCACACCACGAGCTTAGGCCCAAGCAGCTCCTCCACGTCTATCGTTGATACTTTTTGACAGAAAATTTTCCTCAGCATCTCGTTCCTGACGAACGGCTCCAGCTTGTTTATAACGGCGTCGGTCCTTCCCTTCGGCAATGCGTCCAGCTCGCCGTAAAAATCTTCAAAATCTTCTTCGTCAAGTCTTTCCTTGATGAGGTTCAGCATTTCCTCAAACGTAGGGGCATCATCCTTTTCATAGAGCGTGCGAAGCGCATTCTGGAAAATCCGATTGAGCGACGGCCCCCAGTATCTCTCCCCGTACATCCTTTTCATGAAACCAACAATCTCCCCGACCATCCGCTCTACCATCATGGACCGCTGTTCACGACCTTCATAACGAGGGAGTTCAAACGGGTTAAGCGAGAAACCGACTTTCAGGGGGTCAAATATCAGCACGCTGTCTAAGTCTTCAGGGTAGGTAGCTTCCACCAAATCTAAAGCCAAATCCCCGTGCGGGTCAAGAATCCACGTGCACAGCCCCTGGCGAAAAGCATCCAGAACTTCGTTAATGATGAGCGTGCTTTTCCCGGAACCCGTTGCTCCGATCACGTACTGGTGGCGCAGCAGGTCATCAAGCGAGACGGAAATCTTCTTCGAACCATTGTTGTTTCTCGCATCGCCCAAACCGATTTTTATTGGCCTCTCAAACATGGCATCACCAAGGGGAAAGTGAAGGCTCCGCGTAACGGATACCGCAGCTTTCCGCACCAACGGGCATGTGCACGAACGAAGCGAGCTCAGGCACACTTGCCATAAAACCCGAAAACAGAGGGAACCGCCTGGCATTCATGCTCCTCAGCATCCGCAACGGGCTGTTAACCAGTACGTTGAACCGGGGAGCGAGCCTGCACCGCTCCGAATCGAAAACGGAAAAGACCCGAGCAACGTGTTGCATGCTCTCCCTCGCCCTATAAGCATCACCAGCAACGGCAGCGATCCGTATCGTGCATCTAAGGAGCGGAATCCGCACACCAGTCTCAATCATCTCACCGTATTTCTGGGCAAGCAAGGCCATCTTCTTTTTCGGGATCTTCGCCATCCTCTCAAAAAGGATCTGCACGAAAAACTTAGCATGGCTCACGTTCATCGCTTCAAGCACATGGCGGAGCGGGTCATAGCGGAAATCCTCGGGGCATCGCAGGTTCAGCTCCGTGCCATACAAAGCAAGCGAACAGGCAGAAACGAACTCTCCAGTAATGAGCGGAGGAATGTTTGCCTTAGACAGACGCACCTCGCACTGTGGATAAACGGAACGAAGCTGGCTTTTCAGCATCCCTTCAGCCGAGCGGGCAGAGCTGAAAAAATGAAACGTGAACGACTTGTCTTTCCATATCTCAAACGAGGTTCGTCCCGAATAGTTCTGCGCCATGTAAAGGATCTTCTGCATACCGATGATGGAATCAAGACTCGCCTGCGATGGTTCAACGTCAAGGATAACTCCGTCAGGAAACCCGAGGCTGGAAACATCGCTCTGCGACAACTGATGAACGCCATAAAACCAATTGTTCAAACCCATAAAATCACTTTTTCACGTAAGCGTAAGATTTCCCGACCTTGACAAGGAAGCTGAACAACAGGATGATGACGCCGAAAACGATTGAGGCGATCGTCGAGAGGAGGTCATGCCTCTGCAACGCTATGAGCGCAATAACGGCGAACCCTGCAACCAGAACCAGACCGAGAACCAGCTTCGCCAACCCGCGCATCGTCCCGCCGAGTATGATACCAAATACCAGCGCTGCAAGCACGTAAAGCATCCAAGCATTTTCAGACCCTAGGGTAGCCCCAGCACCAGGCAGGACATCAGTCACGTTCAGGTCAAATGGAATAGCCATAGCCATCGAAAGTAATTTCTCAGAAAACGGGATTAAGGGTAACAGAGAGTAAGGTGCAAACGATTAGGTTACACTAAACATGTCATTAAAATTATTTCGGAGATTTTGGTTTGTATATAACTCTCTCAAATATTTCCTGAAGTCCTTCTTAATGTCCTTTAACAAGATTTTTGGATTTACTTTAATAGTTCCCAATTCGCTAAAATCCAATGGATGAGGGTAATCATAACTGTATACAATCATCCCTTCGGTCATTCCGTTGTGAAATAAACCGCATCTGGCTTGATCATAAAAAACGTTTAATTGGGGTTCCGTAAACTGGCCAGGATATAACCTTTGAAGCGATTCTCTAAAAAATTTTTTGCTTTCATGATTTGGTCGACTACTTCGCCCTTTTCGATACTGCTCCACTCCTTCGAGATAAGAAAGGCAAACCATCAAAACAATCAATCCATAATTATTTCCTCTCAGAAGATATGTAGCCCTTTTCAAGAACCATTCTTTTACCTGACGTTCATAGATTTTGATTTTATCGTCGACATCCCAAGGATCTAGATTTTCATTAGTCCATTCGTCTATAACAATGTCTCTTCCTCCTTGCTTTTTACCTTTTATCCCAGATGCCACGTACAACCAATATGGTCTCAATTTCTTTGTCATAATTATTGTAATAATCTAATCATTTTATTAATGTAATCAATTGGAAAAATGCGTTTGCAATCTACTCTGTTCAACTATTAATCTTTACGAAACCTCAGAATAAATTGTACCGCGATTTCTGTTTTCTGGTGAACGGGTGGGGGTTGGAATGGAAGCGAACTTGGAAGATTCGGTATACAAACATCGCGAGGTTCTTACCCCAGACTATATCCCTAACCACTTTCCAAACAGGATGGATGAGATAAAAACCATAAGCCAACTTATCTACGACTTCCTGCAAGGCAACGCCACGCATGTCTTCATTCACGGCCCGCCAGGCACGGGAAAAACCGCCTCGGTGAAGTTCATCTTCAAGAGCCTCATGGAGCAGAAGGAAGCACTGGCCAGTTACGTCAACTGTTTCAAGAAGAACACGAGGATGGCTGTCCTCTACTCGATTTTCCTGGACTTCTTCAAAGAGAAGAGACCGACCCGCAGGATGCCGTGCAGGCGGGGTATAGCCTACGATGAGCTCCTGGATTCATTCATCGAGGAGCTCGCTAAGGCAAAAGTCAAGGTCGTCGTGTGCCTGGACGAGGTGGACCATCTGGAGGATAACGATCTGGTTTACGATTTAGCAAGGGCAAGATCCGAAGGGGTTCCCGTGCAAATCATTGCCATCTCGAATGATCCGCTAGTTTTCAGAAACCTTGACCCGAGAGCTAAAAGCTCACTTTTCCCAATCGAAGAGATAGCCTTCAACCCATACACGAAAAAGGAGATGAAAGAAATAATCGAGGCAAGAGTGGAAGCGGCGTTCCGCGAAGGTGCGGTCACAAAAGAAGCAATCGATGTTTTGGCCGAGTTCACCGCCGAACATAAGGGCGACGTCAGGATGGCGCGCGAGACGCTTCTCAGGGCAGGCGACCTAGCCAGGAAATCCCACGGGAAAGTGGAGATTAGCCACATTAAGGATATCCTCAAGAAAACTCAGCATGCCAGGTTCACCACCATGCTGTCCGCGCTTTCGGAGAAGGAGCGGTTCATCCTCAAGTTAATTCCTGACCAAGGTGTCAACTACCCACAGCTTTACGATTGCTACAGGACCACGAATGGGAATTTAGGCGACCGCATGTTCCGCAATTATGTGGAAAAGTTTGCAAAGCTCCGATTGATAAACATGGAGAGAAAAGGCAACGGCGGCGCCTACTTCATCACGCTGAACACGCCAAAAGAAGTTTTGTTTGAGACTAGCTAGTAATCTCCTTTTTTACAAGAAAATCAAGTTTCAATAATTCTGCTTTTTTCAAATCATCTCCTATTTCTATCCCCCATCTTTTCTCCATAAATTTCAACATATTAATCCCACGAATAAGAATTTCTTCTGGAGACCATTTCTCGAATTGTGCGACTTCTATCTCATTATAAGATCCGTTATAATATCCAATTTCATGATCGCCACTATCGATATGTTTCTTTTTAAAATCGAAACATTCATTTTGAAGCTGAGAATTTTTAGATCTTGATAGAAGCAATAAATTACCAAGAGAATGAAGCAGAAATCCGTTATTGGATTCATACTCATTAAATATTTTTTTCCAACATTCTTTGCTGGCATCCCTAGGATAAATATGTTCGATTGTATCTTCTCTTTTCCTTTTCTTTATATCATCCCAATCTACCTTAAGACTACCGCTTGCTTTATTTTTTAAATACAACTCATATTCATAAAGAAAATATCTTAGCCCGTTCCAACTGTAATATCCTTCTTCTTTTTTGAACATTTCATCGATGTAATCAAAGTATCTTTTTATATCGAACCATCCTTCTTCAACAGATGAACCAACCGTTTCTTCCTCTATATCAGATATTATTTCATTCAAATCCATATGCGAATTAGAAAAAAACTCATTTGCTTTGCGGTAAAAATGGCTATCTCTCGTATTTGACGGACGTCTCGATAAATTAAAGGCGAGAAAAATAAATCTTTCAGCAGCTTTTAATAATTTCAACAATTTATCGTTATCAACTCTTCTTATCATCGCAGCCATGATTAACGGACTAAAAGCACCAAATCCTAACCGATTCAATTTTTCAAGTTGCTCCTTAATCTCTTCGTTATAATCTGAATCTGGAAAAGATGGATTAAAAATATAAAACCACTTCTTGACACTCTCTGATATACTTTCAACATATGTTTTTATTTCGTCAAATCCAATTTCTAATTCAGGGTTTTCTCCAAGAACATTTTTCGCTGTAAAATATTTATTCAACAAATATTTAGCATATATCTGAGACTCGCTTCTACTATATTCGAAAAACATAATCCAATGATTCCTTAAAAAATCATCATCATCTATTGGAGTATCCTTGTTCTTTCCTAGAAATTCATAAATAGTTTTCCAAGCTTCGTTAATATCTTTTCGCAACCGGATTTTATCACTATCAGCAATCTCATCGTCTAGTAATGTCGATAGATATATCAACCTATTTTTAAGAAGTTCTAATTTGGATAGTTCTTTTCCTCTGTTATTCATAACCTCAAATGTAATAAAAACATCCAGTTCATTATCAATTTCATAAAAATTAAATCGAAGAGAATTGACTACTTTCTTGAAAACCTTCTCCGCATCTTCTTTACTCATTGGATCCAATTTTCTCTTGAAAAATTCTTTAGCTTCATTCAAGTTCCACGTATATAGGGTATGTATTGGTACTCTATCCGACGAAAGAGATACCTGATCCAATATTTTTGTCTTAAAATATTCATCACTAGGATTATCCTTTTCATATCCAAACAGAAATGATTTGTATCTGCTATATTCTTGAAATAGATATTTTTTGACTAAATCGGCTTTTGGTGTGAAATTGATACTTTCGCTATCCTGAAACTTATCGAGTATCGTTTTTATTAGAATAATTATAGTGGTTAATCGTTGTTGACCGTCAATAACATAGTATGCGTTGTAACCCTTTTCGATCATCCAAAGATCATCTTTCCAAATATCCTGCCCTTTGATATCTTCCAGTTTAATCTTCTCAACCGTCAATAGGCCGGTATAATGATATCTTGATTCTTTGATGTTCTGTATATCTTCCCAAAAATCTTCCAAATGTTCATCTTTCCAGGCGTATCCTCGCTGGTAGTCTGGAATTCTAAAAAGTTTTTGATTAAAAATTTCTGATAATGATTCTAATTTCGTTTCAGCCATTATATACCTCCCTACGCCTGGTTACATAATCAAGATGGATTATTTCTTATTTTCCTTCAAATATACCCAAATCACGAACAACAAAAGGAAAAACCAACTTCCCATTTTGAGATACATCTGGTTGATTGCATTTATTATGTCTATACCTGTTATGCCAAAAAAACCAAGGACGGCTATCCAGAATAAAACATCTTCTTTTTCAGATGTCGTGTTATCACCCCCAATAATATTTGGACAAACAACTTTTTAAGTTTGAATAATTGCACCTTTGCACTCCCCTCTCTGTTTCTCCATTTCAGGCCGCCCGTGCATTTCGTTATGAGGTGATTTTTTGACTGAGTACGTTCTGAAGTGCGAATGCGGTGCGAAATACCTTTTCGAGGGAAAAAAGGAAGACCTGGAAAAGTTCATGGAAACGCCCATCTGGCTCTGCGAGGCCGGCAGGCACGTGGAGCTGGGGAATAAGGGCGACTACCTGAAGATTATTGAGGAGCGTGAGCAGCCGAGCAAGCGGGCCCCGGTCGAGCCAAAAAAGGAGGACGAGCTCACGGTCCCGGAGCTCCAGGAAAAGTTCGGCACGAGCCTTGAGCACGAAGGCTTTGGCATCTTCAAAGACCCGGAGGGCAACACGTGGGATTACAGGCTCGGTGAGAAAGGAGAACGGCTTTACTCAAAAATCGTATGATTCGGCTGAGCACTTACGATTCATTCCCTGTAACCGTGCCGGGTTAAGACTTTCTTGAGTCTGTTAATGAATTCCTTCTGATAACCACGGCAAGGGAAAGGAAGGAACGTGACGTCGTAGCCAAGCCGCTCCAACTCTTCATGAAAAATATCATCGACATTCCTGGTGATTAAGAAAATCGGGGTTTTTATGGAAATCAAACCTTCGATTTCCCCGATTTTACCATTCATATCTTTCCTTAGTATCTCCCTACGCTCTTTCCTGGCGGTTTTGTTGACCGGGATGTCCGTGGCGTCAATAAGGTAAAATCCCTTACTCTGAAATTTTACTAAGTATTTGCCCTTGTCACCCTTTTGATAATCTGTCATTGATGTCGGGAAAACGGCACGCATAACGGATTTAAACAGGTTGTCATGAAGCTCTATTTCCGGATTATAGAAGAACCGGACATTTTCATCATCACATTTTGGCGGTGATTCTCCAATCAGAAGATATTTAACTTTTTGGGGCCGGTACCTATTCCTCATGTTGCTTATTGAATTCATCGTTTATCCTCTTTCAGGACCTCGTCTGTAATTTTTGAAACGATGGCTTGTGCCTGTTCTATGTGCCAATTTCCTTTCGAATATAAATCCTTAGCCTTGTTCACGTGGTTTTCTGCTTTCACGAAAAGTGAATCTTCCGCTTCGATTTTGTATTTTTTCATATTTTTACCCTCCCAATCAAAAAAGATGTTTTGTTTGAACAATCATCATCAGATCTTTCTACCACCATCCCTCCTTTCAGAGGAGTCATTATCATAACTTTAACGCCGTAAGATTTTTCCCCCTCCGTTCTGTCCATTAACTTAACAAATGCATCAAAGTAATCCCTGACGTCTTCCGGGATTTTCAAGAACTCTTCTTTCAATCGCTTGAGTAACCCCTCGTTTTCATCAATCGCCTGACGTATATCACAAATATCTTCATCATCGAAAATTTCCTTTAACTCATCGCACAAATCGATTTTCACATCCATCGGATCACCCAACCCTAAAAATTCCTTATAATATGGAGGTTTTGGGGCTTTTAAACGTTATAATTAAACATAAAGGGTGTTTATGATTAATCATAAAGTTTTCTGAAAAGAATTTGACCCCTCCCCGCGCTCGGGAATCTGAGTGACATAGCATTACCACCAGGACCAAGCACGGGAAGGTTTGGCCTATCCGATTATATCTATTCTTTCACAGTTTCAAAACATGCAAATGTAAGAGTCCTTCCAACGCCTTTCATTTGCCGCAATTTGTCGACGACCAGCACGCCGATGTCATCCAACGATTTTCCCCTCACTTTAAGGATTAAATCGTACTCTCCGGATATGATGTGAACCTCGTAGACGCCAGGGAGTTTAGCAATCCGCTTCGCAAGCTCCCTCTGGGAAACGTCCGATGTCGGTACGAAAGACACGAAGATGAAGACCTCTGTCCCGTAACCTATTTTCTTGTAATCGATGGAGACATTGAATGATTTGATGATGCCTTGCTGTATCATTTTTTTAATCCGGTCATGAACGGTCACGCGCGGTACGTTGACGATCGCCGCAATGTTTTTCGTCGAGTTCCTCGCGTTTTTCTTCAACTCCGCCAATATCAATTCGTCTTTCCTATCAATCATAATTGACATTATGTCGATATTATTATTTAAAACTAACTTAATTCCGTATTTTTGTCAAAAATCTATACATTATGCTTATATAGCATGCGCATGCATATCGATGCATGGAAACCGGAGACCTTGAAAAAAAGAAGGCCGTGTTGAAGATACAAAGCGAGATACGAAAGGTTCTCGGCGACGAGCTAAGAAAAAAGGAGTTCATAGAGATTTCACCGGTGATATTGTCGCCAATCACTGACCCGCTGAATCATCCGACTGCACCAGCAGCCATCAATTGCTACGGGAAAGAATACAGCATAACCCAGAGCATGATTTTCCATAAGCAGCTTGCATTGCGGACATTGGACAAAATCTTCATTTTTTCCCCGAACGTCAGGCTTGAACCGCAAAAGAAGGAAGAAACGGGGCGCCATCTCTTCGAATTCACTCAGCTTGATTTGGAAATGAAAGACGCGAAACGTGAGGACGTCATGAGGCTGTGCGAAGCGTTGCTCGTCTCCACCCTGAAAGACATAAAAATGAATTGTTCGAGTGAATTAAGTCTTCTGAGCCGGGCTATTCAAATCCCGAAGATACCGTTTAAACAAATCACTTACAAAGAAGGATACGAACAGTTTGGGGAAGAGTTAGAAACGATGATTTCGAAGACTCATAAAGAGCCCGTATGGATCGTTGACATCCCGCTCACAAGCAGAGAGTTTTATGACAAAGAGGACCTCTCGAATCCAGGGTACCTCCGTGATATGGACCTTATCTACCCGGAAGGCTATGGAGAAGCACTTTCAGGTGGAGAACGTGAATACGAATACGACCGCATAACCCAGAGAATTCTCAAGAAAGGGCAAACACTCGCTCAGTTCAAAGACTACCTCAAACTGGCCAAGGAAGACTTGCCACCATCCGCTGGATTTGGCATCGGAATCGAGCGACTAACAAGATACGTATGTGGTTTAAAAAGAATAGAAGAAACCTCCCTCTTTCCGAAGATTCCTGGAAAGCATTGTATTTAATAAGAAATCACTTAGATAATCAGGACAATCTGAGAAAATTTATAACACCGTTATATCCCCGCAAACACAAACGGCCTCAGCAGGACAAAAAGATTGTAAATCGCATGTGCCGTCATGGGCGCTGCAAGGTTTCTAGTTTTGTAATAAACGATTGAGTCAATGAAAGAACTGAAAAGAATTGTGGTCAGCAGCACGTCCAGTCCACGCCCCACATGTAGAAAGAGGAACGCGAGCGATACGGCAATCACGACGAACGCGTCCTTTTTCCTTTTACCAAGCTGGATATTCTTGTATTTTACAACGATGTTCGTCGTCTTCTCGACAAAGGCCCAAATGATGCCTCGTACCATTATCTCCTCGCGGATTGGAGCGGAGACAACAGAGACAAAAAAGAACAACAGAACGAAAGAACCGGGCAGTGGTTCTGCAGGCACACCGATAAAAAACAGAAACGCCCATCCCGCCAGACCAGCAACAACACCGCCTATGACGCCGAGAGCAGCACCGTTTCCCGCATTCTTAAAAGTCAGACCAATGTCCTTAAAAGACAGCTTGCCCTTTTTGTGAAAATAAAGGATATAGAGCAATGCCGCAAAAGCGGAAAAAACCCAATAGCCTGAAATGAAAAACTTGTCCTGAATGTTAAGAGCATAGACAAAAAACAGCTCGGTAATTATGAACCCTGCTAACATTATCACCAATGCTATGAATAACAGAATCACCGGCAACAATTCCTTATCAAATTCTTTTTGGGTCTGGCTGTCCATAACTCATCTATGAATCGTCAATCATATAAAATTATTTTATCCATTGCTACTTTGCAACCCACTCTCTCTTAACCCCCTTTTACCCACGCGCACAAATTACAAGCATGTCACTGATAAAAAAATGCCCGAT
Source organism: Thermoplasmatota archaeon (assembly GCA_016930995.1). The sequence continues at coordinate 9,236 of JAFGFQ010000039.1, read as the reverse complement.
ATGCAACGCTGACGCCTTGCTGCAGGACTCGAAGCCCGTTTTCTCCGAAGGCTGCTACTGTAAAATCTACAAGTGCGACAAGGGCCACGTCTACCGCGTCAAAATCTACTTCAAGGGCATCAAGCGGACCGTAACGGAAATACTGGAGGGTGAGGACAATGGATCTTTTCGAGAAGACAAGCAGGATTAGCATCCCGACGATGATTTTTGGGACGCTGACCTTAATCTTCGGCTGGCTCGTCACCGGTACGCAGGACCCTATCGCACAACTGCAACTGGGGGAGATCGCGCTGACGTTCTTGTCCCTGTTCTTCTATGCGCTGGCCAGAGACGAAGCAAAGCTTACGGAGGCTCAGCCCCCAGAAAAGCAGGTGGTCTCGTGAAAAAGGTCGTAAGCCTGCATTTCACGAACGAATGCAACGGCGATTGCCCTTTTTGTTATCGGGAGCAGGGAAAGGAAACGATAAACGAGGAACTGTTCCTGGGTCTACCTCGATATCTGAAGGACGTCACGAACCAGGTGGCGCTGGGCGGCGGCGAGCCAACCCTGCACGCTGGCCTAGTCCAGCGCTTCGCCAGCGAGTGTAAAGACTATGACCTTGTCTGCAACGCGACCACGAACGGTTTCCTTTTTAGGAAATGGGATGATGAACGAATAGCTGACTTCTGCGAGAACCTTACGATGGTCTCGGTCTCGATGGACAGGGCAAAGACAAAATACTGGAGGGACGGGAACGAGTATCTCGACGTGTGCAACAGGGTGAAAAAACACTCGCAGGTCAGTTGCAATATGCTCATTGACGAGAACCTGATGAACGGAGACGCCTTCGTCAGAGTCACGGACCACCTGTTCGAGCGGGGCATGGACCGCGTCTTCGCCCTTTACCCGAAAAACTTCCCTGGCCCCGATATCATCCCAAAACAAAAGCACTATGAATATCTGAGCACTAAATACGAGAAATTCTACGTCGATGACCTGACCTTCAAGATTCTTGACGAAGAGAAATACGGGAACTGGAAAGAGCCGTGCCACTACGGACGCGATATCGTAAGCATCGACGAGAAAGGCCGCGTCTCCGGCTGCTCATTCTGCAACGATTACAAGCTCAGGATAGAGAAGCCAAGCGACGTTCTCAAGATTCCAGAAATCCATTTCGAGGACAGGTTCAACTGTCCTTATCTGAGGAGGTGATTGGATGGATCTTAACCCAAACTGCAGCGAGGCCGTCTTCCGCTTCCACACTGTGGACCCGGAGAAGATGCACTACATCCTGCAGGCGATAGCGGACGAGGTCTGCGCAAACAACGACTTCTGGGGCAGGCAGTTCGTCCCCAAATACAAAACCGCGAAGGAATACGAAACGCCCTACGGAGGAAAGCCAAGCTACTCGCAGGAATCGCTCTGGGACAAAACCGAAGAGAAGCCGTTCGAAGAGAAACTGGCAGAAGCCCAAGCAAAGTCGTACCCGAAAGGCTCGCTCCTTTACGCGTGCGCAGGGCTGGGAGACAACGAGGCTATAGTGCGCGTCAACGACCATAACTTCACGTTGAACATCGGCAACAACGACATCACGCCAAACAAGACCGGCTGGATTGAGAAAATCAAGGCCATGGGCATAAAGGTGGACGAAGCTGAAACTGACGAGAGCCTTCAAAAGTTGGCCAGGGATTGCACCTGTGGTATAACTTATTTCACGGAAGGGTGAACATCGAGGGCTTGACCTCTTTCATCAAAATTGGATGTACTCAATTTCTTTTAATGTGTTTCCTCCTATTGAAATTATGAATTAAACCCTTATTTTTAATTAATCAATCCATTAAAATTGTAAAAATTTTGAAGAAAAAATATATAGACGCTATCAATAAAAAAACAACAAAATATTGTGTTATAGAAAATTTTTTCTACTAGATATTATATATAGATTTTGGGGTTGGGAATTATTCAGATTCATGAAAATTACTAGAATGAAATCAATGATATCTGTGTTATTCATTGCGATTTTATTATTTAGCGGATGCGTTAATAAAATACCAGATAATGCATCTGAAATCGGCAATCGACTAAAAACTTTTTTTGATGAGAGTACCGATTTTGTAACAAAGAATTTACACCATGAAGATATAAACCTGATTCACGGAATAGCTTCACTTCCGGCTTTGGATGAAAACACTATTGACACTTTTCAAAAATATCAACATTTTGCAGACAGTGTAAATGCATTATTCAAATTTTTAAACAGAGAAGGAGGCTACGATTTCCAGATATTAAAAGGAACTCAAGAAGAGTATGAAAAAATATCAAAGATAGTTACGGAATATACTCCTCTCATTGATAATTATAATTCAGTTATCTATGCTTCAAGAAATTATAACGAAAACGATTCAGATTCAGTTGAAAAATATTATAAAGCGTTGGGAATATTAGGCCTTGAATTTACCATTATTTACACGGCTCTATGGTATAGTCCAACGTATAAGGCGGTTGGAATGGTTTATCGATGGAGCGGGTTAAATAAACTGGCTTTCAGATGTCCAACTTTAATCTCATTTATACTGAGCAAAGCACATTGGGGATTAAGAAGCATACTTGTTAATACGAGTTCTGAGACAGTAGACTTTTTTATTGATAAATTAAGCTCTTATAAAGAATAGTAGCTAAACGAAAAATAGGTGTTCTAAATACACTGATTTTCGTGTAAATCCTTTTCACACAATACCGGATTTTGATTGAAAACAAAAAAGATTTGTTAGCTATCTCGGCTGGTACCGGTATTTCTTCATGAACATCGAAGTATTGCAGTTTTACGTGAGGAAAGAGCATTTTTACGTCAAAAAGAATTAACTGGAAATAAACAAAGACAAATACCCTTTGCTAACATCTTTTTCGATTTTCTTTAATTCTATTTTCCTGCCCTCAATCTGGGAGATGATACCGGAAAGCATCCCCCGGAACATAAGAAAATCAATCTCGGAACCAGCCAGCCTCATCCAAGGAAAATATTTTACATAAATTTCATGTTTACCACCGTTTCTATTGCATAGAATATCGCCAAACCCCAAAACCGGAAGGAACTCCATAATGAATTGCTGCGCATCACCTGCTTCCGCGATTTCCGCCAGCGTTTTTCCGAATTCAAAACTTGTATCCCACAATATGTCCATCGCACCCTTTGTTTTTTTCAGTTCTCTCTCCAGGATATACATAAAACTGGCTTCGCACAGGAAAAAACGTTCCTTCCTGTATTCGACCTGCCCGTGGTTATAGCGAAAAAACCCAGAATCAATCAAGCTTCTCAGGGACAGTTTGGCCCATTCGGTCGTTCTAATCCGATTGAATTTCGAATACTCCCTTCCCAGAAAGACTTTTTCATTTACGCAGGTTTTTAGGGGATGGTAACCCATATCAACCAAGGTTTTATAGTCTGCGGAAATCACCTGGCAATTATCATTCCCTTTACCCTGGCATTTTGTCTGAACCGCTTCCATGTTCGGGTCGTTGCACACAAAAGCCCATATGCCCCCTATCCCTCCCGTCGAAAACAGGTAGCCGAACCCGTTTGCAGGGCACACGATGTAATCTTTCATGTCGATCCTGAATACTCTTTCGTTGTAATTCACCGTGTGTGTCAGATTACTGGCCCAGGTTCCCTCGATGTACCGGACCAGAAAATAGGATTGGTCCAAGAAATCCTTTTTGGATACCTCCCTGATCGTCGGTAGTTGTGACAACGATGCATTGACATATCCAAAGGTTTTCCCGATACGATACAGCAGCTCTCTTCCTTTTGTACCAAATCTTCTTATGATGTTTCGTTCCAGATTCACAAACAGGGATTCCGGTAAGAAAAGCTCCCTCAAGAGGTTACTTTTTCCGCACTTGGCGAAATCGGCAAACACGTACCCCGGGTAATTTATTTCTTCCATCCGGGGGATCAATACGTTGTTCAGATACCAGGAAAAAACCTTGTCCCGTACGGACATGCGATCACCGTGATAATAGTAGTAAGAGTATACTTAAAAAACCGATGAGAACATATTCGCCGTCCGCGAGAACGTCACATAAGTATTTTATGTCCATTTTTCCAATGCGTGAGAGATAATAATAACAGTAAAACACGTCTACGAACAGGATATAAAACAAACTGTGGATCCCCGATAACGTAATGAGAAGTAAAAAAACAGCACATATCGTGTTGGTCAGGTACAGAACCTGCTTCGTCTTGTCCAATCCATAGGTTTCAGGGATCGTTTTAATGCCATAGATCCTGTCTCCTTGTACGTCTTTGATGTCGAAAACAATCGTAGTGATCGTCACCCGGAGAAATATGAAGGTAAAAACCAGAAAACTTACGAGACTAAAATCAGAATAGTAGGATGCAGCCAGAAAGGCTATTATCGCCCAACCGGAAGAAACCATCAGGTCCTTGAAAAAGAATATTCTTTTGAACCTAAATACACCATAGAAAAGACAGAGGAGGAAGGGAGTTAAGCCCAACACGAACGTGACAGGACCGTTAAGGGACGCCAATACCAGAGAAAAAAAGAAAAGAACCATTGACAAGTAAAAAATCATTTTCCCGTTCTCGTTAAGAAATGTAATTCTCTCTGGATAGTTTATTGTATCCTCGTTCGTATCGGTTTTTCTGTTGAGAGTATAGAGGAAAAACGTGCCGCAGAATGCTATAAACATCGGTTCCCAGCGTAATCGAACATTGAGCATCAGCATGGTCATGAGAACCAGAGAAGATGCGCCAACCGCGAGGTAAATGTTACTATGGATTAGAAAAAAGAAAAATCTGCTGGTCTTCATTATTTTATGGCGGTAAACACACCAGTCTGCTCCCTCCGTTTCGCGGTATTTCTAAACAAAATTTCGAACAAGCTAGCAAATGTGTATAAGCATTGAGGAATTCACTACAATCTGCTGCTGGAACCAGTCCTGATGATTTGTACCAAGAAAACAGGGAAAATACTCCCCCAATGAAATATGTTAATGACCTCCTCCTTCTTGAGATTCTTTTCATTGCTTCAGACCTCCCTCGAATAAACCCGATGAATTTCCAGCACTTATGCCAGGGCATGGTCATTCCGGTTCTGAGGATTTTCCTTATGAGCGAACCAGTTAAAATATTTTGTGCTACCAAATTGGTGACCGGAAACATTCTTTTTCAAGCTCGTGGTGACACCAAATTGGGATTACACGATGATCGAAGGAAAAGGCGCATTCATCAACAGACCGACTCGAACGGGAAAAAAACTCTACGATAAATTCTTCATTTACGTTCCAACGGAACTGGCACGAGACAGCTCCTTTCCTTTTAAGACGAACGATGAACTGAAGATACGCATCGACCAAAAGAACAGGCGCCTCATCTTGGAAAAAACCGGATAAATTACAGGCATATGCTTGTTCTTTCGCGTTTCAGCAGTATCTTTCAATACAATGAATGATCAGTGTGCATCGAATTGACATTCATCTGTTTCATCTTGTCCATAAGCAGGTCAAACACTTTCGGATCTTTCAACAGCTCCACCATTACACTGTTCATGTTCTTCCATTTGTCGTCGATTTTCATTATCGTCTCAACGTCCAGGATTGCACCACAGCGAAGGCATAACTTCCCTGCCGAGGGGTTGGGTTTCTCGCAGTGATGACATATCTTCGGACGGAAATCCTCAGATTGCTCCAATTTCTCGGTCTTCATCCCGTTCATCTTGAAGATGGCATTGTCCATGTCCCGGCCGCTTAGGTGGACGTACGTTGCAGGCATGTCAGAGCCCTGTACCCATCCAAAGTAGTTATTCATCTGCGCGTCGGTCAGATGGTTTGCCATTTTGCTTGCTCTGCTGTGCCTGAAGGAATGCGGATTTACTCTTTTCGTAATGCCGGCTTTTTTCGCCATATCAACCAACATTTTTTTGAAATGGGTATATAGGATCGGGGTTCGTTGGTTGTGGTTGCTGATGGATGTCCAGAGCGGGAAATCAGGTTTTTCTTTCCAGGGGTGGTTTTCGATCCACGTAGACAGATAGGGCACGGAAGACATTACTCGGATCTTTCTCATCCCAGTTTTTCCTTCCAAAGTGACGAGCGCACCGAATTCGTCAAATACGATGTTTTTTCTCTGTAACGACAGCAGTTCTCCGACCCTACAGCCGCTTTCGTACAACAATGCGATCATCGCTTTGTTTCTTGGGTGGGTTGCTGCGTTGATCAGTTTGTTTATTTCCTCAGCAGTGAGCAGTTCTTCCGGTAACCGGACATCGCTTTCTTTGACGGTGCATTTGATCCATTTTACCTCCAGTGGACATTCTTCAGTGCTTCTGAGCCATTTGTAAAACCGTTTTATAACGATTTTATAGTCGTGCTTGGTGTTCGGGGTGTAATTTTGGTTCTCGATGGTTCGAACAAGTTTAACGATATCGTTCTTTGTGGCTTGTTCGAAAGGCAGGTTCAGCCATCCGTTTATTTTCAGGAGATGGAACAGGTATTTCGCGATGCGTCCCCTACTCAACCCTTCCGCGTCCAGGTATTCGTAGAATTCAAGAAGGGTTCTTTTGTTGATTTCGAGGAGATCCCCGTTTTTTATCCTCCTGAGGGCGTTTTCTATTCTTTTTTCGTACCGATGGATGTCGATTTTCGTCATACTCACCTCTTGGTTGAGTGGGATATTAAACTCGAGGAGAGTGGGGGTTGCAGAAGTGGTGCTCCCGCCGAGCAAAAAATCCGAAACCCCTTATCCCACATATGCACAGAGTTGATTGCAAGTTCAAAAGTCGTCAATCCCGTGCAACAAGTACTTGCACGAACCCAAATAAATTGATTTGTGTGGCAGACAGGGTACGTTTCAATAAAAAAAATCGTTCTATAAGTAATATTTTAAGAAATTACATATCTATAATTTTGAAGCCTTCTAATTCTATTTTTTCCCTCTTCTCTCTATTAAGTACTTCGTTTTCATCTGATATAATCTTATAATCTAAATCAATATTTACATATCCTCCATTTTTTCTGTATTTGTTTGAACCGTCATGAACATATAGAGAAGCATAACATATTTCGGAACGAGTTGATACTATATCGACATTTTTTAGTTTTGATGAATCTGATTTTTCAAGTGAAATTATTTGATTTCCTTCCTTTCTATATCGTACCAATTTTTTAGAATTTCCGATAGTAAATAAACAGTCCGTATTTTCATTGCTCAAAACATAAATTATGTCTCCCCCAATCAATTCTATAAGTTTTTTTAACTCATCATACATTTCTTCCATCCCATATATATTATATTTAAATTAATTTAAATATACCTTCAGCGGGTCTTTATTTCCGGTCATTCTATCTTTTTCTTTGGATCATAATTCGTATGACACGGTTTTAGTCATAGAACATAAATATAGAAAATATTATAACTCCCAGTATTGTTATATTTTATATACTGATGGAGGAACTAGAAAATGGGGGAAAAATCACTAGAAAAAATGATTTCTGCAATAGAAGAAGAAGTTCAAAAAGTAAATAGTATTTTTCAAAAGGCATCTAACCTCTCTGATCAGATTATAGAAGAAGTTGATCAACTTATTATAGATATGCAACCATTAATAATTGAAGATGAGGAAACAAGAATCAAGGTTTTTGATTACTATCGCTCTTTTATTAATTCAAATAAGAACATTTCTATAAAATATGAACTTGCTAAAGATAAAATAAAAACTTTAATGGTAATTGCCGAAGAGCGGATAGCTGGCGATACAATTAGCCTTTTCAAGCGTCGCGCAGGATTAGGATTAAAAGATCCAGAAGACGGAATTAGTTATGAGAGCGGACATTATCATTTTAATCCAATATATCAAGGTCATTTTCCACCATTTAAAGAGAAATATATTGAATCTGCAGATAAAGAAGTTTATTCCTTAGTTGAAACATGTAAAAAAGTGGCTCGTGAAATTGAGTCCTCACCAATACATATTGTTGCGGGAAGGATTATACCACACACTAGGAAAATAATTGTTTCAGCAACAAAAGTAAATAAATTAAATATGGGGCCAGATGATGTATTAGTTATTGATAAAAAAGTCAAAAATAATTATTATTATTATGGAAATAAGGATAAATCACCAACGTCTGAGACTCCAACCATATGGAAAGCATTAAATACTCTATACAAAGAAGAAAAACATCAATGTGTGTTTTTACATGCACATACATTAAATCTATTAAAAAAATGTGCTCATTGCGGTAGAAATTTAGGTGGTTCAGTTGGAGAAGATAGAGTACCAATAGAACCTTGGCATGAATTTGGTCTGGAAGAATTTGGAGAAATTTTAGTAGAAAATTTCAAATTGGGTTACAATTGTGTAATTTTACAAAATCATGGTCCATATATTATTGCTAAGGATTGGAATTTAGCGTTTAATATTTTAAAGGATTGTGAAAATAGAGCTAGTAGATTAATACAGGATTAATTTATAATATTCTATCATTTCTTTTCTTTCTTTTGAAAATCATCAACTATGTGTTGAACTCTTATGATAATTTCACCAATTTGTGTAAGTCTTCTTCTTAAAACGTCTATTAATTTATTTGCCTCTTTATTTATAAAAAAAGCTAATATTGAAAAATAAAGACCGATTACTGAAAGTATAAGTGCTATAATACTAATAATTAAACTTAAAGATGTAATAGACATATTTGTCATTTTTTATAATCTATAATTGAATTAATATTCTTTACTATAGAATAAACTTGGATGTCAATTTATTTCTCCTTGATATGATAGAGCGCCACAAAAACCTAAATCCGCAATTGAATATTATAGAGTGAGGTGCTGTGGGGGCCTTTAGTTGTAGAACAAGTCATCCCTAAACCGTGAAATGGGGTGCTATCCTATTCAATTATTAACTTGAGACATTGTGACAGAGTGTAAAATTATTATGTGATCTGAGGTATATCAAATTTATTTCTTGTTACTCTACAAGTTTATGAATATTTGATTTTATTATTTGAAGGAATTTTAAGAAGGATTTCGTCTCATTTTTTATATATTTTTCAATTTCGCCAAATTGTTTATTTTCATAATATCTTTTTATGACATTTCCATCTTGTGTTTTGTCTGTAAAATTACTAAGTTTTGAGCCAATGAATTTTCGGTATTGTCCTAATTTAGACAGCAAAATGAAATAATAAAAAATCGTTCCATGACCAGGGATGATCTGACAAAGATTCGATCATTGCC
>JAFGFQ010000155.1 GCA_016930995.1 Thermoplasmatota archaeon | reverse complement strand
TAATTATACTGGTGAGGCGCATCCCCGTCTCACCTCCTATGGGTGGGATGATAGTTATTTTAAAAATTAAGGATTTCTACAGCCCCTACTCCATGAAACTATTATAGGTCCAGGTCCTTATTATGAATCAATTTATTACGGATATTTAACAGACAGATGTAATATCAGAGGATTCATCCGAAATCGAGAAATAACAGATGATTACGTGAAATTTTATTCTCTATTGACATTTATTAGTATAATACCAAAGAAAACACCAGATAGTCAATATATCTATGTATACGATAACGCTGGATTGAATAGCTGTGCAAGTATTCAAAATCCAACTCGCCCAGCCTCTATCAAACCTGGGTTGTATCTATTCCAGAATTTGATACTTCCAAATAATTATACTGGATATGTGGGGAGATTTCTTGTCAAAGCTGCATTTTTCGGTGATATTGAGGTAATTCAATGAAACGGAAATGGTTGGCACTTGGGATCATTCTCTTGTTCGTTGGGATAGCGGTTACTCCAATCACTGGTAGTTTTAACCAATCGGATGATTGTTACCCTATTTTTAAAGGGACACCAGGCCGAAACGGATGGTATATAAGCCCTTTAATTGTATCTTTCATTTACGATTCGATAAATGTCACTGATATACAATCATGGTTGAATGAGTCTTGGATACCGTTTAATTGACCATTTAACATCACTGAACGCGGTGAACTCCCTCTTTTTAGGTGGCGATACCACGATAAGAGAATTGGAAGTGAATGGATTAATGACCAGTGTTTATGTCCGTTTGTACCTGATTTTGACAAACCATTCCTTGATGTTAGTATCCAAAGGAAAGGGTTTTTCTTTTGGAAGAAATACATTGTTACTGCTGATTCTTATGACCCCATGAGTAGTATAGCATATGTGAATTTTTATCTGAATGGAGAGCTTCGATTCAACGATACAATATTTTTGTATGAATGGACCTTAAAACCAGTTCCTCGTAGACAAACTCTCACTTTCAACGTTGTTGCGTACGATCATGCTGGTAACTCCAATGATGATGAAATCATTAAATCAAAATGTTTATTCGTATAGCTGACTGATTATGGAATTGTTGTATAATTAGAATTATCATCTTGTTTGGAATTGATTGGAAAGAAACCATCTGAAATCGCCAAATGCTATAAGACAACAAAAAAAAACCTATACTAATGAAATAATTACAAAAAAATTTCTCCTCGTTATATTATATGTTGGCGAATCAGATTTTCTCCATATAATTCCAGTTCTTGTACGTGTTGTTTCGGATGAGGGACGGCGACAGGTTCTTCTCCTTGTCTTCTGAGGATAACACATCGACGATGATCCCTTCGATATCGCGTAGGAGAATCTCACTTTCATCTTCATTATAATCAGTTGTGTAGATATGCCCATCTCGATAAATGACCCCGTCATCTGAATTATAAATTGGTTTATGCTCAATCTGCAGCTCCGTATCGAAGTCTTTAATATCCTCGAGTTGTTTGAACTGATAAGCATCCTGTGCCATCCCAATCATGGTCCGAAGTACCTGTATCTTCCGGGGTTCTTTCTCCGCGTGAATCGCATCCTGCAGACCGGAGACAATCGCAGGAATCTCCTGCGGTGTTATGTCACGGAGGATTTTTCCCCAGAACCAGTTGTACAGCTTACTTCCCCTTGCATTGATATGCTCTGGAGGTTTATCGGGGTACAGGATGATTCTTCCATTCAGCGTCCGATGGGTCTTCCGCCACTGGTTCCGCAGGGAATCAAGTTCTCTTTTTCGATTGCTTTGTTTTGTCATTCTACAGAATTATTATGCGTTTTAGGATATAAACATTATGGATGTATATCGTCAAAATAGAGATTAAAAAACAAAAATGGCTTTGACAGACAAAACAATCCTCGTAGCAGTGTTGTACATAAATATTCTGTTACGAAATTGATTTTTTTATATCTTCTCGACTTCCTTGTTTTCCTCCGAGATACACCCCATGGGATAGATTTAAATACAGATTTCTATAATTAATACTATCAGGGGATACATATAAAAAGAATCATCGTTTGCGTTACGGTAGGTATTAGAAAATAAAGGGGTAAAAATATGAAGAAGATAGTATCGATAGTAATTATAGCAGTCATAGTCCTTGGTGGACTGGGGGCAGGAGCAGTCACGAATACTGAAGAAATATCAATGGAAAAAACAGAGACACTCTCGTTTTCAAACATTCAAATCACGACAAAGGAAGAATGCACGCTTGTCATAGTTGATAACACAAACGCATGGCTTTCATTACCGAACACACCGATGCTGCCTGCATTCATCAGCACGTATACCTTCCCGTTTGGGACCACGATTCAATCTGTGGATGTTACTTTTTCAGAAGCCCAGCAATACCCTCTGGAACACCGACCATTGTTGACTCCCAGTCCAGTGGCGAGCGTAGAGGGAAAAACCATCATCTACAAGCAACAAGATACCAATGTCGGAACAGTGTATCCCGAGAACGTCTTTGATTATCATCTCGGTGCAGGAGTCTCCGGGGAGGACCACGTTATTTTCCTGACAGTTCGATGCTTCCCCGTCCAGTATAATCTTAGGGAAAATACAATTCTTTTCAGAGACAACGCACGTGTTTCTATTATCTATGAACCGCCAGCAAGTGGACGTATCGTCAATGATACATATTCATTAATAATAATCGCCCCGAAGGATTTCTCAGAAGCCCTTCAGCCGCTCGTGAACCATAAACTCAGCAAGGGAGTCACGACCAAACTGGTGACTCGTGATGAAATCTGCGATGGGGTGTACTTCACCGCGGAAGGAAGGGATTGTGCTGAGGAAATGAAGTATTTCATCAAAAATGCATATGACCAATGGGGAATTGACTATGTCTTGTTAGTCGGTGGGAGATATGGGGGAATCCTGAAAGAAAAATGGTGGGTCCCGGTTCGTTACACGAACCTTGATGATGATCAAAACTGGGAGGGAGGATATCTCTCAGACCTCTACTTTGCGGATCTCTACGACGCGTTTGGGAATTTTTCGACCTGGGATTCCAATGACAACGGGATTTTTGCCGAGTGGAACAGTCAGGGACAAGACATCCTGGATATGTTCCCGGAGGTGTCTGTTGGACGGCTCGCCTGTAAAAACGTTAAACAAGTCAAAACGCTGGTAAACAAGATTGTGACGTATGAGAACACCACCGCTGGAGAGGAATGGTTCAACAGAATGGTGGTTGTTGGTGGTGACTCAGCCCCAAATGCGACTGACCCTTGGTTCGAGGGGGAAGAAGAAAACAAGCTTGCGTTGGAGTATATGACCGGTTTTGAAGGGACTCGTCTGTGGACGTCGAATGGGAACTTTACTGGCCCTCAGGATGTCATTGATGCAATCAGTGCTGGCTGCGGATTTCTGTTCTTCGATGGGCATGGAAATCCCTATTCCTGGTCGACCCATCCACCGTATAATGACAGCATCTGGATCAATGGATTGCAGGTGAAAAACATGAAAGAATTGACGAATGGACAGCAGCTCCCGGTCACGGTGTGCGGCGGGTGTCATAACGGGCAGTTCAACACCAGTCTTTTTAATATCATCAAAGGGTTCCTTCAGGAGGGTTTGAAGTATTTCCAGTGGAAGTTCTACCTGTTGGAATGGATACCGGAATGCTGGGCTTGGAAGCTGATGAGTATTCAGAACGGTGGGAGTATTGCGACCATGGCGTATTCAGGTCTTGATTGGTTCGCCACCGGTGATTACAACAATGATAGCATCCCGGATTGCACTCAGTTCTTATCAGGGTTTGCGAACACGCAGTTCTTCAAGAACTACGGGGTGAACAACATGACGATTCTTGGTCAGGCACATACTCAGGCGCTCATCGATTATCTGACAGTTTATCCACCGATGGATGAGAAGCTTGACTGTAAGACCGTTCAAGAGTTTGTGTTGCTCGGAGACCCAAGTTTAAAAATAAGAGGTTATTCATAAGGGGAAAATGAGACTATGAAAGCAAAAAAAGTTATTGGTTTTGGAATACTGGTCGTTCTTCTGCTTTCGTCGTTCTCAGCAGCAGGATTGAATTCTGGTAGTCCTGCTGGGACGACGACCGCTCTTATCAGGATTGACCAGTCGGCAGGGAACATCGTCCTTCCAGAGGATGTTGAGATTGTTGCGCAAAGACAGAATGAATGGGTCGATATCATCATCCCATCGGATCGTCTCACTGAGTTGACCTCACAACAGGTTCCCTATAGTATCGTGATCCCAGATATGAATGCGTATCACAGCGAGTTGATGGGATCTTATCATACGCTTGCGGAGGTCGAATCCATGCTTCAGACCATCGCAAGTAGTTATCCGAGTATCACGAGTCTTACGACAATTGGTACGACCTACGAGGGTCGGAGTATCAAATGTCTGGAGATCTCTGATAACCCTGGGGTGGATGAAGGTGAGCCCGGGGTGTTTTTCATGGGTCTTCATCACGCGCGTGAATGGCCGACCGTCGAAATCAGTCTTCATGTCGCGAAGAATCTGACATCTCTGTATGGAAGTAACAGCACGATCACTAATCTGGTGAATAACCGTCGCATATGGATTATCCCTGTTGTGAACCCAGATGGGTATTACTATTGTCATGACCTGGGGAACGACTGGCGGAAGAACAGAAAACCGTACCCGGGTGGGATTGGTGTTGATCTGAACCGGAACTACGCAGGAGCAAGTAATGGTGACCCTTGGGGTTCCTGGGGGTCTTCCTTTGATGGTTCAACGACGCATGACCCTGGTGAAGAAGTGTATTGTGGCCCGTACCCGTTTTCAGAGCTTGAGACCCAAGCAATCAGGGATATTTTCTTACATAACGATATCAGCGCTTGTATCAGCTGGCATACGTACAGCGAGCTAGTCATGTGGCCATGGGGATACACACCATCCTATGCTCCTGACAGGACGTATCTCATGCAAATCGGTCAGCAAATCGCTTCGCGGATAACAAAACAATCTGGTTCAGGGACGTATACTCCCCAGCAGAGTTGTACCCTGTACCCGACGACCGGTGATACCTGTGAATGGGCGTATGGATATGGCCATTATGTGCTTGGGAAAGCAATCTTTTCGTATTGCATCGAAGCATGTTCCACATTCCATCCCTCTACAACGTATCTCGATCAGATTTGTAAAGAGAACTGTGAAGGCGCCTTATATCTCCTCCAGGAAGCCCAGAACATCCGAGATACCGTTGTACCTCGTGTGATGCCACCAGTCATCGATGAACTCCCAAATGACCCGGACGGGAACTATGAGGTTTCCTGGGAGGAGCAGAACCCATCTGCAGACCCTGATTACTTCCAGCTTGATGAGCTCAGTGGACTTTCACTGACAACCGATGATGCGGAATCCGGTTCTGGCCTCTGGACCCTTAATGGATTTGCGTTATCAACATCCCGGTATCACTCAGCAGGTACTAGTTTTAAATCACGGTATGCAAACGATGATGTCTCTTCGATGACAACCACCTATCCGATCCCTATCACAAACGGCATGAAACTGTCGTTTTGGTGCTGGTATATGACTGAGATCGATTATGATTATGCGTTTGTGGAGGTAAGCCGAGATGGCTGCTCTTACGATATGTTGGATAGTTTCGTTGGATCATCAGGAAGCTGGTTGTACAAAGAGTACGATTTAAGTGAGTACGTAGGTGACTCCCTCATCATTCGATTTAGGTATGCGACTGACGGAAACACTTTACAGGAGGGATTCTATGTCGATGATATTACCCCCGTAGCTGATGTTCAGACTGTAACGACGCTTTCCAATACCATCACTGAGCATTCCTTTGATGTCACGGGGAAGACCAACGGCACCTATTTTTATCGGGTGAAAGGACATAACACCGCGCGTGGGTGGTGCGACTTTAGCACTCTTGAGCGGGTCGTCGTTCTCATTGGGAATGATACGACGCCACCGGTGACGACCTGTACGCTCACAGGAGACCTGCAAGGAGGCGTCTATGTCAGCGATGTGACGGTGACCTTGACTGCTACGGACGATTCTGGTGTGGATTATACGAATTACAAACTCGATGACGGAGCATGGGTAAACTATACAACCCCGTTTGTCGTCTCAGCAAACGGGAATCACACGGTCTGGTTCTACTCTGTGGACACCGCAGGAAACATTGAAACTGAGAAGAATTGTTCCTTCATCATCCAGCAGGAGATACCTACCCTTACCATAGAAATCAAAGGAGGCCTTGGTGTCTCTGCGGTGATCACGAACACTGGAATGGTAACGCTGACGAACCTTACCTGGACAATCGACCTGGATGGTGCTCTATTGTTTTTCGGAAAGACAAAATCTAGAACAATAAGCACGCTTGAGGCAGGTGCATCAACTACCATCAGAGATTTCGTCATCGGATTGGGAAAAACCGGTATCGCGGTGAAGGTTGGGGCAGCAAAGGCAAACGCGACAGGTACGGTCCTGCTCTTCTTCGTAATCGGGGTCCAGTAATTTCCCCTTTTTTCTTTCTTTTTTTCCGTTGTTTTGAGCAAAGACTTAAATATCGTGCAGTCTATATTTTTAGTAAAAAAATAGGGGAAACCTTATGAACAAAGGAATCGTAGGAATACTTATAGCTATTGTCCTTATGAACGGATTTGGAGCTGCCGCCTCTTCGTTTTCAGACAAAGAAATCGTCAAAGAAACACAGAGTGTTTCGTTTTCAGCAGTACAGCTTACTTCTGAAGATGACGGTATCATGGTTGATCTTGCTGAAGCAACCTCGTATCTGTCGACCCCTGGTAGTTATATGCTCCCGGTTGTGACCAGGGTTTTTACTGTGCCTTACCTGTCGAAAATCACGGAGGTGACCGTGAGTTTCTCAGGGATTCAAGAGCACTCTATTGAAAAACAACTCAAGAAAGCATCTCAGCCACTTGCAGATGCCAAAGAAGAATCACTGCTTTTACCTCTTAAGTCAACGAATGCGGACGTCTACCCAGAACAGACGTATTCGTATCATATCGGGACAGGACGACAGGGAGACAATCTGGTGACATTTGTCGCAGTTCATCTCTATCCGATTCAATACCTCCCCTCTGATAACATCCTGCGTTGCTCTGAAAATGCGCAGATCTCAATTTCCATTCTTGTCCCAGAGACGCAACCAACGACGCTTTCTAATCAAACCGAACTGGTAATCATCGCCCCGAAGGCGTTCTCAAGAGCATTACAGCCATTGGTGACGCATAAGATAAACATGAACATGACGACGAAACTTGTCACCTGTGAGGATATCTACAATAGTGTTTATTTCCCGGTGCAAGGACGGGACTGCGCTGAGGAGATAAAATATTTCATAAAAAACGCTTTTGACCAGTGGAGCATCAAATACGTGCTCTTGGTCGGGGGAAGAAATGGTGGGGTAACTGCAGAGAAATGGTGGGTCCCTGTCCGGTATTCGCATCTAAACGACGGTGATGAAGGCTCGTATTTGACTGATTTGTATTTCGGGGATGTAATCGAGAACGGTAGTTTCTCCAGCTGGGATTCGAACAATAACGGGGTGTTTGCGGAATGGACAACGACGCAGAGAGACATCCTGGATATGTACCCGGAGGTGTATGTCGGTCGTCTGGCGTGTTCAAATGTCTTTCAGGTTCGAACAATGGTAAAGAAGATCATCGCCTACGAAACCTCGACGTATGGAGAGGAATGGTTTAAGAGATTCATCGGTATCGCTGGGGACACCTATCCAGAAAATAATGAATACTATGAAGGGGAGATGGCGACGAACGCATCGTTTCAGCAGCTGGAAAGCCTTGGTCTTGGGTTTGAGGCATCCATGCTTTGGACATCAAACGGTCAGCTAACAGGACCAGAGGATGTCCTTGAGGAATTTAACAAAGGGTGTGGTTTTGTGCACTTCTCAGGTCATGGGAATGTGGTGACCTGGTCGACGCATCCATCAAAAAATGATAGCGTCTGGGTCAATGGATTACAGTTCAATCATATGTCGAAACTTTCTAATGGTGAGAAACAACCGATTGTCATTGTCGGTGGGTGCCATAATGCGCAATATAACACGAGTCTAGCAAATATGATCAAGGGTGTTCTGGAAGACGGGTTGGGTTACTTCAAGTCAACAAAACCATATGGGGCGTTCTATCGGTATCAATGGATTCCTCGGTGCTGGGCGTGGTCTTTAGCAAGTCAAAGCAAGGGTGGTGCGATCGCAGTGATCGCAAACACGGGTCTTGGATATGGGCAACCAGGGGAAACGACGCTCATTGAACGAGGCCGACATATGGAATGGTTGTTTTTCAAGGCGTATCACGATGGGTATGAGTACCTCGGGGAGACCCATTCGATGGATGTGATCTTTTATATGCACGAGCATCCACCGATGGATAACATCATTGACTGTAAGATTGCTCAGGAATGGGCACTGCTTGGTGACCCAAGTCTTCGTATCGGAGGGTATCCCTCCTAATATCTTTTTTTCTTTATCGTATTTTATTAAGAAATATTTATATAATAATAGGAGAATCAGTTGATTTAGGGGAATTCTATGCATAAAACACTGGTTGTTTTCCTTGTTGGAGCGCTTGTTGCATCATCAATGATACACATACCCGCGCAGGTGATACGCCAAGAAAAAAATCCTGCTTTGATTGGAAATGACACGATCATTGAAATGATTGAGCAGATCAACACCTCCCTGCTATATAAATATCATCAGGGGTTGATGAAATTCGGTCCTCGTTATACAGGGTCTATTACATGCCATCTTGCCGCTGAATATATCTATAACGAGTTTGAGAAGATGGGACTTGCTGTGGAGTATCACGAGTGGCGCTATGCGGGGTTCCAGGGTGAAAATGTTGTTGCGACATTGTCTGGTTCTGACTTGGGAAGCACCGCAGAATACATCCTCTGTGGTCATTATGACACGGTTGCTGGTTCTCCTGGCGCGAATGATGACGGCTCAGGGACAGCAGCAGTACTTGCTATTGCTTCTGTGTTGAGGAATTATGAGTTTAATCAAACAATCCGGTTTATTACCTTCTCTGGCGAGGAGGTCGGGACGTATGGGAGTTTTTGCTACGCGCGGGATGCATATTTTCGAGGTGATAACGTTATCGCGGTACTCAACATGGATATGATAGGCTATGCGAGTACGACGGAGGGGGGAAAAGTGCTACGGTTCTTCCCACCAGATCGATCTCTATGGATGGGAGATGAGGCTAGTCTGATAAGTGAGAAATACAACGAACTTCTTGACATGAAAGTCTATACATTCCCCGGGTATCGTGGTGCTGATAACCAAGCATTTGTGGATTATGGATATGATGGTGTGTGGATTGCTCATCAAGATGGGTATCCCTGGGGTCACTCCCCTGATGATTCCACTGAGCATCTGAACTGGTCGTATTATCTCAAAGCCACAAAGCTTATGTGTGCTATCACCGCGGAATTTGTGCAAAAACCAATCGATGTTCAAATACGATTACAACGACCCTATGAAGGGTTCACCTATTTTTTTAAACGCCCGTTCCATGAAAGCTCTTTTGCGAAAAAATGGTTTACCGGGCTGCGGGGCACGACAATTATCCTTGGTGGAAAAACGGTTGCGACTGCCGAGGTTTTCTCTGATGAACCAGTCCAGTACGTGGTGTTCTGCATTGATGGGTATTTCATGGTTTGGGATTCGGAACCTCCATATGAGTGGACGATCAAGGGACGGTACCTTCCTCTTAATGGAAGATATATCCTGAACGTGTATGCCTATACGACGTCTGGGGTGAGAGCCTATGATGAGATGGATATCATGATTGTTTCTCTTGCAACCTAACTTGGATAATACTGGGAAGAGGAATGGTTTTATAGGAAAAAAACATATAATAATATGATGAGTTTCTGGAAAAAACCCTGTATTGTGGTATTGTTCATTCTTATTGTACCTCTTGCGTCAGCAACTGTTACTGATGCAAGGGTTGTTCTTGTCACCGGGTTTAAGCCTTTTGGGTCGTACACAGTCAATCCATCGCAGCTCATCGCTGAATCCCTGAACGGCTCGACGATGTACGGAGCAGACGTTATCGGGGTGGTCTTACCAGTCGATTTCAATAGGTCAGTGGAGGAGGCAATCCAAACAATTGAACATACTCATCCGGATCTGGTTGTCTGTCTTGGTCTGGACGCTCGTGCAAAGGCTATCGAAGTGGAGAAGATTGGAATGAATCTCAAACGATACCAAAAAAACGACGGGTCATGGTCGTTTCCGCAGCGAATCAATACAAACGGCCCGTTCCTTCGCATCACCACTCTGCCCACCAGGGAAATTACACGGAGCATACGGGATGCAGGCATCCCTGCGAAGCAGAGTTTTTTTGCAGGACTCTATATCTGTAATGCGTTGTACTATGGGTTGTTAGGATATACCGTGAATCAGATGTTGAATACGACGGTTGTTTTCATTCATGTTCCTTTCTTGGATTCCCAGGACCCGCAAGGTCTGCCTCTGGAGACACTGATTGACGCGGTGAAAATAGCGATACAGATAAGTCTGCAATAATTATTGTTCGTTGTATCTGATTCATGAATAATGTTTAAATAGAACTGTGTGCTGACACTATCGATGAGAGAGATTACCAAAGCGCAACTCACCATTGGAGTATTAGCGTATTTTGCGACGATCTGGGATGTGCTGTTGAACCAATCGTACTCAGATATCTTTTACACTATTGGAATTGTAATTCTCCAACTCGTCCTGCTGCTCATTTTATCCTATGTTATCATAGCGCTGTTGGAATGGGTCAAGGTCTTTGATCTAAAAACAAATTCGATTCTCACGCTGTTTGTGTTAGTAACCTTAAAGCTCCTGACTATCCTGAATATATCGTAATACGTAACCTAGAGTATTACGTTTTTTTGTTTTCACGAGAGGATCTTTTCAACGATGGTTAAAAGAGAAGAAAAGATGGAAAATCGACTGGCAAGCAGACTAAAGAGCCATTGGAGAAACGGATGGGAAACCGAACTGTCCAGTGGCATGACAACGGAGAGAGGATCAGACCATTCGCTTTCCTCACCTTTTGTGTCTTTAGCCTTCACTTTGATATCATAAGTGCCTTTTTGGGTCCATGTATGTGTCGCGGTTACTTCGTCACCGGAATCAAACGGTCCTATCCAACCGCTGTCTGTTCCATCACCCCAGGAGAACAAGTAGGAGACATTGTCGCCATCGGCGTCTATCGTCGAGGTTGTATAGTTATATTCGACGTTTATTTTTCCTTCAGTTGACCCAGTCGGTCTAGTTGGTTTCTGTGGTTTTTGGTTCAACAAGAAACTCTCAGAGTAGTAAAGGTAATTATGGGCAGTCACAACAACGGTCACTGGGTCGTCAATGGATATCCCTGTGATAACAAACAAAATATTCCCACTTGCATCGGTAAACCCAGATTTGTAAAATCCGTTCTCCTGACGCAGACAGACGCGTGCTCCGTCGATGGGGTTGCTATTCCCGGTGACCATGATTTGAATCGTATCGGCAATGATCGTAGAGGTGATTTCAAGGGTTCCAGGAAGCTTGGTGTAGATATCTAAAGAGGGGTCACCAAAGCAGTGGAACAACTCGAACTCTAATCGTTCATAGCCCCAGGGATCTCCCCAGGTGTCTGCCATGAACGCCTTTCCATAGTTCAGCATCTCACCCATATGTGTCAGCGAGACATTATTTCCGATTTGGGGGTCGAACTGCGGCCAGATGGCATCGTAGACGCCTCTGCAGAGGTAATCGTTGTAGCCGCTGTAGCTGACGTCCGTGGCACCATAGGCACCGACTGCGCCGCCATTGCTTTTCCGCAGGAACTCCTCGCAGAAACACTCCCCTGAGGTAAATGCCCCCGTAAGGCAGTTGAAACTAAAGACGACCGGAAGGAGTTCTCCGTTGGTAAGGGTGCTGACATGCGAGGTGGTAAAATACGGATCCCCCCATCCTGAGACTCCCCCATGGTCGCGATGATTCAGAATGAAGATGCCTTGATTGATTGCGGTGATGATGTCGGTTGCATCTCCATCCCAAGGGAAGGTTGGACGTAAAAGTTCAGGGGGCAATGGTTCCCCGTTCGCATAGTACCCGTTGTTGTAATTAGTGGGAGTAATCGTTGAGCCAGTACAGTAAATTCGTTGTGCTGTGTACCCGATTGACTGAAGGTAATCTCTGATTTCTTCAGAGGTGAGGACGAACCGACGGTCTTCGTAATGATAAGGGCTGTAATCGTCCTGGAAATAGGCGGCGACTACCATATTGTTGTAAAAGTTGGGTTGGGTCGGTGGGGTTTGTTCATAGGTGAGGATCTTTTGTATAACAACATTTGCTTGGTCGACGGTATCGACTGGTATCCTGCCGATGAACCAATCCGGGTAGTAGTCTGTTCCGTTCACTGCTGCGTACCAAAGGTCGGTTGGAGTACCATAAAGGTTTGTCGCTGGTATATGTTCTGAGTCACCGAAGAGCAGGATGTACGAAGGTCGTGGAGCCCAGGTCGAATACGCGTTAATCAGGAACGAGCGTATTTGTGTAGAGGTGGTGCCGATATCAGAAACATTCATAACTTTTGTCAGATACCCCGTCTGATATTTCCACTCGGCGAGTTGTTGGGCTTGCGTGTAGTAGTTTGGATGGGTGATGATAAAGTAATCGCAGCCAGGCTCCTTTGTACCGCTGTGCTGCTGGAATGTAGTTGCAGTGACAAAGCTAGCCCAGTTGTGGAAAACGTTTGTGTAGAAAGGATAATACTGTGATTGCGTGAAGGGTGATTCGATGATGACAGGGTCATTTAGAGAGAAAACCAGTTTGATGGTGATGGTATCATAGATGGTTACGATTTGTTGAGCAGGGTTGTATTGAACAGGGTAGAATCGGAGTTTGACAAAGGGGATGTCTCTGATTTTCCCGCTGTCTCCCATCTCGGCCATGATTCCAGGAAGCATTTCATCCAGGAGATATGCTGATTCGTCGTAGATGAATTCTGATTCCTGGGTTTTTTCACTATCGCTTTGAGGTCTCTGCATTGGGAAGACTCGTTGATTATGCCGGGTTTCCATGATGTGGGCACTAAGAATCTCAACAGAGGAAGGAAGCGAGGAAACAGCGGTGAGTACTGTGACCGCTGGGAGTTGGGGACCCCCAATAGCTCCAACAAAACCAAAATTTGGAATCTCTACTAAGGTGAAATATCCTTCCTCGGTTTGTAGGTTCGTCTGAATTAATTCTGGTAATTGAAAGGTGATGCGGAGTTCGTTTTCATGTGAATAATCATATGAGATCATGTCATACAGCGTTGTGTGTTGCTCTGTCTGAACATCTGCTTTAAGTATTGGTAGCTGAATGAGAAGAATCAACATACCAATGATGGCAATCATCTTCTTGTTCTTCATTATGAATTATCCCCTTTTAACGTTACAAACAAACGTTTTATAATATATGGGAGAGGTATTATAAATAGGTAATAGGTGAGACTATGAGTCTGTTGTAATTTAATTTTATTTTAAAAAAAAATGCCTTGTTCTCTTAAAGGTAATCAATCGATGCTTTCTTTATAGTTGCTGTTTCTGTGTGGTTTTGTCTCGTACTATATGCACGGAGCTAAGAATGTCCCCGTCATCGTTGAAGATCGGCAGGGATGAAATCTCCAGATATTTTCCGAGATGGGGTTCGAAGAATTCGGCCGTCGTTGGTTTTTTTGTCTGATGTGCCCGGACACAGGGACAAGAGGAATGAGCCTCGTTCGTACCATGGAGTAGTTCATAGCATTTCTTGCCGACACATTCCTCAGGTGTCTTTTGAAGAAACTCCGCAAAGGAGCGATTGACTCGGAGAATGGAAAATTCATTGTCTTGAATGCAGACCATCTCAGAGATGGAATTAAAGGTCGTCTCCCATTCTTTGATGATGCGTTTCATGTTCTGTTCTGTTTGTTTTCGCATGGTGATATCTTCGAAAATAAGGGTGACACCTGGTTCTCCGTCGTCTAAGGTCGTTGGTATATGTCGGATTCGCAGGTAGTATTCCTGGTGTGAAAGGCGGTAGTGTTTTTCTAGGGTAAGTTCTTTTCCTTCGAGTGCGCGTCGTGCGTTTTGCGCCAGTTCAGGGAGCTGAAAAAAGGATACAGAGAAGGTGTCTATGGATTTTCCGATGATATCGGAACGTTGGATATCTAAGAATCGTAAGAAATTTTCACTCATCTGGAGGAATCGTAATTCCCTGTCCAGCAGGACGATGTAGTCGCTGGTGAGATTAAGTAATGCGGAGAGGGGAAGTCGTGAAGAGGGAAAAAAAACCTTTGCAGGGCCAAATGTGACCATCTCTGCTTGGCCTGAGATGAGAAGTATGTCAAGGTATTTTGCTACAGAGTTCCTATTAATGTTGATCTCTCTTGCGATATCAGTGACCGTCATACCTTTGGGGTTCTTTTTCAGAATAGTTTTTATTTTTATCAGTTCCTCTTGATAACTCTCCACGACCGATTATCCGTTCGTGTGTATTTATGCATTTCGTTATTGCCAGTCAGTTATGCCATGCAAAGACAGAAAATTATATATACTAATTAAATGATACTTGTTTTGCCAAGCAAAAATGCATGGCAAAGTGGTGAAGGGATAAAACCAAATGAAAACTCCTCTAACAAAACCGCATCGCAACAGACCCATCAAAAAATCCGCCTGGGGGAGCACCATACGTTTGATCATACATTCCACTGCGATCCTTTCTGCCCATCTCTTCCCACATCCCATCCCTTCGAATACAAAAAAGAAACAACAATCCTTCCTAGAATCATGAGGTACCTCTATCTCCCTAAAGCATCCCATCTTTCCTTCTTCTGGAGGTACCTCCATCCTTCCTTTTCCCCCCCCCCAGTGACGTTTTGCTCTTTTGCTATTTAAACAAAGAATTTTTATATAGTATAACTTAGTAGATACAATGATATGAACCAGCCAGAATATTATCAAAAAAACCTCATGATTGTTGATGACGATCCTGACATTGTCTACAGTCTTCAGCAGCTTTTTGAAAGAGAAGGCTTCACAGTCACAACCGCGGACAACGGAAGAAACTGCCTCCTTGAACTCGAAAAAGGGTTCCAAGGTATCATCATCCTGGACATCATGATGCCTATCATGGATGGTATCGAAACGATAAAGAAGATGACCATTGATGGATTCATCGACGAAAACACTATTATTGTACTGACTGCAAAACGTATCCAGGGAGAAGAGTTCAACGAAATCTACCCGTATATCGCAGATTACATCACAAAACCATTTGACATTACAACACTCTTGCAAACAGTGAAAAAAATCGCACAAAAACCCCCTATGAAAAGGCGATTCTAACAACACTTACGCTCTTTTCTATTTCTATTAGCGAAAATTTATAATAGTATCTTTTCTTAGAGTACAGAGAAATTACAGAGAAGAAGATGAAAAAAACACTCGCTCGATTCCTACAAACACTCATCGTTGTTTTCATGGTCATTGTGCTGACCACATCCTCCTCATCAGTACTCATTATATCACAAAAGAATACAGACATTTTTTCGACTAAGGAACTGGTAAATCCTCGCTCAACCAATGAGAAAATCGATGAGATCCTTTCAATAATCGATGAAGCATTAATTTTGAAATATCTTCAGTACCTTGTTGGTCTTGGACCGCGCGTGACAGGCACCTACGGATGCGAAAAAGCAGCCCAATACATCCATGCACAGTTCACAGACATAAGGCTCGTAACACGATATCACAACTGGACGATGTGGCGCAACCTTCGACATCCCTATTTCTATACAAGTCAGAATGTTGAAGGGACATTACCAGGGACGAATACCAAGGATACCTCACTGATTCTTTTTAATGCACATTATGACTCGGTCGCAGCAGGACCCGGGGCAAACGATGATGGATCAGGTACTGCAGCCGTGCTTGCCGCAGCTTATGCGTTGAGTCAGTTCGAGTTTCAACGTTCTCTGAGGTTTGTGACGTTTTCAGGGGAAGAAATCGGTCTCATGGGTAGTCGCGCGTACGCAAATGATGCATACGAACGGAATGATAATATTCTCGTCGAGATCAACGCAGATATGATTGGTCATGACGAAGGGAGTAAAAGAATGACGGTCACAGCCACAGAGGATGTCGGTTGGGTTGCTGACGTGTTTCAGCATATCAACACAGTGTATCAGATTGGGTTGACCGTCAACCGTGGTACTATTAACAGAATCCAACATCGCATGAGTGGCAGTGATTTCGCATCGTTTCTCCCATACAGTTGGGAGTCGATCTGCTGTTGGCAAGGAGATCACGATCCAAATTATCATTCCGCTCGAGACAATCTCAGTAACGTTAATATCAGCTATTTGGTAAATACCACGCGGATCATCGCTGCGTCCCTGGCATATCTTGCGGACATTACAGATACACCACCCCAAGTGCGAATCACATCACCTCGTGTTGGTTTTCTCTACAACGCAGGAATGAAGAAACGTAAAATTGGTGAATTTAAAACAACGGTCATCAATGATATCTGGATTTGGGCGGAAGCTGACCAAGCGGTCCCTTTTAGGTATGTTCAGTTTTTCTATGATGGAAAATTGGTCTATAATGATACCGAAGCACCCTTTGCATGGCATTTCAATAAATTCTCGCTTCGTAACCATCAGATTACCGTTGTTTCCACCGATGATCTCGGCAGAATCTCTTTGGACTGGAGAGAAATCCGTTTCGTAAACATTCTAAAAAAATTGGATAACAAGGGAAAAAATCGGTAGATTCTAAAACTATACCATTTTTATCCCATTCTTTTTTAACATTGAAATGGATAATACCCCGTCTATGACACGCGGACTTGCCTCATTTGACATCCATGTCATTGTCTCGGAATCGCAAGACTTAATTGGATGTTTCATTGAAAAAATCTATCAGCTCACCCGAGACGAGTTGTTACTTAGAATACAGCAGAAATCGATAAAACAAAAAGAGTCACTGTTCATACGAAACGGCGAGCTTCTGTGCCGTACCCAGGAATCGTTTGACGTACCAGAGAAACCATCGCTGTTCGCAATGACCTTACGAAAATATCTCTTGAATGGGAAAATCAGTGAGATCACCCAGCATGAGTTCGATCGTATCATAAAAATAAAGATTGGGAGAAAGGAAGGAGAGTACACGCTTGTCTGTGAGTTGTTCTCAAAAGGCAATATCATCCTGCTTGACCCCGAGGGACGAATCATTCGGCCGCTCATCAAGCAAGAGTGGGCATCTCGCTTGATTAAAAGTGGCGAACTGTACATCCCACCACCGTCCCAGACCAACCCGTTCCATCTGACGAAACAGGCGTTTGACGACCTTGTATCACGAAGCTCAAAAGACCTGGTTCGAACCCTAGCTTCCTCAGTGAACCTCAGTGGTCTATATGCAGAAGAGCTGTGTGCCAAGGCCAACATTGAGAAGAACCTGAAAGCATCGGCACTACAGAAGGAAACACAAAATAATCTCTACGAAGGACTACAGGATCTTCTCCGTGTTTTTGAAGAAAAACGATTTCAACCCGTGTTCGTGAAACAGGATGCCACACTCATTGATATTCTGCCGTTCCCGTTTGTAAGCTATACCGGCATGGAATTTGAACCAACGTCGAGTTTTTCAAGAGGTCTTGAGCTGTTTATTCATGAGAAAAAAATACCAAAGCCCCAGGAGGTTGCTCATACCAAACAACGTGAGAGACTCCTCCGTCAACACGCACAGCAGCAGGAATTAATCGAGGAATTCAAAGAAAGCATCTCTTTACGGAAACTTGAGGCGGACCTTATCTATCTGAATTTCCAGACCTGTGAAAAGGTGCTGGGGGAGATAGTAGAGGTTCTGAAACAAAAAGAAAAAGAGGATGCCATTGAAAAAATCCGTCAGAATCCCGCTGTGAGACAGTTTGACCCAACAGCGAATGAATTACTCCTTCTCTTAAATGATGTGTCAGGTAAAACAATCGAGGTCGCCTTGGATTTCCGGAAGAGTGTCACCGAGAATGCAGAACAGAAATATGGGGAGAGTAAAAAAATACAGGAAAAACTCCGGGGGGCTGAAGAGGCGATTCAACAGACGAGACATGCTTTAGAGACACTCAAGGAATCCGAAGTCGTTGTGATGAAAAAGCAACGCACCCATGAGAAACACTGGTGGTTTGAACGGTTCCGCTGGTTCATCTCCTCGGAGGAAAACATCGTCGTTGCAGGCAAAGATGCTTCAAGTAATGATATCGTAGTAAAGAAATATCTCTCAGAGGGGGATCGGTATGCGCACGCGGACATCCATGGGGCTCCAAGCTGCGTTATTAAAAGCAAAGGAATCGACGATGAAAAACGTTTCATATCAGAAAAGACATTGGAGGAAGCCTGTTTGTTCGCTGCGTCATACTCGCGGGCATGGAACCAGTTCGCTGAGGCATCGGTGTACTGGGTGCTGCCTGAGCAGGTGAGTAAAACACCAGAGAGCGGGGAGTATGTCCCGAAAGGTGCATTTATCATCCGTGGGAAACGGAATTATCATCGATGCAAACTGGAGGTTGCCGTCGGTCGTATTCGTCTTGGTGATGAAGAAAGGCTCATGGGTGGTCCGGTATCAGCGGTCGCTGCACACGCGATAAACGGATACGCTATCCTTATCCCCGGTGTGACAAAAAAGAGCACCGTGGCACGAATACTTGCGGAGGCGTTTCAAGTGTCGACGGACATAGTCGAAAAAGTACTTCCACCGGGGGAATGTACGATTCTAAAAACCATTGGATTTGAACTGCGTTAGGTGGGTTGTCGTGAAAGTCATCTTTAAAGACCCGAAGAGTGGTGAAATAAAGCTTGTACCCGAGAATCTTGACGATATCTGGCATCTGTACAATATTATCGAGGAGGGGGACCTGGTTCGTGCGGTAACATTCCGGACCGCGGAAGGCGAAAAAGCAGACAAACTCCGAGCCAAGAAAACAGAGAAGAAAAAAATGAAGCTGGGGATTTGTGTAGAAAAGGTCGCATTTCATGAATTCTCAAACAGGCTTCGCATCCAAGGAGTGATCAAAGAAGGCCTTCAGGATCTTGGTTCGTATCACACGTTTAATGTTGATGCAGAGGAGATGCAACCGCTCTCAATCCAAAAGGAACACTGGAGAATCCATCAGCTCCAGCGGATCGATGAGGCGGTACAGCAGCGGACACAACCAATGCTTGTGTTCGTCTCTCTTGATGATGATGCTGCAGCGATAGCCTTGCTCTATCAGAGTGGGGTTCAATGTGTCGCTGAGATTGAAGCACATCGGTCTGGAAAGATGTATGAGAGTAAGGAGACTACTCAAGAGTACTATGGTGAAATCTTCTCTGTAATCAAAACAGTGAAAAAACCTGATTCTCCCCTTGTCATTATTGGACCTGGCTTCGCACGGGAGCATTTGCTAAAAGCTGGCAAGGAAAAAGAACCAGTGCTTTTCCAGGGTTGTATCACCCATGCGACCGCCAACACAGGCATGAATGGTGTCCATGAGGCACTTAAGCTTGGCATCGTTGAGCAGATCACAAAAGAAAACCGGGTCTCAAAAGAAACCCAAGCCGTCGAGAAAGTCTTTGAGGAAATCAAAAAGGATGGATTGGTCACCTATGGACCCGGTGAGGTCAATGACGCCTTGGCACGGGGTGCCGCAGAACGCCTGCTTATTTCAGATAAATTTGTTCGAAGCAAAGAAGGGGAGCATTTCCTTGACCTTGCACGAAAAACATCCTGTGAGTTCATCATCATCAACACGATGCATGAGACAGGAAAGAAATTTGAAGGAATCGGCGGCATCGCGGTGTTGCTTCGGTTCAAATATTAAAAAAAATGTTTAGACGAACCTGCCGCATCCGGTCTGGATGATCATGGAGACATACGGGGGAGGAATCACCTCATCAGCCCAGGGATCATCCTCTGGCGGGGTGGTCATATCATCTCCTGTGGTTTTTGTGACATCTCCTCTCAGGATCCCATGGTAGTACTGATAGGTAATGCTCAATTCATAGTCATTACCTTTGTCACGCAGTTGTTTTAAGAGGCGGATTTCACCGACCTTGACACTGACGTTGATGTAGATGTTCTTATCGGTCCATGCATTATCATAATACGGGGACTGTTTGAGTTTTAACTGAGCAGCTTGTTCAGTGGTTTCTTTAATCGAGGTCGGAGGAGTGGTTTTCCCCGTGTCAACAGTAATAGTGATACTACCGGCTCCTGTTTTGCGCGCACTGGTATTTGTCATGCTCGTTGTAAAGCCATCAGGCGTCGTTATTTCCAACGTAAGACTATCTAGGCCCATCCGTTTAAAAACAGTCATACGATCATCAGTCCATTGAAGATCAAACGTGACACTTTTAATGTTCCCTTCCGGTATCATGACCGTGTTTTCACTCATGGATTTCTTATTTGCATAATCAGAAATAGGACTCAGAGAACCGTTCTGCACGGTCCAGATGACTTGGTATTCGTTCTCTCCGATGGTGTTCAAAAGCGGTATCTCGCTTGTTTTTGGTGATTGGTACATCGCAACCCCAACACCAGCAAGAACAAGGATGACGACCGCGGCAATAATAATGATCTTGTCGTTCTTTTTTAAGGATATCATAGTGTCACCTATACCTGAGTACCTTACATCTAATGTGATCTATAAAGATAAGTATGCTTCCTCCTTTATTAAATTTTTCCTCAATATATATATTTAAACAGGTTTTAATAAAACAGGAGGAAAAAAGATCTGATTATCGTATCGGAATTATGGTATTGCAGCGGGAACATTTCCCATGTGACATTCCGGTGATATGAGCGGAAAATCCATATCGCTCAATGAGGAGATTCTTACAGGACGGGCAATAGGTGTTGTCATAGTCCCCATGAGGGATATTCCCAAGATACACGAACTGAAGACCCTCATCTCTTGCGATGCCATGGCATTTCAGAAGGCTGCTGGTCGAGGTCGCCTGATGGTTCTTCATTTGATAATCTGGATGAAAACGGCTGAAATGCACCGGGGTGTCTGTCCCAAGTGTCTCTGCTATCCAGTGGCAGAACCGTTGTACCTCAGAGGCATCATCATTCAAACCAGGGATCACCAGGTAGGTGAGTTCAAGGTGAATCCCGAGTCTCTTTGCTCGTTCACATGTCTGAATCACAGGGGTCAATGTCGCTTTACAGACGGTGTGGTAGAACTCGTCATGGAATGCCTTGACATCGATATTCATCGCATCCAGATACGGTGCAAGCTGCCTAAGAGGCTCTTCTTCGATATATCCGTTGGTGACATACACCGTGTAAAGATCTTCCTTTTTGACCAGACGTGCTGCCTCAAGCGTGTACTCATGCCAAATCGTCGGCTCGTTATATGTCCATGCGATGCCCTGGCAACCATGTTCAATAGCAATTCGACTGAGCTGGTTCGCTGGGATATCACGCAAGGGTACATCCTCAGGACGCGACATCGAGATATGATAGTTCTGGCAATGCTCACATCGGAAGGTACACCCAACAGAACCTAAGGAAAGAACCATGGATCCCGGATGGAAATGATACAAGGGTTTCTTCTCAATGGGATCATCAGCCATCGAGGAACAGGCCTGATAGATAAGACTATACAAAGTCCCCTGCTCGTTTTTCCGCACACCACAAATCCCTACCTTCCCAAGAGCAAGAACGCAATGATGCGGACAGAGGAGACATTGAACGGTCTCATCCTTGAGCGGTTTCCAAAACAAGGCCTCTTTTTTCATGCTGTGAATTCCAATGAACGAGGCTTTATTAATGTTCTTATAATTGCAGTTCACCAAGGTTCCGCAGCAGACCACGATGCGGATACCGATCATTAATCTGAGGCTGCATCGACTGAAACTCCTGCAAGGCACTATCGGTACGCAACATCACCCGTGCATAGTAGAACGCCTCTTCGACGGAGACCTCTCCATTCTGGAAGAATGTAAGTCTCCGGTGCACTCCTCGGTCGAACAGACCTGACTTGTAACCGTCCGCGTTTCCAGAGGACAACCCTTCAAACCAGAGGAGGGAAAAAAGCGGGCCCTGAATCGTACTGGCGTATCCGGAGCGGAACTTACTCGTACTCGCGATGACCACACGACCATTGCGCGGGATACCGGAGCGTACGAACAGTGAGGTACGGAAGTTCAGAATAGTTCGGTCTGCAAACCCACCGGCGTAACATGCATCAATAATGATTGCGACCTTCTTCGATGTGAGAGGATCAAGCAGATTCCCTAAATCCTTATCGGTGATCGTGTCATCCCACAGGAATATCTCGCTTCTCTGTAGAATCTTTCCACCGGTCAATGTCTGATTCTGGTTGCCGACCCCATGGCTGAAGATCCAGAGGAACACCTCGCTGTCCGCATATTTGTTTGACTCATTGATGAGGTGCTCAAGCGAAGCGATAAAGTTTGTTTTCGTCGCACCCGCATACGTGATAGCGTACTCATGAGGCCGCTCTTGCAGCGTTGCAAGCCTCACACCGTACCCGTTCTCGCTGCGGATCCATCCGTCATCAAAAAGAATCGTGACCTGAGATGTGGGATACTGGTTGGTTTCAATGAAATACGTCGCCATTTCCTCCGCGAGGTACAGACCGCCATTGCCAAGTTTCGTATCATTGGAATCAGGGAAGTTCGCAGCTGCGACAAACAACGCCCATTTATGAGTGCCTGAATCGACAGCAGTCGGATTATCCACCAAGATGGTTATCGAGACTACTTCAGAGTACTCTCCCCCGT
The DNA here is from genome assembly GCA_016930995.1 of Thermoplasmatota archaeon. The sequence continues at coordinate 15,639 of JAFGFQ010000155.1, read as the reverse complement.
TGAAGGACCGTGCACTGATAGTATACTCTCCGTTCTGAAGAGAATATGTGTTCCAATCGTAACTCCAGAGTATCGTTCCTGTCACCGTCACCCAAGGGGCCTCATCAATCCGTACCTGGACACTGGTGATGTTCCCTGTTTTTTCAGGGTCTTGTGCAGTCCCGCTGATCATCACAAGACTAGCCACCGTTGCACCCTCAGAAGGATACGTGATGAGAACTGAGGGTTTTTTCCCAGTGATACCAAAAGTGAAATCCTGACCAAACAAGCCTGAGAAAAGACCAACAAGGAGCAGAGAAATAACAATAACGGTAAGTGCAATAATCCATTTGTATCGCATAATACTCCGTATGGTATGTTTCTCTTTCCTCCTTTAAAACGTTTATGGGACAGCTCTTACCTGTTTTTTCCTTCTAAAACGAATGACGTTTGAAATGCTCATAGCCTTTGTTTTTCAGGACCTTCTTCGTTCGTTCCCCAAGTATGGTTAGTTCTTTTTTCTTTGTCACCCTTCCGATTGCAGTAAGAGACGATCCCTGCTTTTGTAATGTGTGTTGTGTGCGTTGGAATTGCTCCGGTCGAATCGTCACAAGAAGCTCGTAATCCCCCCCGAAATGCAATGCGACATTGTACACCTTTTTCTTCTGATGCTTGCCGAAAAGCTGGTACAGCCCTGGGGCAAGTGGCAGAGTGCTTTCCTGGATTTCAAAGCCCACGGCGTTGACTTCTTGCAGTTGGTACAGTGATGCTGATAGGCCATCGGATAAATCCATTGATGAGGTCACGGTGTGTTGTTGTGCAAGCATCCGGCCTTCCTTGAGCCGTGGCAGAGGTTCAAACAACCCCTTTGAGAGTGTTTGTGCTTGTTTCTGTTGTTTCAAGGCGTGGTATCCAGCACCGGCGCTCCCAAGGACTCCGGTAACTGCAACGATATCCCCCGGGCGTGCACCGGCTCGTGTCATACACTCGTCCTTTTTCACGGTGCCAATCGCAGTCCCGCATAAGGTTATCTCTGTCGTCTCCTTTGTATCTCCCCCAACGATGTGTGTTCCGTATCGGATAGCACAGGCATCTGCTCCTTTTGTAAGAGTTTTTAGAAATGATACTGAGGTACGTCTCGGAAGCCCATAGGAACAGACCACCCCAAGCGGGGATCCTCCCTTTGCCGCGATATCGGAGAGGTTTATCGCGACAAGGAACCATCCCATTTGATATGGTGTCATCTGTGCAGGGATGTGGGTCTGTTGAGACATCATATCGGTGGTGACGAGCAGGTACTCATTCCTACATTCAATCATCGCACAGTCATCACCCATGCCACGAGAATTTTTTCCCGGTGTAAGGATTTTTTCAATCTTTTGTATCGCGTTTCTTTCCCCGATGTCTTCTAATCGTTTCACAACAATGACAACCTCTTTTAGCATAAAAAAGGTTATGCAGAATCAAAAGATATTCCATCAGAGAGAACATCTTCATGTTGAATGGGATATTTATTTAAATAAGAACTTATTACAAATTACCCGAGTGGAAGCAAAGATCATGAGAAATGAATTAGTTATCATAGGAATCATTATCCTCTTTATCTGCATCGGTTTCAGCGGATGTAATCAAATCAGCGAGGTATTTTTAAAAGACGAAGATAGAATCCTAGGGGCATGGAATACCGAAGGGATTCTGATGGAAGTACCATTACCGAATGTTATCGTGTTTTTCGCTAATGGTACCTTTGAAATAAATATTGAGATAGGTACGGGCGATGTGTCTCTGAAAAACGGGATATGGGAAATAAATAATGGGATACTGACCCTGGAAATGTCTGGGGAAATAACAATTCCACTTACGAATTATTCGTATGTTTTCTCAGATGATAGTAAAAAACTTACCATTACTGAGGTTGATAGCTCCAAATCTTTTGTTTTAACAAAACAACAGGGAATGTGAATATCTGTCCATAAAAAGTAAAAATTTTTGAGGGTCAAGAAATATTGGGGAGTCTACTTTTTTTAATGTTTGTGGATGGTGAACAAGTCAATAGAACATTTTTCTCACAGTTAGGTAAAAAGGTTTATCACTGTGTACAAGTTTTCCGGTACAGGGAAAATAGAGGCGATATTTCTTGAAGAAAATGACGTATAAGGAAAGCGGTGTGGACATCGAAGAAAAAGAAGAAGCGATCAAACAGCTCATGTCAAGTATTCGTACGAAGCGAAAAGGAAGGATTGGGAGACCGCTGGGGGGACATTATGCTGGACTTATTGAGTTTAGTGACTATGCGTTGGTGTTATGCACTGATGGTGTTGGAACGAAAGTCAGAATTGCTGAGGCATTGAAGAAATATGATACGATTGGCATTGACTGTATCGCGATGAATGTCAATGATGCGTTGTGTGTTGGTGCCGAACCGTTGGCTTTCGTTGATTATCTTGCTATGGAGGATCCGAACCCAAAAATTACCCGGGAGATTGGAAAGGGTCTGGAGAAAGGTGCGAAGCTTTCTAACATCTCGATTGTCGGGGGTGAGACTGCAGACCTCCCTGAGCTTATCAATGGTTTTGATCTTGCGGGAACGTGTCTTGCGTATGTGAAGAAAAATCGTATTATCATGGGTGATATGATTAAACCGGGCGATAGTATCATCGGGTTGAGTAGCAGTGGGATTCATTCCAATGGCTATACGCTTGCACGTCGTGTGGTTGAAGAAGCAGAGTTTTCCTATACTGATGAGTTCCCAGATGGGTGGTATCCGGGGAAAACCATCGGGGAGATCATGCTTACACCCACGAATATCTATGTCAAAGAAATACTTGAATTATTCAAGAAGGTCAACGTCCACGGGCTTGCTCATATCACTGGTAGCGGGTTGTGGAACATCCCTCGACTCAAGAAGAACGTAAAATATGTGCTTGATGATCCGTTGGAGCCTCAGCCCATTTTCCAGTTTCTGCAGGAGTATGGGAACATCGATTTTTACGAGATGTATCAGATCTTTAACATGGGTATGGGATTTACCGTCATTGTTGCAGCGGAAGAAACAGAGCAGACCATAAAAATCCTTCAACAGTATTCTGATGCTACCGTGAAACGTATTGGAACGGTGAAAAAAGGAGCAGGTGTTGAAGTACCCCATCTAAAGTTGAGTTACCATTAAAATTTCTATTGTCGTGTCTTATGAGAATTGGATCTGTCGAGATACCGAACCGTTTTGTGCTTGCACCCTTAGCTGGGATCAGCTGTACTGCATTTCGAATGCTGTGCAAGGAAAACGGTGCGGGTCTTATCTATACACAGATGATCGATGCAGATATCATCAGTGGTAAAAAACAAGATGAAGTAAAGAAGTTTCTTAACATTCAGGATATGGAACATCCGGTAAATGTTCAATTAATCGGTGGTGAAAAAAAGACACTTATCAGAGCGGTTCAGGCGATTCAGGAGGTAGCAGACATCATTGATCTGAACGTCGGATGCATCGAAGAGGATTATCTGCAGAAAGGCTGTGGTGCGGCATTGTTAAAGGATTTACCCAAGCTAGAGGATATCCTCAGATCGATGGTACAAGCGACGAGAAAACCTGTCACTGCGAAAATCCGTATCGGATGGGATAATCAACATATCAATGGTGTTGCTGTCGCCCAGCTCGTGCAGCAAGCTGGTGCTGCTGCGATTTGCGTGCATGGACGTACAGCGGATCAGGGGTACGCGGGGAGAGTCAATTGGACGATTATGAAGCAAATCAAGGAGAAGGTGCAGATTCCCGTTATCGCGAATGGTGATGTCACTAGTTATGTTACGGGCAACGAGCTGCAACAGAAAACAGGCTGTGACTTTGTCATGATTGGCAGGGCGGCACAGCATTGCCCCTGGGTCTTTCATCAAGGAACATTCGATATCAAGCAGCAGATATTACGGTTCATCGAGTTGTATGAACACTATGAGCAGAGACAGTCTGCTGTGGAGGTCGCGGATCATGTGTTCTGGATGTTGCGGGATTTTCCCACAAGACAGGATACAAAGAACGTGCACTTGATTACGACGATCCCGCGAATAATACGGTACGTGAACCGGTTAGAAACCGAAGAGCAGATATAATAATCCGATGATGATAAGTTGATGCAGTAGATAGATGACAAGTGAGTGTTTGCCGAGAAAACAGAGCAGGCGAAGCCCGATGAATTGCGAATGGTCATTTATGGGAACCACTCGTGTGTTGTTTTTATACAGACTATTACCGAGAAACACCCCAAAAAGGACGACTCCAAACCAGGGTAACAAGGGGAAGTAATCAAGGGTGTAGAAATCCGATGGAACAACCCCAAGCCAGAGCAGCCAGGGGAAGTCAACTGAAAAAGTATTTTGGAGTAATATACCAAATATGATACAAAAAACTCCTCCGATTAGCGCAATGAAACGAGTCTTTAGGAAAGGGTACGCAAGCAGAATCGACAGGCCAATGCAGTGCAGAACCCCAAAGACGATGAACCCATCATGAGGGTACACCCACGTGACGAGTGTAATGAGCAGACCGTAACAAAAAATCATGATACCTCGCTTGAAAAATTTTTTTAACAGACCATTTCGATTGAGTGTGCGCTGCACTCTCGAAAAACTCAGCGTAAGAGAGATGCCGACCAACGTTAAGAACAGTGCATCAATGGGATATAAGACAAGCAGGACCGGCAGTGCAGATAAATCAACCCGGACGATATCAAAAAATACCAGGTCAAAAAGGAAATGATACCCTATCATCATGATAATAGCAATACCGCGGAGGGCGTCGATTTCCCAGAACCGTTCGACTGATGGTTTCATAAGCTGAAGGGAAAAGAAGCGGTCTTCTTAAACCTGGTGTTTGAAAGAAAAAAAAGTAGCGGGGAATGGATTTGAACCATTGGTCTACGGGTTATGGGCCCGTCGGGATTTCCTGACTACCCCACCCCTATAGGCATTACCCCAAAAGAGGAGATGAATGCTCGCTATGGGAGGCAGTCTCCACCGCCATATCTCTGAGATGTCTTTCGGGAATACCGTTGCCTATACTTAAAGCTAGTCCATCCTCGCCTATAAGGAATCCTCAGGGTATCAGAAAGGTATTAATACTCAAACGTAGGAATATACTACGAGGAGAGATGATGGAAAAGAATCTACGAACCTGCTTGATTACCAGGCATTCGCAGTTTCCCACCGTGTGTATCTATTGCGATAAACAGATTCTTCCAAACGATCTTCATTATGTGGAGAAAGGGATCAACGACCATATCCATTCGCTTATCGCACGGAAATTCTGCGAAGATTGCTACAAGAAATATGGTGAAAAACTGCTTCTGAAAGAGATAAAAAAGTAGGAAAAAAGTTAGCATCATTATGGTACAAAACTTTTTGATTACGTTATGGTATTAGCGTCCGCAAGAACTGCAGGGGTACCCGAGCTTGGTCCAAGGGGCAGGGCTTAGGAGTGCAGGTCGCACGAAGAGACCCTGTTGCGCAGGCACCCGAGCGTTCAAATCGCTCCCCCTGCACTTTCAATATATGGATGGCTTCCTCAATGAAGATTGTCGCGTTCACCGGATTGCCTGCTTCGGGAAAGTCCGAGGCAGTTATTATTGCAAAAGATAAAGGAATCCCGGTCGTCCGCATGGGAGACTTGGTCTGGGAGGAAACACAGCGACAAGGTAGACCGCTTGATGATAAAAACGTAGGGGATGTCGCCAGCAGCATGCGAAAGCACTATGGCATGGACATCTGGGCACGACGTACTGTTGAAAAAATAGGTACGTTGAAAAATGCCTCCTTGCTCATCATCGATGGGGTGCGGAACAAAGAGGAACTCGAGTTTTTCTATCAAATGCTTGGGGAGGATTTCATCCTTATCGCCATCGACGCACCTGATGAGCTGCGCAGAAAAAGAGCATTGTCTCGCGGGAGAACCGATGATGCCAAGGATCTCAGGAATCTCGAGGAGCGCGACAGACGGGAAATCGCCTGGGGCCTGCAGAAGGTGATAGCACAGGCAGATATCGTCATTCCGAACAGAGGCAGTCTTTCACAGTTCAGAAAACAGGTGGAAGACGTACTCAAAACATTCTAAACGATACCTTAATCTATCTATTTTCAGATTAGCCGGCACGGTGTGTATGTTCGAAGTAAAAGTCACGGTTCAGCTCAAGAAAGGCATCTCAGACCCAGAGGGTACTAACACCCTTAAGGCGATCCATCTGCTTGGTTTTTCACATGTTCAGACGGTAAAGACCATCAGGACGTTTGATCTGCTTGTCGATGGGAAGGACAAGAACCAGGTAAAAAAGGATGTCGAACAAATCTGTCAGCGACTATTGACCAACCCAGTGATTCATCAATATCAGATAACAATTGAAGAGAAAAAATAAGGGGAGTAGGTGTGCAAAGAGAAGGTTTATTCAAAAAAATCAGAGCAGACATTGAGACTTATGAGGTTGATTTGCAGGCTGCCTCTGATGAGGAGTTACGTACGATTAGTACTCAGATGGGGCTTGCACTGGCGCTACCTGAGATGAAACGCATACAAGAGTATTTCGGGAAACAGGGGAGGAACCCAACCGACATTGAGCTGCAGGCACTGGGCCAGGCGTGGTCTGAGCATTGTTGTTATAAATCCTCAAAAGTGCCGCTGAAGAAATATGTGTTTAATGTTGATGAAAGCCGGATCGTCGCCCGTGAGGATGCTGGGGTGATGGAGTTTGATACGGATCATTATTATTGTGTAGCCCTGGAATCGCATAATCATCCATCCGCAATAGAGCCGTATGGGGGTGCCGCGACCGGTGTTGGTGGCATCGTGCGGGATATTGTCTGCATGGGTGCTCAGCCGATCGCCTATATTGATCCTCTTTTCTTCGGACCGCTTGATTATCCCTTTGAGAAACTCCCGAAAGGAGTGAAGCATCCGGTGTACCTCTTCAAAGGAGTCGTCGATGGCATCCGTGATTATGGGAATCGTATTGGGATTCCGACGCTTGCTGGTCAAGTGTACTTTCACGAGGGGTATACAGGGAATTGTCTGGTGAACGTCGGCTGTATCGGGATTATGAAGAAAAATGAGCTGGTGCATAGTTGGGCAAAAGCACCAGGGAACGTGTATATTTACGTTGGGGGGAAGACCGGCCGGGACGGGATTCATGGCGTGAATTTTGCGTCTGCTGAGCTGACTGATGAAAGTGAGGAAAGTAGCAGATCAGCGGTGCAGGTCGGCGACCCGATCACCAAAGAACCGGTGATCCATGCATGCCTGGAGTGTAACCGGAAAGGACTTTTAGAGGGGTTCAAGGATTTTGGTGGTGGGGGCTTATCCTGTGTATCCGGGGAGCTTGCCTACTCCGCGAACATGGGAGCGGAAATCCATCTTGATAACGTGCCGTTGAAGGAGGAGGGATTGAAACCCTGGGAAATCTGGGTCTCTGAAAGTCAGGAGCGGATGATGATGCTGGTGGCTCCAGAGAATGTCGAGACCGTACTGCATATCTGCAAGCAATGGGACGTCACCGCTGCGGTCGTCGGCAAGGTCATCAAAGAGCAGATCATCCTGGTGTTTTTGAAGGGGCAGAAGATCCTGGAAATGGACCTGGAGTTCATGACTGGTGGCCCTGTCTATGACGAATGCATCAGGCCTGTCGTGGTGAAGAAAAAAGAGATTTCTGAGAAAGACTTCCCACTTCCTGATATAAATAAAATGGTTTTACAGTTGATTTCCTCACCAAACATCGCATCTAAGGAATGGGTGATCCGTCAGTACGACCATGAGGTTCGGGGAAACACCATTATCAAGCCGTTACATGGGAAACTTGGGTCTGAATCCCATGGGGATGCAACCGTGCTCAAACCCCTGGAGGATTCCTGGAAGGGGCTGGCGGTGACCGCTGATGTGAACCCGCGGTTCATGGAACGTGATCCGTATTGGGGTGCGATGTCTGCAGTGGATGAAGCCTGTCGAAATCTTATCGCTGTGGGTGCACGACCAGATTCATTGCTTGATTGTCTGAACTTTGGTAATCCAGAGAAACCCGAGCGGATGGGCGAGTTTCATGAGGCATGTCGTGGCCTTGGTGATATTGGGCGAGCTTTGGACTTGCCGTACGTCTCAGGGAATGTGAGCTTCTATAATGAGTCGGTGAAGACCGCGGTGCCACCGACACCAGAGATCTTTGCAGTGGGCATCGCTGATGATATCAGGGACTGTGTTACCAGTGATTTTAAGCAGGAGGGTAACCTGGTTTACCTTGTTGGGAAGCAGACGGAACAGGAGCTGGGAGGCTCTGAATATTACGCGGCAATGGGAAGAGATGGTGGTCGTGTCCCAAAGACTGAGCCGGCTGTGCTGAAGCAGGCGATGGAAGGATTATTGAAATGCATGAAGAATCACTGTATCGTCGCATGTCATGATTGTAGCGAGGGGGGTCTTGGCGTGTGTCTTGCGGAGATGGCAATCGGCGGAGATCAAGGGGCCAACATCGATGTCACCAGGGTTGGTGAGCAGTTACGTACTGATTTTAAGATCTTTTCAGAGAGCAACACCCGCTGGGTCGTCGAAGTGAAAAAAGTAAAGCAGGACGATTTTGAGAAAACGTTGAAGAAAGAACTTGTGCCGTTTTTCCTACTTGGGATAGTCCAGGGAAAACAATTGGTGATTCATGATAAGGGAAAGACCGTCGTGGACCTTGCTGTTGACAAGCTCCGGGAATGGTGGCGCAAGCCGATTTGGGGCCGCATGGGATAAATCCCTGGACGGCGTTGTAGATTTTTTTATTGACTATTGCAGACAATCTCAGTAGGAAGTTTTTTATAATCACACACAAAAAAAAAAAAATCAATTCAACATCATTTTTTCTGTATCGCTTTCATCCCGCCTTCGAATGCCTTTTTATTGACATCTTTGTATTTCTCAGGGACCGCTTCAAGGATCGTCTCAAGCAGCACCTCAGGTTTAAACGGCAATACCCCACTAGCGGCAAGCGCCCCAAGCATCACAGTGTTCTTCGTGATAATCGCACCAGCGTCTTTTGCTATTCTTAATGCATCGACTGTGTAAAGCTCCGCATGCCCGGATAATTCCTTTAACACAGCGTCGACCTTTGGATATTCCTCACCGCCCACGGCAACAGTAAACGGGATGACCGGGTTGATATCAGTAATAATCTTCGTCTTCTTGTTCACAGCACCGATGTTCCGCAATGCTTCCACTGGTTCAGTACTCATAAGCACATCTGCAGTCCCACTTGGCAGGAGCGGACTAAAGACTTCACCCATCCGGACCGTGCAGACCACAGCACCACCACGCTGCGCCATCCCATGAATCTCAGAAACATACACACCAACCTTGGCCTTGACCGCTGCTTTCCCAAGAAGGTTTGCTGCGGTAATCACTCCTTGTCCACCAACCCCTGTCAGAACGATGTTGATTTTTTTCTTCATACACTTCCCTCCGCGGAGATCGCCCCGAACGGGCAGACCTGTGCACAGTTCCCACAGCCGTTACACTGCGCTGGATCGATATGCACGCTGCCGTCCTCAGCAAAATACAAGGCAGGACAGCCGAACCGCCCAATGCAGGTCTTACACCGTTTACAGACCTCTTGGTTAATCTGATACAGTTGGATTGCCTCCTTTGCTTTACGCTTCCGTGCTACCTCAAGCAAGATACAAGGTGATTTACTGACAACAACCGAGGGGCCTTTGAACTCAAGTGCCCGTTTGAACGCCGCGGTCGTCTCCTTGATGTTATTAGGATCCACAATCTCAATGTGCTCCACACCGCAGCCTTTTACGACATCCTCAACCTTAATCAATTTTGCAGGCCTGCCCATCCCATCATAGGCAGTCCCAGGATGCGGCTGATGACCGGTCATCGCTGTCGTACGGTTATCAAGCACGGTGATGACCACATCATGGTTATGATGCACCGCGTTGACCACCGGTGGAATTCCCGAGTGAAAGAACGTTGAGTCCCCCATGAACGAGATGATCTTCTGATCAGTAGCCACGGAAAAACCACAAGCCATGCCAGCGTTCGACCCCATGCAGAGCAGCACATCAGCCATCTGCAGTGGTGGCTCCTTCCCAAGGGTGTAGCAGCCGATATCGGTTGGGTAAACCGTGTCCTTTGGCGCTGCCTTTTTCACCGCATAGTACGTGGCTCGATGGGGACATCCCGGGCAGAGTGACGGTGGGCGTCGTGGAGCTTTCAATGTTGACTGCACAGGCTTTGGAAATGGGTTGCTCACTTTGAAAATCTTTGAGAAAGCCTCTGCGATGATATCAGGGTTATATTCATATAACCGCGTGAAATGACCACTAGATTTCCCAAGAATCTGCACGTCTGCACCAATGTCAAAGGCAAGAGCCTTGAACTGATTCTCAAGGAACGGCTCAAGCTCCTCGACCATGATAAGAGAAGAACAGGAAGTGATAAATTTTTCACACATACTTCGTGGGATCGGATGGGTCATACCAAGCTTCAGGAGCCTGACATTCAACTTCAACTCCTCCGCCATTTCTTGAACATACGAAATAGAGACACCAGAGGCGACAATCCCAACATCCGTTGGTTTCCCTATGGTTATTATTTCATTAAACGGTGATTTCTCTGAGATTTTTTCTGCTTCCTCAAGCTGTTTGAGCAGCACCGGGTGTTTCGCCCGTGCGGTCGCAGGGACTGTTACTAATAACGGGTCTTTTTGAAATACTCCTTTTCTGCGGGGTTGTTGCATCGCATGCAGGGTGACTGGACCACGAGCATGGTTCAACCGTGTGGTCGTACGAAGTAACAAAGGAAGAGACAGTTTTTCTGAGATGTCAAACCCGATGCGGGTCATCTCTTTTGCCTCGTTTGGTGTCGCTGGTTCAAGCATCGGGGCACCGCCGAACAAGGCGAAGTACCGGTTATCCTGCTCATTTTGCGAGGAATGACAGTAGGGGTCGTCAGCTGATACGATCAGATGCCCACCCCGGCAGCCGACATACATGTAGGTCATAAACGTGTCACTTGCAACGTTTAACCCGACGTGTTTCATGCAGGTTAACGACCGTAGACCGCAGAATGATGCGGCAGCAGCGACTTCTAAAGCGACTTTCTCATTGACCGAGTACTGGAAATAAAAACCAGGGTCCTTGTGCTGCCTGGTTGCTTCTTGGGCAATCGCAGAAAAGGCATCAGCGATCTCTGAGGACGGCGTACCTGGGTAGGTGGTCGCCACATCAATCCCAGCCTCCAGGGCACCCCGTGTGATTGCTTCGTTTCCTAAGAGCAGTATTTGCTTGCCTGGTTTATCTTGTGTTAGTTCTGACATTATGATCCCCACATTGGTAAAAGATGGGCCTATGAGCCTGCATGTCGTAAAAAAAAAAGAGCATATAAATTTACCCCCTCCTGGGTAAACCTGGTAAACAATAGTGCGCTGGGACTGCACTTGCAGATATACCTGCATATTCGTCTACAAACAAGGTTCTTAAGACAGTGGGGAATTCAATGGTCTGGAAGGAATTTAGCTGGTAGTTGTAGAGTGCATCCCATCCCTCCTAGTGAGACCAGCATCCTTCCCTTTTTTTGTTATAAAAAATTTTTCTTGCTATGACACAACATGGTTTCTTTGCATAAATACGAAAGTATATGTACTCAACTATGGTTACAGAAAGATTGGAGAGATTAAGAAGGAGTTATCGGGATCACTTGTGCGACTACCATACCTTATTATTATCCTGATTTTTGCTGCTTCTTGACCAGGAAAAACCACTGGAGGGTTGAAAAAAAATGACCACAAAAGATTACGTAATGATCGAGCATAAAACAGTCCCAAAGCAGGTACCACTCTTTGAAGAACAAGACGATGGAAATCTCATCCCTTATGTAAAAGAATCGTCATAGTCTTTTTCCCTCATCAAAAGTTTATTATTGGTTTATTTTCCTTTATTTTTTTGATGTGAAATTTTATTGCTACGTGGAATACCTATCACATCATCCTATGAGAATCTAGTGCTATGAAGAGATTTTATATATGTTATAGTAATTCAAGAGGGGCGATTGGCAGTGACGGATCAAATGCTGACCATGGAAGAAAAGATACAGAACTATTATGATAACCTCTGGTCGGTGGGCAAAGAGTTTGGTGAACGGTTCATCGATGTTGGTTTTCATTTTGGGTATTATGAAAAGGGGGTTATCAACGAAACAAAAGCGATCCAGAACATGAATAGACATATTGGTCTATTGCTTGGACTTGATGATGGTCGGTCCTATGAGGTCTTAGAAGCGGGATGCGGGATCGGTGCGACAACGAGGTATTTAGCAAAACAGTATCCGAAATGTCGTTTCACCGGTATTTCTCTGGGAACAAAAGAAATTGAGATTGCTCAACAAATCCAAAAACAGCAAAACATTCAGAATACGCGATTCCTTACTGGAAACTACAATAGGACTGATTTTCAGACCGGTTCTTTTAATCATGCCTTTGCTCTTGAGTCGTTTGTCTATGCAGTTAGGAAAAAAGATGTGTGTCTGGAGATTTCTCGCATTCTTAAACCAGGGGGGCGTTTTGTGATCATCGATGGTTTTTTTCAAAAAGATCTTCCTCCGAATTCGTTTCTCAAGAATAATTATATGTTGGTGTTATCGAAACGCGCTTTACCAGGGGTTATCACGTTACAGGAGGTACAATCACACTTGAAATCAGCAGGTTTTACTGACATTGTCATCCATGATTTGTCAATGAACATTGCTTTGCATTATCTTTTTGGAGGGCTTTTTGTTACGTTTAAGAATCTTGTGGTGACGGAATCTAAACAGTTGTTTCTGCGATTGAAAGGAAAAAAAAGTACGGATACTGATAAAATAATCGGTGGTGTTGATTTTATTGAGATGCTGCTGGGTCTTACAAAGATTTTTGGGTATTATGCTATTGTTGCAACGAAAAGTTAGTTGTTGTGATTTTGGAAAAGGGAAGAAAAAAGGTTTCTTTTTCAGAAAAATCCATATATATCGTGATGGTATTGTTTTTTCAAGATGAAAAAGAAGATTGCATTAAGCATTGCTGGCTCTGACTCTTCTGCGGGTGCCGGGATTCAAGCAGATTTAAAATCATTTACGTACCTTGGTGTTCATGGATTAACTGTTATCACATGTGTAACAGCACAGAACACGCAACAAGTGAAAGCTATCTATACGGTGCCTGTGGATATTATCGAACAGCAATTGGAAACTCTGTTTTTGGATTTTCATATCACCGCTGTTAAAACAGGTATGTTATATGATGAAGATATTATAACACAGGTGGTAAAAATAATCAGGAAGAAAAAAATAAACCCTGTGGTTGATCCAGTGATGGTTTCTACCAGTGGTGATATATTAACACATAATAGCTTTCTAAAAACAATGAAAAAAGAGTTATTACCTCATGCACTAATGGTGACAGCAAACATCCCAGAAGCAATCGCATTAGCATCGATGAATATCTGTAACCAAAATGACATTGAAGATTCCTGCAGAAAGATATTCAAACTTGGCCCCAAATATGTTTTAGTTAAGGGGGGTCATACCCAATCTGATATGGTCACAGACACCCTATACGACGGCACACACTTCCATCGCTTTACTCTCCCAAGAATACCTAAAAGGAAAGCACACGGCTCAGGCTGCACGCTTTCTGCTCTCATCACAGGTTTACTGGCCCTGGGAGAAAAACCCGTCATTGCAGTACAGAAAGCACAATCCATCGTTTGGAGCATGATTCAAGAAGGATATTCGCCAGGAAATGGCGCTGATGTGCTTAACCATACCTCGTCAATTCAGACTCCACCACTTGTTACTAACAACGAACAGTTCCAGACCTGGTTACAGTTGAAAAATGCGGTACAAACCTTGATTTCGTTGACCCCAACATCGCTAATCCCCCAGGTCGGAATGAACTTCGCCTATGGTTTACCAGGTGCAACCTCACAAGATGATATCTGTGCAATCAATGGAAGAATCACCAGACAAAAGAACAAAGCAGCGCTCTGTGGTACTCTTGAGTTCGGTGCCTCCAAACATGTCGCAGCAATTATCCTTGCGGCACTTTCTTTTGATTCGAGCAAGCGGTCTGCACTGAACATCCGCTACTCACCAGAAATCGTTCAGCATTGCACAGATATTGGTTTGACCTGTGGTTCGTTTGACAGAAAATTTGAACCTCCGATGGCTACCTCAACGATGGAATGGGGAACGAAACAGGCGATCACAGCCTGTGGATTTGTGCCTGATATCATCTACGATATTGGTTCTGAAGGAAAGGAACCCATGATACGGATCATAGGCAAGAATCCAGAGGATGTATTAAATAAAATCAAGAAAGTGATAAACCTCTGATCTTCATAAGATATAAAATTACGAAACATATATAAATGATAACAGCCTTAAGACCGTTTACTAATCCAGGAACTTACGGAGAGGTATAGTTTATGACAGCAAAAGAAGAAAGCGAAGAAAACGTCATCTATGTTGGAAACAAACCACCAATGAGCTACGTTCTGGCAGTCGTCACACAATTTAACAGCGGATCTAGCGAAGTAGTCATCAAAGCACGTGGCAGAGCAATTAGCAGAGCAGTCGATGCAGCAGAGATTACCAGAAACCGGTTTGTCCAAGATGCAAAAATCAAAGAGATACGCATCGGAACTGAGTCAATAACAAACGAGGAAGGACGAACCTCAAACGTCTCATCAATCGAGATAGCTCTAACAAAGTAAACAGGGAGTATTATCACGAAATAATACTTCTTTCTTTTATTTTTCATTTGAAGTGGACATCATAATAATTTATTATTTCTATAAGAACTATTCACAATACATAAAGGAAGAAGATGCAAGATAATCTCTATAAAAATCATAAGAATCCTATAGATAACACAGGATTTATAGAGGAAAACTTGATATATATAAGGGCTAATACGATTAAAATAAAAAAGGAGAAAGAACTATGAGAAAAATATTATTCGTTATAGCAGTAGCAATAATAATCGGAGGCATGCCATTTGCATCAGCACTGTCGACCTTTACGGTAACTACCCAAAGACAAGCGGAAAAAACTCATCATAGCGAATCACCGACGGTTCTACCAACCAAGAATCCAATACCAACAGACGCGCCACCAAAATGGGCGAACGGTAACTTTTCCGGAATATGGGGATTCGACATATGGGGAGAAGTCCAGATACCAATTGGATGGATGTTAGGATACTATAATCATAACACGAAATTTGGGTATTTCTATGCAGCGTTTGGATATTTCGGATATGAGAATTTTTCATGGTTCATCCAGGGATATTTCTTCGGGCCATTTATGTTTGGCAGCATCGGGGAAAACGAATCAGCAAACACAACGCTGTTTGTTGGAATTGGGAGATATAACACGACACACTACCATTGGAGAATAATGGGAGAATCAGGACCCACCTTCTTTATGGAAGGACAATATACAAAGTTCGACTAATCTTTCCCCTTTTTTTTTATTTGCCCTTTCTTTAAATGTGTTATTTTAATTCTCCTTATTTATACGATTGATACTATCTAGTGCTCTGCAACCAAAAAAAAAAAAAAAAAAAAAAAAAGATCCATTTTTTTCTCCTTTTTTTTTTTTTTTTT
>JAFGFQ010000154.1 GCA_016930995.1 Thermoplasmatota archaeon | reverse complement strand
TGCCCCGTTAGCATAGAGGTCGACGGCTGCGACGTTGAGGGTCCCCCCGCCTGTACCTTGTATCGTGTCTGTCCAGGCATGCTCTGTGAGTAACCCTCCGTTATACCATATCTGAAGCCAGTCGGTGTCAAGGTCGATGTAGCAGTTGATTTCCACCCAGGTATCATAGACGAGTGGTGCTTGTTCACCGTTGAATTCTGATTCGACCACATCAAGGTCGCTGTCGAAACGGAGTTGGACCGCCCAGATATTTCCACTTCCACCAATATTATATTCAGATAACAAGATGAAGTAGGACTCCCCTGAAAAGTTCGCTGGGATATATTGTAAGCAGCGATAAGGCAACAAACCAGACGTGTATCCTTCATATTCATGCACAAGATCAGCTGTCCCGTTGATATCCACGGAGTTGGGACCAGTATGGGATTGCGTATTCGTGACATAGGCACCTGCACTTGGATTGTTATCCCACCCTTTCCAGCCGCCGTCATCTGCTCCCCCATCCAGGAATTGCCCGTTGGTGTAAGAATCAAAGTTTTCAATCCAGAATCGTGCGTTAGCACCAAGGGTGACAGTAGCTCCGAGGAATACGAAAAATAATCCTAGCACCCCTATTTTTCTTTTAAAGTTAGTTTTCATTCTCTTGCCCCCATTCTAATATTTTATAACTCTCTCTTCCTTAAAAACATATCCTCAAGGAAACAAAAGGGGAGCATTGACATGGATTTAACCAATCGATTTTGTTCGGTTTATTTTTTCTTAAATCTTCATTTTTATATAAGTTATTTATAGAGGTTTATGTTCTTTTCTACTAAGGTTTTTTTACTTGTTCAGCTAACCTTCTTAAGAGAGATTCTAGGTTGTTTTGAGCTAAAGAATAACCGGGTTGGAGTTCCAAAGCTTTCTGATATGCAGAAATCGCTTCAGTAATTTGATTTTTATTTTCCAGAGCAACGCCTAGATAATTATAAACCACAGCATTGTTTTGTTGAAGTTCTATTACTTTTCTATAAGCAGCAATCTGTTCATCAAAATATCCTTTATATCCAAGGGCAACACCTAGATTGTAATATGCATCAACATAATCTGGTCGGAGTTCTATTGCTTTTCTATAATTGATAATCGCTTCATCGAGAAGATCTTTTTCCCTCAGAACGTTACCGAGGTTATTGTAAGTTGTTACATTGTTTGGTTGGAGTTCTATAGCCTTTTTATACACAATAATTGCTTCATCGTATCGATGTAAATCGGTGAAGGCGTTTCCTAGGTTAATATAAGCCTCTGCAAAGTTTGGTTCGAGTTCTATAGCTTCTTGAAAAGCGGTGATTGCTTCATCATGATAACCTTTTTTTATAAGAGAAATTCCTAGACTATTTAATGAGTTTACATTTTTCATAAACTCGTTCCTTTCCCCCAATATTTTATATTACACTAATGGGACATCGATAGCGAACTAAGGAAACTGATAGAGATTTGGAGTATTTCTTCGTATAAAAATTTATCCTCTTGTAGGGAAAGCAGTGACATGGATCTACCCCCATGGTTCTTTCATCTTGATTTGACCTTAGGGTTCACATCCCTTCTTCTGCGATGACGAATGGTTTTTTGTCTATGCGAAAGCTCCTCTGTTGAGAACTCTAGGTTTATTTCCGAATTGCTTTGTATGTTGGTATTACTGCCAGGAGTACCACTAGGATAACAACCCACCAGACAGTGATTTCTCGCAGCGGTGGGATCAACATGGTAAGCAGGACCCCAAAGGCAAGGGAGCTGAGCTCTATGAAGAATACATCAATGATGGTAAATTTTTTTACTATGGAATTTGCCCAGGTGATAAAACCCATGTTTTCATCCTCTGCTTCTGTCTGTATGATGAGACGGCATCCTTATAAATTAGTTCTTTTGTTGTAAGCAGAAGAGATCTTTTTTTTCACCGGTGTCCTAGTGGTCCCTAAAAATTTATATATATAACATTGTTATATAGCTCCATGGACCACCCCACACACTGTCTGTTTCACGAGAATAACAGATACCCTGAAAAAAGTTGGTTGAAGTTCCTCATTTTAAGAGTACTCTATGAACAACCCACCTACGGATATGACATCATCCAAAAAATCGAGGAGCTAAGTGACGGAAGACACAAGATCAAATCAGGCACGATGTACACCACCCTCCGAAGAATGGAGAAAGAAACATTAGTACAATCAAGCTGGAAAAAAAGCACCTCAG
The DNA here is from genome assembly GCA_016930995.1 of Thermoplasmatota archaeon. Next base: position 594 of record JAFGFQ010000154.1, on the reverse strand, counting down.
GACCAGACCAACGGCAATACATTGTGACACCACAGGGGAAAGACTACCTGAAACACTACCTTGAGATGATTATTGAACGAAAAAAGATGATTGATACAATGGCGACATTCTATGACACGCATTTTGGAGGAAAAAACCGATGAATTATACAGCGCTCATCATAAACATTCTTGCACTCGCAGGCTTGCTGATCGCCTCTATCACCAATAGGGAAAAAGCAAAAAAATCGCTGAAAATGGCTGGAATAACCTTCATCAAAATGCTTCCGATGGTGCTACTGATTATCATTTTCATTGGATTACTTCTTGGTTTTGTACCACCGGAGCAGATCTCAAGATTCGTCGGAGAACAATCCGGTGTTGGTGGTGTCCTGCTAATCGGGGTCGTTGGTGCTCTGATGCATATCCCTGCCTTGCTGTCATTTCCCCTGGCCGCATCCATGCTTGAAAGTGGCGCATCGATCACTGCTGTGGCCGCGTTTATCACCACTCTTACGATGATCGGGATGATCACCTTACCTATGGAAATCAAAATTTTAGGCAAAAAAATGGCGTTATTGAGAAATGGGTTAAGTTTTGCTATTGCTATCCTGAT
>JAFGFQ010000153.1 GCA_016930995.1 Thermoplasmatota archaeon | reverse complement strand
CAGATCCTCAATAAGAACCTCTTTTGACTCATTGATTTGTTGATGTTGCACAGACCGGATTTCCCTGGTGATTTCAGCAACTGTTTTCTCATTTGCCTTTCGTACTATATACGCCAGAGGCCGGATCTCTCCACCAATCTCCCGTTCCACAGGAATGGGAACGTCAACATCCTCAAAGGAAACGATTTTCCTCCGACCCAACCGATACGTGTTTAGCTGTGGATGTTCATGGGCAGCCTGACTGACACATTTCACAATCCACCCAGTAAATGACACATCCTCTTTTGCTTTTAAATCTTTAATGATTTTCCGGGCATCAGTCACATCAATCTCAAGTAACGCGTGGATATTCAGACGTCGTTTCCCCTCTTGGGAGACAACCACGATATCCTGACGAGCCTTCGAGAACGGTTTTATTTCATACGACCCGATTCTATCCATACGACCACACCATCGATACTTCTCTTATTCAAATACCTTTTTACGCAGTAACTATTATTATCCCCTTCCCCCGTACGCAGATACACCCCCTATGAAAAAACCACCAACCCTTGTCATTGAACATTGTGAACCTGACCTCTCAGAATGGTTGCTCCTTGAATACAAACATGCTGCTAAACTCTGGACTGGTGAACTGGTTTTTACAAGAGTTACACAAAAGAAAACAGCACAGATATTGAAAAGATTAGGTTCTGTTGAAAACGAGAAAGCATCCAGCCTTTTCTCTCAAAAGAAATGTATCGTCCTTGATCCACAGGCAAAAAAACCACTCACACCATTGGATTGTAAAAAAAATGATATCATCATTGTTGGTGGGCTGCTCGGTTACGAGAAACCGAAAGGACGAACAAAAAAAATGATCAGTGACACATCAGATTTTACCGTCCGTCATCTTGGGAAACTCCAGCTTTCGATTGATGGGGCCGTATTTGTAGCAAAGGCAATCTGTCTTGGATTAAAGTTAAAAGACATTGAAATCACAAATGAAATAGAAATCGTCCATGACGCAGTCCACTCAACGATACTACCATTCGGATATCCCATCATTGAAAATAAACCAGTCATCACACCAGGTCTCGTAAAATATCTTACAAAAAAATAAAAACGCTTTTCTATATCGTTCAAATTCTCCTTCGAAATTACTACAATATTTAAATAATACTCCTCTGATTATCTTTCAGAACCTAAGGGTGAGGTCAATTATGCAACAGAAAAAGAAAATATTCTCAATTATCTTGGTAACAGCAGTGGTTATTGGAACCATTGCGTTATCAGGATGTACGCAGGAGACTGAAAATAAAATTATTGTTGGAACATCAGCGGATTTTCCGCCGTTTGAATACAAAGATGCAGCTGGCAATATCATTGGATTCGATATAGATTTAATAAAACAAATACTCACTGACCAAGGATATACCGTTGAAGTTCAGGATATTGGTTTTGATTCGTTGATTCCGTCATTGCAAACCGGTAAAGTTGATGTCATCGCAGCAGCAATGACCATCACCGATGAACGAAAACAACAGGTTGACTTTAGTAACCCTTATTATGACGCTAACCAAGCGGTGCTTGTGAAAGTCGGCGCTGATGTCAATATAACAACGATTGAGGATCTGAAAAATTATACGGTTGGTGCGCAAACAGGAACAACGGGATGGGCATGGGTGAATGATACGCTTGTTGCGACCGGAAAATTACCCAGTGAAAATTTCAAAAGCTACGATCTGTACACCGATGCTGTCGCTGACTTGATCATTGGTCCTTCACGAGTTGGTGCAATCGTAATCGATTCACCGGTTGCAGAATCCTTTGCAAAGAAGGGGAATGTGAAAATTATTCTCAACATCACGACAAACGAGGAATATGGGTTTGCAGTGGAAAAAGGCAACACTGAGCTGGTTACTAAAATAAATGCTGGATTAGCAGCAGTCATGGCAACAACGTTTTGGGACAACCTTGTTGAGCAATACTTTGCGTCGTAAGGAAAATATGGAGTGATTAATTGGCGCTTGACACGCTGATAGAATCACTCCCCTCACTCTTGGATGGACTTGTCGTCACCCTCCTACTGACGGCATTTGGTATCATTCTTGGGACAGTTCTTGGAATTATTCTAGCGACTGGACGGTCATATGCCGCTCGACCGATAGCGTATCTTATCCTAGTCTATGAGAAAGTCCTCCGAGGAATACCTCTTATCGTGTTGTTTTTTCTTATCTATTTTGGGCTCCCTCAGCTGGGTATTAATCTAGACGCTTTCACCGCGGCGGTGTTAGGGCTTGGATTACGCAGCTCTGCTTACCAGGCACAGATATACAGGGGAGCGATTAACTCCATCCCTGAAGGTCAGATTCATGCGGCATTCTCTTTGGGGATGAATAAGTTAAAGGCCATCCGCCATGTGATCATGCCACAGATGCTACGTCTCTCAATCCCTGGCTGGTCAAATGAATTTACGATTCTTCTCAAGGATACCTCCCTTGCATTTGGGATTGGTGTCATTGAGCTGATGCGACAGGGTCGATACATACAGGTCAGAGACCCCGACCTCGTCCTTATCGTGTTTTTACTCATTGCACTTATTTATTTCGTCTTAGTCTTTTCTGCGAATAAAACCCTTCATTACATAGAGCAGAAATATCAGATGGCAGGCTACCAAGCCGAGGCGCATCGATGAAACAAAAGAGGAATGCATTATGGCGATGCTAGAAGTAAAGGATGTTTACAAATCATATGGAGGGACTCCGATTCTTAAAGGTGTCTCTTTTTGCATGGAAAAAGAGGAAACGAAGGTTATCATCGGACCGAGTGGAACAGGGAAAAGCACACTTCTGCGCTGCATCAACCAACTAAGTCCGCCGGATAAAGGTCAAGTCTGGCTTAATGGCGAAGAGATAACTGATCCGAAAACAAATATTAACAATATGAGGGAAAAAATAGGTTTTGTTTTCCAGGACTTCAATTTATTTAACCATTTAACGGCACTACGCAACGTCAGCATAGGCTTAGAAAAAGTAAAGAAAATCGAAAAAGAAAAAGCACAAAAACGAGCATTGGATGAACTCACCCGCGTCGGGTTGGAATCTCAGATTGGTCAATACCCTGCACAACTGTCTGGTGGACAAAAACAAAGGGTAGGAATCGCCCGTGCTTTAGCCATGGACCCTGACATCATTCTTTTTGATGAGCCTACCTCCGCCTTAGACCCCGAACTTATCGGGGATGTCCTTGATGTGATGAAATCGCTCTGCGGACGGGTAGCCATGCTTGTCGTTACCCACGAAATGGGATTTGCGCGTAACGTGGCTGACGAGATCATCTTCATGGAAGGTGGCGTGATCGTTGAACAAGGCGCCCCGAAAGAGATGTTTACAAACGCGAAGATGGCACGAACACGCGAATTCCTTGGGAGAATTGGTGCATTATACGGAGAAGAAGGAAATGGAGGGTAAATGGCGACTGATTTTATTCAATTCTTCATAAATTCCCTCCCCAACCTCCTCAGTGGATTAGGATACACGTTGCTCCTTACTTTCGTGTCTATTACCGCTGGTTTTTTCTTAGGAATCGCCCTGGCTCTTGGTCGGGTCTATGGTAACAGGGTTGTCAATGGTTTTTGTGTCGGCTACATTGAGCTTATTCGAGGCACACCTCTTCTAGTACAGCTTTTCATAATTTATTTTGGGCTGCCTTCCGTTGGGGTCATTTTTTCTCCACTTGAAGCAGCTTTACTTGGTTTAGCGCTTAACAGCGGAGCATATCAAGCTGAATATCTTAGAGGATCCATCCAATCTGTTGAATCCGGTCAGATGAGTGCGGCACGGGCTCTTGGGATGAATAAACTGCAATCAATTGGGCATATCATCCTTCCACAGGCGCTGCGTATTTCTATACCGGCTTGGTCAAACGAGTTCATTTATCTTCTTCAATATTCATCAATCGCCTACATCATCCAAGTCTCTGAGCT
>JAFGFQ010000152.1 GCA_016930995.1 Thermoplasmatota archaeon | reverse complement strand
GGAGTTTCGCGTACGCAGAAAACCTGCTCATGGAAGCGTGTTAGAGTGAAAATATATTTGAGCTTTTCTCATTTATATGCCTTCTGATTAATAAAATACCTCGAGAAGAATAAAAATTTGGAAAACGATAATCATCACGCGAGTACCCGTTCTTTCGTATCGCTCGAATGATTTCCATATCTTTTTTTCATCATCTGTATGTATGACGACATTATAGGTCAATAACCATGTTGTAACTAAAGCTAGTGCTAAAATGAAGCCACCGATGAGATAGACACTACCAAAAATTTTCGGCATATTCAGACCTGTCCAGTCATAGGCAGATAAGGGAAATATCGGGATAAATAAGAGATAAAACAGCAAAGCAATCTGCATAGAGCGCTTTCGTCCGTGGCGCACAGGGGTTGTCTTAAAACCAGCTTTGATATCACCGATATAATCACCAGCACAAACCATTATCTCCCTCCCCGTCTCCTGGAAGAAGATGGCTATGGCCAATGGTAACATCAACAGGGGTTGATTTGGAAATACAGCCAGAGCGCCCCAATAGGGTATGGCACTAACCCCGATCGCAACAGCCATATGGCCTACAAGTCCATGGTGTTTTCCGTAGTAATTATAATACAGACCGATAACAACCAAGAAGAAAGTCAGAACACCACATTGCCAGTTGATTTCACCTTTGTCCCAAAAATTGACCAATAATCCAAAAAAAATGGAGACAATCATAAGGACTATCCCTGTGTAATACACTGTTTTTTCTTTCAGCAATCCTGAAGGAACCGGTTTCTTTGGCCTATTGATTTTATCGGACTCTAAATCTGTGATGTCATTGTGAAACATCGTTCCTGTGGAAAGGAACGCTGGTGCAAGTATCAAGAACAGGATTTGAACATATGATAAGCTCTCATTCATAAATATTGCACAATTTAATGCACTAACGACCGCTCCAAAGCAACAGAGAAAAAGTATCGGCGGGCGTATCATTCGTATCCAGGCGATCGTTAAGGTCCTTAAACCCATGTCTTCCAATAATCAGGATTTACTTTATTACTTTAATGGTTTATAAGGCGGGGGATTTTTTCTTAAGAAAGACCGGTAAATTCAAACACTTTTACAATTAAACCATGAACGGCAAAAATAACCCCACCTGTTATTGACAAAGAGGATATCGCGAGAAGGACCTTTCTGTTCTCTGAAAATTTCGATCGTTCGATTAACAACGTAGCACCAGACATGAAAAAAATCAACATAAACCAGCCGATGAAATTGAGAATGGGGACATCAAAATATTTGATTCCTTCTAAAGATGTTTCCCATATCCACCAGTTGTTATAATGGGCTAGAGGGTCCTCTAGTAGATCTAAACACACACCGAATAACCCTGCCGTGGCTGAAATAAAAACAATCTGCAATAAATTACGTTTTGTATATAATTTTGAAATGAAGTGTTTTCCCAAATTCATACATAAGAATAAATTTACGCTCCATGCTAATATGATGATTAGAGGAACACCACCACCAACTACTGAAAGGTACAGAATGTAACCTGGATAGTAATATCTCCCACTTGCGACACCTGCTGATTCAATTAGAAGCGTGGCAATGATTATTGGTAAGAAATACATCAACGTCATTTTCGCCCCGTATTTCTTATACGAATAGGTGACAAGGACGACCCAAGTAACAGCGATTACAAAAATGAAAGGAGCAAGAAGTGTTGTTTGTTGACCAAAATTTTGGTTTATTTCTATGAAAAACATGTCGTTATGACTCCTTTGATGTCTTAAGTTTTAGTACCTGAAGTAGAACAAGGGGGAGAGCAGCGATAACACTACCAATTAGGGTTGGGAGTATGTAGTTGGAGAGCAGTCCAATAATAATGATTGAAACCCAAATGAAAAGATACACTACGAAATACAAATCGAATCGAATGCCAAAAAGAGTGATATTGTCAGATGTCGATTTGTCTTGTTGAGGAATAGTCTCTTTCTTCGGTAGAAATATCAGAATCGCTGAAACAACGACTCCTACGATACCTATCGGTAGAAATAGAAAAATGTTTTCAATGATAAATTGTACAATTGTTCTTTCCATGAGTCTCTAGATTTCAGGTAAACCTCTTGTGCTTAATAATCTTTTTTTTCATTTGGTCTTGGATCTCTCTTATTTATTTTTTATTTTTGAAAAACATATTCTTATTAAGGAGTTACCCTATTTTGAACAGTAATGATTATTACAAAACAAAAGGATTTCACTGAACTTCTTCGTCGGATTGATTCTAAACCCGTGTTTCTTGTAGGATGCAGTGAATGTGCAACCATCTGTCATACTGGTGGTAAGGAGGAAATATTATCAATAAAGGACTTGCTTATGAAAAACAATGTCCCTGTGACAGGCTGGGTGATACTTGAACCAGCGTGCCATCTACTGAACGATAAACGCTTACTCAAACAGTATGAAACGGAGCTGAGCAAATCAGCAAAGATACTTGTTCTTGCTTGTGGAAATGGCGTGCAAACGGTATCTGAGATTTTATCAGGGAAGGAAGTGATTACTGGAACCAATACATTATTCTTAGGAGAAATTACCCGATTCAACGAATTTGACAAACGATGCATGCTTTGCGGTGAATGCCTCGTCGACGACTTTGCAGGGTTTTGCCCTGTGGCACGTTGTCCAAAATCCATGCTAAATGGTCCTTGTGGTGGATCAACCAACGGAAAATGCGAGGTCAATTCCAATCTCGAATGCATCTGGGATTTGATTTATAAACAACTAAAAAAGCAAGGTAATCTGAAGAGTTTACGTGAAATCCAGAAACCGAAGGATTGGTCAAAAGAAATGGAGTATAAACGGAGAATTAACTGTGGGCTTCCGAAGTAATTTTGAACAGGTACTCTCCCAGGGTCGTTTTGCAATAACTGCAGAGATTGGACCACCAAAGGGAGCTGATGCGAAAAAAATTCAAGAGAAGGCTCACCTTGTCGGAGGTTGTGCGGATGCGTTTAATGTTACAGACAACCAAACTGCGGTCGTCCGGATGTCAAGCCTTGCGAGCTGTGTCATCCTCATGCAGATGAACATCGAACCGGTTATGCAGATAACATGTCGTGATAGAAATCGGATAGCGCTGCAAAGTGATGTTCTTGGCGCCGCTGCTCTTGGTGTTCGAAACATTCTGTGTCTTACCGGTGATCATCAATCGTTTGGCAACCATCCCGCTGCTAAAGGAGTTTTTGACGTCGATTCCATACAGCTCCTTCAAATCATTAAGAACATGAGAGATGAGGGAATTTTTCAGAGCGGGGATTCCTTACTGACACAACGACCCTGTGTGTTTCTTGGTGCCGCAGCGAACCCCTATGCTGATCCCTATGAGTTTCAGGTCGATCGTTTGCGGAAAAAAATTGATGCCGGGGCTGAATTTATTCAAACACAGAGTGTGTTTAATATTGAGAAGTTTTCAAAATGGATAGACGATGTACGGTCAGAAGGTCTTGATAAGAGGGTCCATATCCTTGCAGGTGTTACTCCATTAAAATCCGTAAAAATGGCGGAGCGGATGAAATTTCATGTTCCCGGCACTGATGTTCCAGATCAGGTGTACAAGAGGATCAAGAATGCTTCTGATCCGACAAAAGAAGGATATCAAATCGCATTAGAAACCCTCTGTGAACTCAGAAATCTCTCTGGGATTCACGGAATTCATGTCACTGCCTTGTTTTGGGAAGAAATCATCCCGGTCCTCCTTAAGGAGGCAGGGCTCAATCCTCGGTGTTAAAACCAAGGTTATACTCTTCTTTTACTAACGGGAGGACATAGCTTTAAATTTCCTTTGTGTATCCAGAGGGTCTTATGATGTAATCAACCAAATAACAATATTAATATATTAAATTTTTAATATAATGATGAGGCGATAAAGACAATAAATACAATGGATCATCGTCTCTAACATCGGATATTTTACAGATAAACAGGAAGATAGGAAACATGCTAGACCGATTCGGTAGAATTATTGAAAAAAGACCATGGCTCGTCGTCGGCATAATTCTACTGATAACAATTGTCTTTTCTCTTTTCATCCCCTCGTTGACCTTCAAGACTAATTTTGAGGATTTCGCGCCTGACAATGAACAAGTAAAGGCAAATGAACGTATCTCTGATTATTTCGGAATGAGTGCGCAGACAATAATTCTTTATGTTCAAAAGGAACAAACTGAGAGTGTCATCAGCCTGCAAGCATTACGAGACCAATATGAACTTGAAAAAGAACTATTACGGATGCCTGAAGTAAACAGCACGATATCGATTTTTACCTTTCTTGACCCCGTCTGTCAACTGGAATTTAATAAAACAGTCGAAAACTGCAGCGATGAGCAACTCCAGACTGCGATTTATGATCTTCTCAACGAACTACCGTCTGGCAGAATCCCTCTTTTTAAAACAGATGATCCTAACGAACCAATTGATTATCAGCGTTCCTTCCTCCGTGCTAATAAAAAATCAGTTGAAAGTGCTGATATTAAAAACTGCTATCTCATGAAAGATAATACAACACTTACATTTTCTTTTGAGGTATATTCCTTATCAGATTTTCCTTCACCTTTAAAACCGCCATTTTCTCGAGTTAGCACGATGGAATGGTTCCTTGATTTTGAAAACCAATTACTACCTCCTGAATATGATATAGGATATCAGATTGCTGCAAGAATCGAACCGACGGTTCCTCGCTGGGAAATCGGTAATAAACTGCTTGGAAATATTCGACAGCTTCTACAAAATATCCGAAATCACCAATTGAATTCCTATACAACAGCTGCGTACCTCTGGTTAAGACCTCCCGGACAAGAAATGTTTTTTCCACTGAAACTTCAGACCGGAAATGTGACCTTTGATACTATTACAAATCAAATAAATATCACCGTCTCCCGACAAGAACTCAGACAATACGGTATCTCCCTGCGAGTCGGGTCCTTTGAGCTTCCTGTAAAATTAACAAATTTTTCTGCCGGGGTTCGTTATTATCAAACCCCTGTCCTGAACCGACCTGGGGGACGTGTTGTAGTCAATACGAGTTATTTATTTGATCGTTTACAACGCCTCCAATCAAGACGATTACTT
>JAFGFQ010000038.1 GCA_016930995.1 Thermoplasmatota archaeon | reverse complement strand
GGCTTGGATCGTTTTTCGGTTTCATCGGTGCACAAGTCATCATAGCAACCGGTCTACTCCTCCTTGCTTTTGGGTACTACCTTCCTGGCCTGTTATTAAGCTCCCTTATCCTCTTCGAGATCATCTACGGATGGCTAGGGATCGCCATCCTTCCAAAAACAATGGCGTATCCAAAAGACCGGTATCCATCAAAGATCGGATATGCCCTTTTCACTCCGTTGGTGTTCCTTTTGCTTGCCCAAAATGCGTTTGCATCAGCACTCACACAAAAGATTGAATGGGCGGGGAGAACATATCGAAAACCAAAGAAGTAATTCCAGATAACTTTTTTTTCCATACCGCCTTTGCTCATACTCATAGTTGATTTGCAACGATAAAATTATTATTCCAGATGACATTAAACTGTTCTCATGAGAAAAGTGTTCTACGGCGCGGCAATTCAAGGGGCAAAAGACAGAAAAGAACGTTCAGCTGTTCATCAATTCTTTATTGAAACGATAAAAAGACAACAGTATGATGTCTGCACTGAACATACAACCGGGAAAACATACGAAGAAGCAATTCGAAAACTTGAACAAGCAATCGGCCCCCTTCCAGCAGATGAGTCCGAACGAAAGAGAGTCGTTCGTAACAAAATGATCGAAACAATAGAAAGTGACATACAAGCAGCAATCTTCGAAGTATCAACCCCCAGTCTTGGCACCGGAATAGAGATCGCCCATGCCTATCTCCGACCACGATTAGGTCTCCCTGTCGTCCCTGTCCTTGCGTTGTATCAAAAGGAGTACTGGCCCAACAACCTCTCAACGATGATCAGAGGGATCTCCGCAGAAAAAGTACCCCATTTTTTATTAAAAGAATATACAGATTTGGATCACGGCAAGAACATCATAGATGAATTCTTAAAAGCACTCGAATAACTAATCCGTTGGTATCCTCATCTAACATTAGAGTTCAACGACCGTTTCCCTCAGTCCATTGACACCCTCTCCTGATTTTTTCCTCAAATCAAAATAGGCAAGTTTATATGGGATGTTCCCTATAAAATAATTGTAACACCGGAGGAAAAACAACATGAATCTGAGAAAAATAAATCATAAGACCGGAAACTTGCTGAGAATCAAACCATCTCTCTGGATTGTCTCATGCCTGCTGCTTATGGCAAGCATCATTCCTGTGCTACAGGCAAACCGCTTGGGAGATGAACAGACAACTGCCAATACCACTTATTCCTCCCCGTATTCTTATCGAGATGTTATTGAACTTACCCAGAGTGTTATCAAGAAAAAAAACACCATTGATTCATCTAAAAACGACGAATGGATGAAAACACATGGTGGAAGCAATATCGATGTTGGTTATTGTGTTCAACAGACAACAGATGGCGGCTATATCATTTCCGGTTACACCCGATCCTATGGGGCAAACGGTCATAACATATGGCTGATAAAAACCGATTCATCTGGAAACGAACTGTGGAACAACACGTTCGGTGGATCAAACGATGATGAAGGCGAATCAGTCCAACAGACAACCGATGGCGGCTACATCATCACCGGATGGACCAAATCCTATGGATCCGGAGGCAAGGACCTCTGGCTCATCAAAACCGATTCACAAGGTGATGAAGAATGGAACAAGATCTTCGGCGGGGCATACGATGATGGTGGAACAACCGTCCAACAGATAACCGATGGCGGCTACGTCATCTCAGGATACACCTCCTCATATGGGACTGGCAGTGTCGATGCCTGGCTCATCAAAACAGATGAGCTTGGCAACCAAGAGTGGAACAAAACATTAGGCGGATATAGTTCAGATGGCGCCTGGTGTGTTCAACAGACAACCGATGGAGGATACGTCCTGACAGGATGGACGTTTTCCTCAGGCCCTGGATATGTCGGCAACGCCTGGCTGGTAAAAACAGATAATGAAGGTAACCAACAATGGAGCCATGCCTTCGGCGGTGATGACGTTGACCGTGGCTATCACGTTCAGCAGACAACCGATAGCGGATTCATTATCACAGGATACACCTCAAGTTTTGGTGCAGGTCTCGATGATGTACTCCTCATTAAAACCGATTCATCTGGAAATGAACAATGGATCAAGACCTTCGGGGGAACAGGCAGAGATTATGGGTACTGCGTTGAACAGACCATTGATGGAGGATACATCATCACCGGATACACCCTGTCCTATGGTGCTGGTGGCGATGATGTCTGGTTGATTAAAACAAACGCCGAAGGAGAAAAACGCTGGGATCGCACCTACGGCGGAGTTAATTCTGACGTCGGTTATCATGTACAGCAGACGACTGATACCGGCTATATCATCACAGGCCATACCCTCTCGTATGGTGCTGGTCTGCATGATGTCTGGCTAATAAAAATCCAAGGAAACGAAAGTCTTCCATTGGGAGTTGATGCAGGAGGCCCCTATAACGGGTTTGTTGGAGCGACAATCAATTTCACAGGCACGGTTACTGGTGGTGTCGCCCCCTTTATCTACCATTGGGATTTTGGTGACAACACCACATCAAATGAACAATCACCATCTCATGTATATTCCACAGAAGGAGACTATCAGGCAGTCTTCACAGTGATAGATGATGCAGGCACGCAGGAAAATGATACAGCGACCGTAACAATCCTTGCTTACGATACGACACCACCTGATCTTACCATCACAAGCCCACAAAATCAATCTTTGTATTTGGGTGGCAAAAGACTAGTGCCGTTTCCAATAACTCTAGTTATTGGTCGTATTCAAGTCACTATCAATACGTCTGACGAGGATTCAGGAATTTCATCGGTAATATTTTCTCTGAATGATGTTGAGCAGAAAACAATCACCACTCCCCCGTACATCTGGGATTGGACTGAGCGGGCTTTTGGACGATTTAGTCTCGAAGTTGAAGCGATTGATGGAGCGGGAAATAAAGCAACAGATCAGATCACAGTCTGGAAGTTATTTTAAAGTAATACACGTGGAAAAAAGGTCTTTCTCTGAATAGATTTTCGTGTTGGTAAAGATACATTTTTTTCTCTCTCATAGAAATGTTCAAATCAACTTTCTTATTTCTTATTACGGTGATAACATAGGACCAATGGCGTCTCATAAAAAACATGTAAACGATGTGACCATCCGAAAGATGGCCTTCCAGGATTACAATGCTGTCATCCGGCTGTGGAGAGAAGGTAACATTCCGTATAGGCCGCAGGGTCGCGATAGTAGAAAAAACATAAAATCGCAACTGCAACAACCCACCAGCCTGTATTTCATCGCAGAAAGAAAAAACACGATTGTCGGTGTCATCTTTGGGACGCATGACGGAAGGAAAGGGTGGATCAACCGGCTCGTCGTTACACCCGCATACAGGAAAAAAGGGATAGCAACACAACTCGTCCATGAGGTTGAACATCATCTGAAGAAACTAGGAATTGATATCATCGCAAGCCTCATCGAGGATTGGAATGAAATCTCAATGCAGGTGTTTAAAAACCTAGGATATACGAAACACACTGACATCATTTATTACTCGAAAAGAAAAAGTGAGAAAACATAAAGAATAAGGAATCATTGCATTCCATTTATTTTTTTATGAAAGAGTTCTGTGAACTACCGTTATTCCGTCAGATATCCAAGTTCTTCTATTTTCTGTAAAACCTTACCTACACTCTCATCGACAGATTCAATGTCAGTATCAACGATGATCTCTGGGTTTTCAGGCTCTTCATACGGATCATCGACACCCGTGAAATGCTTAATTTTCCCTTCAAGGGCTTTTCGATACATGCCCTTCACATCACGTTTCATACAGATTTTCACAGGGCATCGTACATACACTTCAACAAAATGTTTTATTTCCTTTCGCGCTTTTCTTCTCTGTTTCTTATACGGGGAGACAAAGCTTGCGAGCACCACGACATTATTGCGGGTCAGCATATCTGCAAGAAAGATAGCACGTCTGATATTCTCATCCCTATCTTTTTTTGAAAAACCAAGATCACTAGAAAAGTTCTGACGAACCAGATCACCATCAAGTCGTTCAACCAAGAACCCTTTCCTTTTCAAGATATCACCGACCTGATCTGCGATAGTTGTTTTCCCACAGCACGGAAGCCCTGTAAACCAGATGGTAACACCCTGATGTTTCTTCATCGCTTTATTCCTCACTTTTTTTCTTCTCAGGAATCTTGGGAGAGGGTTCACGAATCATTCCAGCACCCACAGTCTCATTCGTCTTCTCATCAATTAAAATCATACATCCTGTGGCCCGATTATGCTGATAACTATCGTAGAACAATGGTTGAGCGGTCCGGATAGTGATTCGTCCGATTTCGTTGAGATCCAGTCTTGTCACCTCAGGAATCCTATGGAGGGTATTGATATCAATTTTATATTGGATTTCTTTAACGATCCCTTTAATCTCCCTTGTGGTATGACGGAGGACATACCTGGTTCCTGTGGTCAATGGTTTTACGTTCATCCAACAAACCATGCAATCCACCTCAGTACTGATGAAAGGGGCGTTATGGGGTCGAACCAACATGTCCCCTCTGCTGATGTCCAAATCATTAGTAAGCTGCATCACCACCGACATCGGAGGGAACGCCTCAGGGATTTCCCCGTGTGCATCTTCGATTGACTTAATTGTTGTCGTAAAACCTGAAGGTAGAACAATGACGCTGTCCCCTGGTTTGAAGATACCAGATGCGATTCTCCCAGCATACCCTCGATAATCATGGTATGCATCAGAACGTGGCCGGATGACATACTGCACTGGGAAGCGGCAGTCGACAAGGTTTTCATCACTACCAATATGTACATGTTCAAGATGATACAACAGTGTTGGACCTTGATACCATTGCATGTTTTTTGATGCATTCACCACGTTATCACCAAGTAACGCGCTAATAGGGATAAACATGATATCATGCACAGAGAGCTTTGAAATGAAATCTTCTATCTGATCCTTTATCGTGTTATAGACTTCTTGTTTATAGTCGACAAGGTCCATCTTGTTGATACAGATAACAAAATGAGGGATTTGAAGCAGCGAGGCGATAAAGATGTGACGATGCGTCTGTTCGGTCACCCCGTTACGAGCATCAACAAGAATCAACGCGAGATTCGCAGTTGATGCACCCGTCACCATGTTTCTGGTGTACTGGATATGACCCGGGGTGTCAGCGATGATGAATTTTCTCACGGGGGTAGCAAAATATCGATACGCAACATCAATAGTGATTCCTTGCTCACGTTCTGCCCGCAATCCATCTGTCAGCAATGCAAGATTCAGTCCTTCACCACGCTGCTGACTGATCCGCTCAAGGTTCTGCAGCTGATCCTCAAAGAGGGTCTTACTATCGTACAGCAATCGACCAATAAGAGTGCTTTTTCCATCATCGACACTCCCTGCTGTCGTAAACCGCAGCAAATCCATGTCAAGATAGCTTTTTTCATCCATGCTAGAAATATCCCTCCTTCTTTCGATCCTCAAGAGCGTTTTCAGACCGGCGGTCGTCGGCTCGATTTTCCCGCTCGGAGACACGATACGCAGCGACTTCCTGGACGATTTCTTCCACAGTACTGGCTTGTGATGGTACACCTCCTGTGCACGTCATATCTCCAACAGTCCGGAATCGAACCGTCATGGATTGTACTTTTTTCCTATCTGTCTCATCAAGATGAAGGTAATCTGAATACGCGTAGATGACACCATCACGGATGATGCAATCACGTGTATGTGAGAAATAAATCGAAGGAATCTGTATCTGCTCCTTGAGGATGTACTGCCAAATATCTAGTTCCGTCCAGTTGCTTAAAGGGAAAACCCTGAAATGTTCTCCATGGTGTTTTCGTCCATTGTAAAGATCCCAAAGCTCCGGGCGTTGGTTTTTTGGATCCCATTGACCGAAATCATTCCGATGTGAGAAGAACCGCTCCTTGGCACGGGATTTTTCCTCATCCCGCCGTCC
>JAFGFQ010000037.1 GCA_016930995.1 Thermoplasmatota archaeon | reverse complement strand
TTAGCGGCAGGCGAAGGAAAACGGCTCAGGCCGTTCACAGAGACCATGCCGAAAGTCATGCTCCCTGTTGCCAATAAACCATTGCTCGAATACGTCTTTGATGCAACCAAAAAAAGCGGGATCACCGAAATCATCGTTGTTGTCGGATATAAAAAAGAAGTCATCATGGAATATTTCAAAGATTACAAGAATGTCAAGATAACCTACATCATCCAAGAAAAACAACTTGGGACCGCCCATGCCCTCCTGCAAGCCAAAAAGCACATCAAGGAGCCCTTCATCGTTCTCGCAGGAGATAACATCATTGACCCAGGCAGCATTACCAAACTCATCAAAGATCCCTCAGAATATTCACTCCTTATCAAGGAACATCCGCATACATCAAAATACGGTGTCGTCTTTGTCGAAAATAGAAACATCAGCCGTATCGTTGAAAAACCAAAAGAAGACGTCGGTAAATATATCTCAACAGGGATTTACAAACTCCCCGGCTCTGTTTTCACGGATCTCGAACGCTGCTACTCACAGGGGGTTCATGCGCTCTCATCGGTTATCCAGACACTCGTTGATAAGGGAAAACATATTAACACTCTTCTAGCAAAATCGTGGATGGACATCGTCTATCCATGGGACCTTATCACCGTCAATGAGACAATGATTCAAACAACACACGAATCAACAAGCGGCACCATTGAGAAAGGAGTAACGATTAAAGGCCCGGTCTTCATTGGTAAAGATACAAAAATTTACGCGGGATGCTACATTGTCGGGCCAGTCGTCATCGGGGACAGCTGTGAAATAGGACCTCATGCATGTATCTTCCCTTCCACAAGCATTGGGAATAACACCGTGGTTCACCCGTTTAGCGAAATACGTAACAGCGTTATCATGGATGATGTGCATATCGCGTCGACCTCCTTTATCTCCCATTCGATTATCGGCAAAGGATGTTTCATTGGAGATGGCTTTTCGACAATAACAGGCAAAACAACCATTGAAATTGAAAACGAGTTCAAAAAACTTGAGGCACCTATCGGAGCGATGATTGGGGAAGACTGTATTATTAAAAGCCATGTCGTCGTAGACCCAGGAAGAATCATAGGAAGAAAATGCATCATCAGTCCGATGAACCATATCATAAAAAATATTGCCAGTGAAAGTAAAGTGATTTAACGTGTGCGGAATTATTGGATATGTTGGATTTCGAAACGCAAGAGCCGTCTTGCTTGAATCATTGAAACGCCTTGATTACCGGGGGTACGATTCAGCAGGGGTCGCCATCATCGATAAAAAACTCAAGGTTTATAAGGATGTAGGGGAAATCGCAAACGTCGAAAAACAAATCCCTCTTATAAAAGGAACCACAGGGATTGGTCATACTCGATGGGCGACCCACGGACGGGTGACAAAACAAAATGCGCATCCCCACCTTAGCTGTGATAAAAAAATCGCCATCGTCCATAATGGGATTATTGAGAACTTCAGTGCTCTTAAAGAGGAATTGAAAAAGAAAGGTCATACATTTCTCTCACAGACAGACTCAGAGGTCATCGCTCATCTCATCGACGATGTCTATAAAGGAAATCTTGAGGAAGCAGTAATCGCTACTATAAAAAAGATAAAAGGCTCCTACGCACTGGTCGCAGTCAGTCAGGACGAACCAGGGAAGATAGTTGGAGTACGAAAAGAAAGCCCGCTGGTCATTGGTGTCGGGGACAGCGAAAACTTCCTTGGCTCAGACATTACCGCCTTTTTGAAATATACCAACCGTGTGATGTTCCTCAACGATGGAGACCTTTGTATCCTTACGTCAGACTCAATTAGGATACTTGATAAATTCCAAAAACCGATTACGAAAAAGGAGGAACTTATCACCTGGGATATAAAAGATTCAGAAAAATCAGGGTTTCCTCATTTCATGCTTAAGGAAATCTACGATCAACCAGAAACCGTCCATCATGTCCTAAGAGGTCGTATCTCAGAAATCGAAGAGACCATCACCTTCCCAGGCCAGGTCGAAAAACTCCTCAGTTCCGATATTAAATCAATACATATTGTTGCTTGTGGGACATCCTTTTACGCTGGTCTTGTTGGGAAATATTTAATTGAGCAGCTTACCAACATCTCGGTGTTCACCGAGCTTGCCTCTGAATATCGTTATTTTGGCACACGCAATGAATCCTCACTTGTTATTGCGATTACTCAATCGGGGGAGACCGCTGATACTCTTGCTGCGCTCCGAGAAGCACAGATGTCAGGATGTAGAACGCTTGTTGTGACCAACGTTATCGGAAGTACTGCAACCCGGATTGCTGACGGATTTATCTTACAACAATCAGGACCTGAAATCGGCGTGGCTGCAACAAAAACATTCACCTCTCAGATTATTGTCCTTTTCCTGATTGCGCTGAAAATCGCTCTTCTTCAAAAAAAGCTTGGATCAAATGATTTATACAATTACATCTTTCAATTAAAGGAACTTCCACGATATGTCAGAGGGGTTCTTGAGCGAAGCAATGATGTTATCACAATTGCTAAACAACTGAAAGACGCCAAATCCGTATTTTTTATTGGGCGAGGCATCAACTACCCGCTCTCCCTTGAAGGAGCATTGAAACTGAAAGAAATCTCCTATATCCATGCAGAAGGATTCGCTGCTGGTGAGCTGAAACATGGGCCGTTCGCACTGCTGACGAATGAAACACCCGTAGTCGCCATCGTTACACAAGATGAAACCTATGAAAAAATCCTTGCGAACATCGGGGAGATAAAGGCACGGGGATCCACAGTCATTGCAATTGCAGAAGAAAAAGACACAGAGATTGAAAAACATGCTGATTTAGTCCTTAGGTTCCCGGCAAGTTCTCATGTGTTGCCATGTATTCCTATCACGGTAGTCCTTCAACTCCTTGCGTATCATGTTGCCCATCTCCGAAAATGCCCAATTGATAAACCACGTAATCTTGCAAAATCAGTCACTGTTGAATAAGGAGAAGAAACCCATGAAATGTGTCATTCTTGCGGCAGGCGAGGGAAACAGGATGCATCCCTTGACATATACACGACCAAAGGTGATGCTTCCTATAGCAGGCAAACCTATCCTTGAATGGAACCTGTTAAACGCCCGTGCAGCTGGACTAAAAGAATTTATTTTTATTGTAAGCTATAAAAGCGAAATGGTTCGAGAGTTTTTTGGGAACGGTACACCATGGAACGTGAAGATTAGTTATGTGAATCAAGGCAAACCAATGGGGACCGCTCATGCGATTGGGACCGTCGAGCCGTTCGTAACTGATTTCATTGTTATGTGTGGTGATACGATTTTCGGTTCGGGCGATATTAAGAAAATCGTGCAGAAAGGACAAAAAATCGGGTTAGTAAAAATGGAGAATGCAACAGAGTATGGTGTTGTTGAACTCAAAGGAAAACATGTGGTAAAAATCTCAGAGAAAATGGAGAAACCCTCCTCCAATGTCATTAATGCAGGTATGTATCATTTCAACAAACAAATTTTTCATTATATACGAAAGACGGAAAAATCACTGCGAGGTGAATTTGAGATTACCGATTCGATTAACATGATGGTACATAAGGAGCCCTTAGAAGCGGTGTTCCTAAAAGAATGGCGGGACGTCGTGTATCCCTGGCATTTACTTGACGCAAATGAAGAGTTATTAAAGAAAATGAAGACAAAAATCAAAGGAACCATTGAAGAGAATGTGGTATTAAAGGGAACCGTTATAATCGGAAAAGATACCCTCATTCGTTCAGGATCTTATATCGAAGGCCCTGTCGTGATTGGGACCAACAGTAAAATCGGACCAAACTGCTATCTGCGACCGTATACGATGATTGGCAATTTCTGTCATGTGGGAAATGCTTGTGAAGTAAAAAACTCCATCATCATGGATCACAGCAACGTACCACATCTCAACTATGTTGGAGACTCTATCATCGGACAATACTGCAATCTTGGAGCAGGAACTACCATTGCAAACTTAAAACTCGATAAAAGTAATATCTCTGTCGTCCTGAATGGGAAAAAAATCGATTCAAAACGTCGAAAACTAGGGGCGGTCATAGGAGATAATACACAAACTGGTATTAACTCTGTTATTAATGTTGGAACAATCATTGGCAATGAGGTATTTATCGGTCCTGGTGGATTTGCAAAAAATGAGATTAAACCTTTTGCACGTATTCTATAAAAAACATAATTTTTCTCCAGTTATTTAATATATACCATTAGTACTATTGCCTTTTTGTCATGTCACTGATCGCAAGAAAATCATTCCTTATTACGATCTCAAAAGTTATTGCTCAATTTATCGGTTGGGTAGGATTAGCTGTTTTAGCAAAGCTCTGGGGTGGATTTGCACCGGACGCTATCGGAATTATTGGTTTTGCAATGTCGTTTATTGCAATGTTTGACCTCCTCGCAGACCTTGGTTTTTATCAAGCGCATATAAAAAAGGTTTCTGAAGGAAAAGATCTTGGAACATGTATCGGCACCTTCGCATCGATAAAAATATTATTAACATCTCTGATGATTGGCGTCGTCCTTTCTTCAATTTTCATCTGGAAAAATGTATTACAGAACAGATTTTATGATGCGACAACTGAATCAGTTGTCTATGTCATGTTAATATATTATGTCCTTGCGGATTTAACACAAATTGCTACAGTGACTTTTGAAGCAAAAAAAGAAATCGCGAAACGAGAGATTACCTATATCTTTGAGGCAATAAAGACTCCTCTTATGATTCTTGTTGCTGTAGCTGGAGTTGGAGTCATTACGACCGTTCCACCTGCGGTTCAGTGGCCTGATGTACTTAATCCGCTTCAAAAATTTCTCGCGAGCCACGCAATTGGTTCTCTTGCAATGACTTATGTTTTTGCTATTCTTGCATCTTTTATTGTTGGTTTTTGGTTGTTAAGAAAATACCCTATAAAAAAACCAAACTGGGCACTCGCCAAAGAGTATACAATGTTTGCTTTGCCGATAATGCTGATATCAGTGATTGGTGTTATTTCTGTAAATATTGATAAGATAATGCTTGGATTTTTCTGGACATCAACAGAGGTCGGTTACTTTTTCACAATGCAACAGATTATTCAGATTTTAATGATTCTTCATATTGCAGTTGGGACTGTCCTTTTTCCTACTTTTTCTGAGTATCATACAAAAAAAGATTTTCAAAAAATAATTGATGCATCAAATAATGCAGAAAGGTACATTTCTATGGTGATGATACCACCAGTTATCATCTTCATAGTATTTGCATATCCTGTAATTGGTACAATTCTTAGTAGTGCTTTTTATCCAGCGGCATCAACCCTTGTTGTTCTTACTATTTACGTCTATATCCTTAGTTTAACTAGACCATGTTTTGCATTATGCAGTGGTATAAATAAACCAATCATTGGAGCAAAAATTGGTGTTGCTATGTGTTTAATTACGATTCTTTTAAATTTTCTGTTTATTCCAAGAGACGGGTTGCTTTCCCAGTACGGAGTGAATGGTCCGGTTGGCGCATCTGTTGCTACAGTAATTTCCGGTCTTGTTGGATTTATTTGGTTTAAAATTACTGTAAAAAAGATGTTTAAAATTAAAATGAAATATAACCATATTCTGCGTCATATCCTAGCTGGTTCAATAATGGCTATTATTTTATATTATCTAAGTTCTCTGTTTATAACCATTCAGTGGTTCTTATTAATTTTCTTCAGCTTTATCGGATTGGCTATCTATGTAGGAATCTTGTATGTATTCAAGGAATTTAATAAAAATGACTTACATTTTTTCCTCAATCTATTAAAACCAAAGGGGATGTTAAATTATATTAAATCTGAATTGAAGGGCGAAAAACACGAGTAAATATAAAAAAAAGCTTGTAGTTTATTCCTTCAATTGTATTTCCATTTTTATTTCATTTTTTTCAGGAATTTCACCAGTAACAACAAACCCTTCTTTTTTATACATTTGAAATGCATGGCTATTGTCTTTATGGACTTTCAAGATTATTTTGTCGTAATTGAGCTCCTTTGCTTTTTGTAATGTCCAGGAGGTAAGCATTGATCCATATCCTTTTCCACCATATTGACTGCGAATGCAGCACCCAAAACTTGGAATCTTATAGCCAAATAATCGTAGCATCGAATATCCAATAATCACATCTTTGAGCAGCATAACAAAATAATGATCTTTTCCTGACGTGCATATCTCAGTTATTGTTTTTTTATCAAACGAATGGGGGTGAAAGAAAAATTTTGCCTCTGGTGTTAATTCATTCAATAGAGTATACAATTGATTTATATCATCTTTTTTTACTGGTCGAAAAATGGTGATATCCTTGTCTTGTTTCATAGACCGTCCTAGGTAAGAAACGTATTTATTTCTTTTATGACATAGTCCTGTTGAACACGTGATAGGTTATGAGAGATAGGGAGTGATAACACTCGTTTTGCCGCTTCTTTTGATTTTAGAAATACCTCTTTGCTGTATTTTTTAAGGACCGGTTGTTCATTTACTGGTGTGGGATAGTTAATCCGGGTTTCTATCCCATTTTTATTAAGGTGTCTATTGAGTTGGTCACGTTTATTTGTCAAGATAATAAAAAGGAAATAACTATTTTTCGTATGTTTCAATTCTTCGGGATATTCAACATTTTTTAGATGTTCTTTATAATATCGTGCTTTTTCTTCGCGTTTCTGTAAGGTTTTTTCAAAACGAGCCATCTGAGAAGTACCCATTGCTGCAACTACGTCAATCATTCGATAATTATTACCAAGATATGAATGAAGATATCTCGCTGTTTGTCCCTGGTTGCGGAGAATCTGTGCTTTTTGATATAATTTTTTATTTTTTATAAAAACCATTCCTCCCTCAATCGTCGTGATTATCTTTGCTGCGTGAAAGCTAGTTGTGTTTATAAGTCCCTGTGTACAGCACTTTTTTTTATGATACTCACATCCAAAAGATTGTGCACCATCAACAACCAAAGGAATATTGTATTTTTTTGAGACTCGTAATAATTCAGAATAATTTGAAACATTACCACCAAAATCAATGTTCATAATTGCTTTTGTCCTATCGGTTATTTTCTCCTCAATTAATAAGGGATCGATATTTAATGTCTCATCAATATCTACAAATACCGGTTTTGCATGGTTATATACAACTGCATTTCCTGTTGCGACATAGGTAAATGCGGGAATAATAACTTCATCTCCGTTATTAATATCTAAACATTTCAATGCCACGTCGAGTGCAGAGGTTCCATTGTTGACTGCAACCCCATACCTAATGTTCAAGTATGAGCATACCATCTTTTCGAACTTTTCTACTTCTTTTCCCATCGAGAGCCATCCGGTTTCCAATACTCGCTTCATTGAGTTAATATCTTGTTTTTGGAAATTGGGGATGGTCCAAGGAATTTTGTATGTATTATGTTTGTCGACCTGGTTCTTTTTCATAAATTTTACTCCGTGCTATAGTGAAAATTTCTTTATATTGATCTGCAGCACCTGAAGGCAGTTCATAGCTATACATATATTGAGACACTTCATTTTTATTTAAATGTATTTTTTGATGTTTTTTCAGGGTAGCGATAAAATTAAGAGAGATAAAATGGTTCTCTTCTTGAAATTCAGAAAAACCTATAAACTCCTTCACGACTATATCTAGTCCTACCTCTTTTCTTGCGATACGTTTACATGCTTTCTGTGGTGTTTCAAACTTTAAGATACGTCCCCCGACAGGGGCCCATTGGTTGTATTGTGGGGGTATGTTTCTCTTTATCCAGAGAAACCCTTTTTTTTGTTTTTCAATAAAAACATCGATGCAAGGGATGGGGATATAGTGTTTGATGATGTGATAGGTTTCCTCAGGTATCCATTTTATTTTATTACTTCCATGATGCATAGGTAATGTTTGTTTGAATTCCATTTCGGCTGCAGCTCCTTTAATTTATTAATAGAAATGGTATCTTGCTTCCAAGTAATCTCGTTAATTTGCTTCATAAAATAAAAGTGTATTTTTGAAACCTTAAAATGTTTAAATTCTTCATTAAAGAGACTTTGGTCTATCTCACAGTTGTCTTGGCCGATAGGGAAGGTTGCGATAAAAACACCTCCCCTGCTAAGAAGGTCGTTACAGACCCTGTTCATATTACAGAACGCATATGTTGAAAATTTTCCATCTAACAACTGTTCTGGTTTTTTATAATCCGGGTTATTGCCGCCATCAGAATCCATATGTTCAAATGTGGAAATCGAATAGATGAAATCATATCGATGCTTTGGTTTAAATGTATAGATATCCTCGTTGTATACGTCATATGCTTCTTCATATTTATCGACCGTATCCTTTTTTTTAAAATCCCGAAAAGTGTCATAATAATGTTTTGTAACATTGCCAATCTCTAGGGTGTACTCGTGAGGATGTGTATCAAGGTAATGTCGTATTATTGGTATTTCGATAGCCCTCACCTTTCTACCAAAACAGTTATATGAGTGGAAAAAATATTTTAAAGGGACGTTGTTAAAGATAAAATTCCTTTTTCTAAACGGTGTTTTAACCGCTGCTTCGATTATTTTATATATCATATTTTTCGACAATCCTTTCTATGTGTTCGTCTATTTTTTTTATGATTGATTTATAGGTAGAATATAACATTCGTGGTATCTTCGCTTTGATATATCTCCGTCGTTTCCATTGTTTCAAAGCCTCTAACCATTTTTTATTAGTCGATTCGATCCATTTTGGATCAAGTTGAGATATCATGAGATATGTATGATCGGTACAAAAATAAGAGCTTATGTCAGGATCAAGATATTTTACGATTGCTTTTGCTGTAATCTCCAATCGATGATCCATGTTTTTTTTATCGTATACTTTCAATTCTGGTTTTTTAAAAACTAATGCGGTCCCTCTTCTTTTTTCATCTGAAGCATATTTCTCTCCTTCTGTTATATAACACAAGTGATATGTAGTTGGGGCTGCTCCATAGGTAAATCCATTTTTTTCAACGACGTTCCTAATTATCACATCAATAATTCTCCATGCATAATCATCATCAACATGATAGGTATTAATAGCCTCTTTTCGTATGATCCAGGGTCCTCCTAAAGGACGCTTTTTTAAGTCAATGGTTGTCGGGTCTTCTCTTTCAAATTCGTAATGAACAATCCGTTTACTGCCATAGAAATCATATTTATTTTGATACCTCTTCATCTCATCGTACCAGCCATCAATAGGAATTTTACCACAATCAATTAACACAAACCACGGTGTTGATACCTTTTTAAATAATATCTCCCATCCTTTCCCAATAGTAATATCGGGTAAAATTTCGATATTGGTTCTAGGGTATTTTTTTAAGATTGAGAGGGTGTTATCCTTGGAACCGCCATCGATTACAAATAACTCATGGATAGGTACTTCCTTATACATAGCATCTAATGTTTTTTCTAGATATTTTTCAGCGTCTAAGGTCATCATCACTGCATCGATTGAGTTCTCTTTTGGGTTTTTCACAAAACGATCGATATTTTCATATGTTCCTAGCATAAAACATCACTAGTGCCTTTCCGAATTAGTTCGATTTTTGGTAAAGGGAAAATGAAACATCCACCCTTTTCAAGGTAATCATTCTCCCGTTCTAGGAACTCCTTTCGAAAATGCCAAGGAAGTACCAAGTAATAGTCAGGATTACATGATCGTGAGAATTCTTCGGAGAAAATAGGGATGTGGCTGGAAGGGGTCCAATGTCCGTTCTTCAAAGGATTTTTATCAGCAGCAAAAGAAATCAAACGATAATCAATACCGCAATACTGGAGGAGGACGTTTCCTTTTGTAGAGGCACCATACAGATGGATTGTTTTTCCTTTCTTTTTTTCATCAACTAAAAAATTGTATAATACTGTTTTTATATTCGATATTCTCTTGTTAAAATCATGAAATGGTTTTTCGGAATCGAAACCCTGTTTTTTTTCATCATTTAAAATATTCATTACTATCTCAGAACCATCAGGAAAATGCGCATTTTTATGACAGACAAAAATTTGAAAACTTCCACCATTAATATCATTGAATATAACATCAAAAACTCTGAGATTATTGCGTTCCATCATCCAAACAACTTGTTTTAACGCATAATATTCAAGATGTTCATGGCATATCGTATCAAAGGCATTCATCTTTATCATTGTCGGCATATATGATTGTTCAAGTACCCAGATTCCTTCGGGGTGGAGAATCTCTTTGATATCGGAGACGAATGACATTGGTTTTTCGAGATCATAAAACATTGCGATAGACGTGATAATTTTTGCTTGTTTAGATGGAAATACCTGTTGAAAACGCTCTTTTGAAAAAAAATCAGTGATTAGAATGATGTCGTCAGGATAATGAATCTTAAATTGTTCTCCGCCAGGGTCTATTCCGATACGTTTTACATTTTTTATTGTATAGGATTTTAACAGGGTTCCGTCATTACTACCGATATCAAGAACAATGTCATCTTCTTGTAGTGTAACGAGTTGCTGAGTTTTCAAAGCTATCTCATTTAGATGATTCGTCATAGTACGATTCAACCCAGATAAATATCCATAACCAACCCCGTACATCTCGTTTAGTGGAACGTTATGTGCTAACTGAAGCAGGCCACATGAATTCTCTCCATTGCATTTTACCAATTCAAGTGGAGCTGCTGGTGGATCGCTTGTTCCTACCGCTGGAAAACGCCCTGATAAGGCTTGAACGCCAAGATTAACGACTGGGGTTAGATTTGTATTTCCGCAGATACGACAATGTGTTATCTCATTAACGGCCATTGAGGATGACTCCTTCTTTTTCTAAATCAGCATGAACCATTATTTTGACGAGTTCCTCAAAACCTACTTTTGGTTTCCATCCTAAGATAGCTTGTGCCTTCGAAGAATCACCTTTTAAACAATCGACATCAGTTGGTCTGAAATACTCTGGTGATACCTCAACAAATACTCTTTTTGTCTTACTATCAACACCAACCTCATTAACGCCTTTTCCCTTCCATTCAATATCTATACCGACCTCTTTAAAGGCTCGTTCAATAAATTCGCGTACACTATGTGTTTGACCTGTTGCTATAACAAAATCATCAGGTTTTTTTTGTTGAAGCATCATCCACATGGCCTCAACATAATCCGGTGCATACCCCCAGTCACGCATCGCGTTCATATTACCTACGAAAAGTTTTTCCTGTTTTCCTGCAAGGATTTTTGCGATACTGATTGTTATTTTTCTTGTAACGAAATTTTCTCCTCTTCTAGGGGATTCATGGTTGAATAATATTCCGTTCCATATTTTCATATTGTAGGCTTCTCGATAATTCACTGAGATCCAATGTGCATATAATTTCGCAGCAGAGTACGGGGATTTCGCGTAAAAATGAGTATCTTCATTTTGTTTTTCAGGCGATGAACCAAATAGTTCGCTTGTTGATGCGTTATATATCCTTGTTTTCTCAACTAAGTTTGCCGAACGAATTCCTTCCAATAAACGTAAGGTTCCTATTGCGTCAGCATCTGCGCTATACACAGGAACTTCAAAGGAAACATGGACATGTGATTGTGCTGCAAGATGGTATACTTCATCAGGTTCCACTTCTTTTAAAATGTGTAAAAGGCTCGTTGCATCGGTCATATCTCCATAATGGAGAAGTAACCCTTTGTTATTGTCTGTATGATATTTATGAAGATGTTCGATTCGTTCTCTGTTAAACGTACTTGCTCGTCGTATCAAGCCATGGACTTCATATCCTTTTTTTAATAAAAGTTCCGCTAAATAGGAACCATCTTGTCCTGTGACTCCTGTAATAAAGACCTTCTTCATGTGTCACCCTTTTAAATCTCCTCATTACTAAGATGTTCATAAACCTTATTCTGAATAATAAATTTTTTTCGTGGTATCCATGAATGATATTTTTAGTCTTAATATGAAACAGGGTAACAAAAATAGAAAGTTAAATTTTTATATTTTTAAATCTTTGAGATTATAGACTCTCACTTATTAGAAAATACTACCTGATTGTATTGATTAATATCTCAAATTAAATTTTATTAGAATATTTTTTCTTTTATTTATTTTTTTGTTATTATTTATACGTTAAAAAGCAGTTTCCGTATTTCTTCTTTTGAAAGTGGTTCAATGTCACGAGATGAGTAACGAGTGTGAGTAGATTGCTTCGCATTTGGGTACTCAGATATTGCATAGTTGATACTTGGCATTTCTAACTGTGGTGGAATGAGTAACATATCATCGGTTTCAAAAGCAACCGTCGCTTCTGATTCGGTCATTAATTCTTCGAACATTTTCTCACCAGGTCGCAGTCCGATGATTCTTTTTTCTATGGTTTCTTTCGTACAGTGATATTTTTCAGCGTATTCATCGATTATAACGTCTACCAAATCACCGAGTCTGACAACAGGCATTTTTAAAATGAATACTTCTCCACCTTGAGCTAATAAGGTTGCTTTAAATACCAATTCGATTGTATCGGAGAGTGACATCATAAAACGCGTCATTTCTGGGTTTGTTATTGTTACTGGTTTTCCTTGTCGGATGAGATCTTCAAAAAGAGGGATGACCGATCCTCGAGAAAATGATACGTTGCCGAAACGAACCGTGGAGAAAATCGTTGGTTTTGATCCTTTTCCTTCATTTGCATCGATGATGAGTTTTTCAGCGAGGAGCTTTGTCGCCCCCATGGTATTTACGGGATTAACAGCTTTGTCTGTGCTAATACTAATAACCCTTTTTACTCCTGATTTAAGGGCCGCTTCGATGACATTTTGTGTTCCGAGAACATTGGTTTTAATTGCTTCAAAGGGATTGTATTCACAGAGAGGAACATGTTTGAGCGCCGCTGTATGATAGACGATATCGATATCCTCCATTGCAAGGAGCACTCGTTCCTTATCTCGTATATCTCCTATAAGGAATCTTTTATTAGGTATCTCATGCATCATTTTTACGCCTGAGTCATCGGTTTCATTGATCATATTAAAAGTAGCGTTTTCATCGTTGCTGAAAATTCGAACCACTTGCGGTTTATATTTTAATAAACTTCGTACGATTTCGCTACCAATGCAACCAGTGCCACCGGTGACAAGGATTTTTTTGCCTCGGAAGATCGTCTCTAATTGTTTTTGCATCATGGTTACGGGCACCTTTTTTTTATTTTGGAAATGATATACTCCATTTCTTTTTTTGTTAGTGCAGGATAGAGTGGGAGGGTAAGAACTTTTTCTGATATCTCCTCGGTAACGGGCAAATCATTTTTTTTGTAATGGAATTCATTTCTGTAATAGGTCTTAAGATGGATAGGTTCGAAATATATTTTTGTCATTATCCCTGCACGTGTAAGATACTGTTGTAAGGAATCCCTGTTTTTTTTGTCAGGAAGTTCAATGGTGTAGAGCTGATAGACATGATGTTCTCCTTTTGCTTCCCCTGGTGTGCGGATTGATGAGCGGGTTGAGAGGTGTTTTGTATAGTATGTGGCTTTTTCTCGGCGCTTTTGTATGATTTTATTGATTTTGTTGAATTGTGAAAGGACTAAGGCAGCGTTGATACTTGGGAGTCTATAGTTGTAACCTGCTTGGATGTAGTCAAGGTCCTGTGTCGTCGCAAAATACCCTTCTGTGTTTTCAACACGACCATGTGATCGGATGAGTCTGAGCTTCTCCGCGGTGGTTTTCGAATCGGTGACGACAAGGCCTCCTTCCCCTGCGGTGATAACCTTGTTTTGACAGAAGCTAAAGATAGCAGCGTCGCTGAATGTCCCTACTTTCTCTGAGTGTATTTCTGCTCCAAGGGATTCACAGGCATCTTCGATGAAGAGCAAATGATGGTCTGCTGCGATTTCCTGTAGTGCTTTGATTTCTTTGCAGGGGCTTCCCCCATAGTGTATCGGTATGATTGCTTTTGTTTTACTCGTGATTCTTTCTTTGACGTCTTCAGGGTCTAACGCGTAGGATCTTGGTTCGATATCAGCGAATATCGGGGTTGCACCGGCTAAGACCACGACGTTAGCAGTGGCAATGAAAGTAAACGAAGGAACGATGACTTCATCGCCTTTCTTGATATCGTATGCTAAGAGTGTTGCATGAAGTGCTGATGTCCCGGAGTTGAAGGAAACTCCCTGTTTTCTTTCGACATAGCCGGCGATGTTGTCCTCTAAGGATTGTACCTCAGGGCCCATGGTCCAGTAACTTGCTCTTTTGATGACCTTGGTAACTGCGATGATATCCTGTTTATCCCAGTACATCTTAAAGAGTGGAATCTTCCATTTCATGACGGTATTCAACCTTCTATTTTTTTCTATAATTGTGAGATAAAGCGTACGGCATCATGGGTGTACTGGACCACCGTTTCGTAGAGCGTCTTCGACGTTCTTTTTCAGCCGCCAATGTCCATCACGTTTTTCAACGATGTCCTGGTTTGCGTACTTATCAACGATTTTCCAGAAATCTTCTTCTTTATAGTTGATGAATGAGAGAAAATCAGAAAGCATGCGTCGATCCAGTTTCCAGTCCTCTGCGATGACCTTTTCTACTGCGTCTTCTCGTGTCATCATTCCGTCCCTGATGTAGAGACTGGCGACTTCTGTGACGCGTTGGTGGCCGAATTTTGGGAATTTAAACCAGGTGTGTGTGAGGTATCCAAGGGAATCTATCTGATCGTACTGCTCAAGAAATCCGTCTCGTTTCCATTCGCCTGTATCATCCAGTGTTTTGAATCCTCTGGTACGAGCAAATTGCATGTTTTTATAGCCGTTCCACGGGACGAAATAACTAAGGAATATCGGATTGAGTTTTATCTTTTTTATATCATGTTCTGTTGGGAAAACCCCTGGGTTTACATCCTTCATGCTGATAGTTTCATCAAACCAGGTGTCCCAGGGGACAGGTTTGACGACATCATTGGTGATCTGTTTCATCGCACTTGGAGTCTCTTCTGTGTTTGGTCCCCCGTAGAGAAAGTTCGTGTCTTCTCCATAGATGACCAAGGGCAGGTTAAGTTTTACCGCCATTTGCAGGGGGTAGGCGTAGATAGCTTTGTCGAAATACCATGTGGGTGAGCCGAGTCGTTCCAATGCTTTCCTGAAAAGGTTCTTACAAATCTTAGGATTCAGTGACATGACATGGGCATCAACGCCAAATTCTGTTCGTAGGTTGTCCCAGTTATGATGACCGGTTTGTGTCCAGGTAAAGTTATCAACGCTGACAAGCAAGGGGTTCATCCCGAGTTTCTCTTTCATGATGTAGGTTTGGTAGTAACTGTCTTTTCCACCGCTTGCGGTGATCATGCAGTCGTAGTAATCCCCGTTCATCCCTCGATATTGATCAGCAAGTTTCTCAAGCTCCTGCCATCGTTTCTTCCAGTCTGTTTTCTTCACATGTTCTGCAGCCTGGCAGGGATAACAGATGCCATCTGAGTTAAATTTCATGTACGGTCGTGTGTCAGGCATGACACATTTCTTACAATATCTCATTTCTGTGCCTCCATTTCTTTTATTTCTTTTTTCGTCAGCTTTCTTTGTTTTGTAGCAGGAATTCCGTATGCGATAGTATTCTCTGGTATATCAGTGTTTACAAAACTGAATGCACCGATTATGCTGTTTTTTCCAATGGTTACTCCTGGCATGATGACAGAATGCGTCCCGATTCTGCAGTTCCTTTTCAAAAGTATCTTTCCCTCTTTGGCATCGATGGTGGAGATAGAATACAGCGAACAGTGAGACCCTATCTGAACACAGTCTTCTATTTCCACTCCTTTTTCCGCGTTAATGTAGGTAAATGCTCCGATGTCGACACAATCCCCAAGTCTGAGGTTTTTATGATGTTGGCACATCCAGTTCCATTTCGTGGTGTCGTTTGTATTAAAGGTTGGTGGTTTCCATTTCTTGAACCGTTCTTTTCCCATATGTACACACTCAATAGGTAATCTGTTTTTGGATAAGTGTTTCATCAAGTCTGATGTCTTTTAGGATTTTGATCATCTTTTGTGCCGCTGAGCCATCACCGAACTGATTCGTACAATTCCGGATCTTTTGTCTAAATGCCTTGTTATGAAGACAATATTCGATTGCCTCAAGTATTTTGTTCTTATCTGGTTCAACGTCAAGGATGTTTGTTGATCGTCTTCGTCCTTGTTGTCGACTTCCGATGTTGATGACTGGAATCTGAAACGAGGGTGCTTCGATGATACCGCTGCTGGAATTTCCAATCATGAGATCGACGGATTTCATGATGCTGAGATATTCGTCATGAGGTATGTTTTCAAATGCATGAAGGTATGGTTTTTGTGCAAATCTCTGTATCTGAGTGATGAATTTTTTACTCCCTGCATCGCAGTTGGGGTAGAGCAGGACCGTCTGTTGTTGTGCCATGTCAAGTGCTTGAAGAAGCTCTGTAAATTGAGAATATCCTTTATCTTTTACTGTAGTAATTGGATGTTGAACAACAAGAAATGTTGTTTTCTTTGGGTCAAGGTGATATTTTTTGAATATTTCTTCTTTTGAAGGCAATGTCGTATGCAGAATTGTATCAAGGGTGAGTGCACCGGTGATGAAAATCCTTTTTTTCTCTTCTCCCATCTTTACAACCCGCTCAGCGTTTTCCTTTGTATGGACAAAATGGATGTGGGAGATTTTTGTAATCGCATGCCGGATAGACTCATCGATGGTTGTCCCGCTCACATCGCCGCCATTGATATGCGCGATAGGTATGTTGAGATACAGGGCAGACAGAGCAGCCGCAAGTGATTCGCTTCGATCACCAAGGACAACAAGGATGTCTGGTCTTTGTGTTGAAAAAAATGATGTAAAGGCGGTAATCCCAGACGCAAGATATAACGCCATATCTTTGAGATGATCTCCTCTGTAGGTCATTGGGATTTTTTTTGCTGTGGGAAAGTCTTTTTGAACAAGCTTATAGGTGTTTCCAAAGGAAGGAAGCAGATGCATCCCTGTGATAATCGGTTGTAACCGAAGTGTATTGTCCCGTTGGAGCGCATGCATAAGGGGTTTGAGATATCCGTATTCTGCACGGGTACCGGTGACCACAGCAATTGTCCTCATAATCATTCAACCATGTTGAGCCGAACAAGTTGGTCTTTTTTTATTGGTTTTTTTGTTTTTCTCCCAAGTAGATGTTCTAAGTGAGCTGGTGATAGTCCAGTTCCGGGTCGTTTGATAGCAAGCATGTTTTTCTTGAGAACTACTCCTTTTTTGATGGGGTGGCGTGCGACAATGCTTTTTCTGACAAGTCTCATGATCTCTTTTTCTGATTGTGTTGGTTTTTTTGCATAACTGCCAAGGACCGTTTCGACGTTTCGTATATCGGTAACCATCTGTACAAGTTCCGTTGGTTCAAGTGAGGCAGCATGGTCAGGACCCGGCATGGTCCTATCAAGGGTGAAATGTTTTTCGATGACGACTGCACCAAGGGTGGCTGCCATCAGTGGGACGGTAGTCCCTCTGGTGTGATCGGAATATCCTACCAGGCAGTCGAGTGTATGCTGCATCGTAAGCAGAGCCCGGAGGTTGACTTCAGTAAATGGACAAGGATAATTGGTGGTACAATGCAGAGCGATCACGTGGTGGTTCCCAGATTTGTGAATGGCTCTGATTGCGTCGCGTACTTCTTGAAGGGAGGCCATGCCCGTTCCAAGGAGGATTGGTTTGTGTTTCTTTGCTGCATACTGTAACGTAGGAATATTGGTTAGGTCTCCAGAACCAAACTTATATGCTGGGACGAGGTCCTCTAAGAAATCGATGGCATCAAATGAATGGGGTGTAGATAAGAACAGTATCTTTTTTTTGTCGCAGTAGTGTTTGAGTTCTTTAAATGATTCATAGGGGAGTTCGTAGTGCTTTATCATCTGGAGTTGTGTGAGACTTCCTTTGATATTCTTCTTTGCGTAGGACGCGATGTCGACATTGTCTGTGACGACGCCTTCTGCTTTAAAGGTCTGGAATTTTACTGCATCAGCACCGGCATGCACCGCAGCATCAATAAGTTTTTTTGCAATCGAAAGTTTCCCATTGTGGTTGATACCTGCCTCTGCGATGATAAAACACGGGTGTTTTTCCCCGATGCGTTTTTGTCCTATATTTATGGTCTTTATCATAGATACCTAGCGATACAAACAGTCAATGGTAACGACGAACCAGTATTAAAAGTTCATTTTTTAAAGGACGAGACTCTTGAGATAATCTTAAACGAGTCTCCCTGAGTAAATCTCGTGTTTTATTTTTTTGATTTCTTGAAAATGCTCTTGGTAGTTCCGTTGTATTTGCTCTTTGATTTTTTGGTCCAAATCAAGTTGGACGCACTGTGCATTAATGGCGGCGACCTCAGGGTGTTTATCCAGGTATCCGACTACTGTTTCTAATTTCAAGGTGGTGGTAAAGGGGATGGCCGTATAGAGATGCTTCAGGAGTTCGTAATCCTCTTGATAGTCAAGGGTAAGTCTGTATTCTGGGCGGTTGACATGTTTGTCTGCCGTCAGTGTGACGACACCGAACAGTTCAGGCCGGTCGATAAGGTATCCCCAGATTTCCGTATCAACGATGGTTTTCACCCTGCAGATGGTCTGGAGTGCTTTGACGTTCATGCCCCATACCGCAGTCCCGAAAGGGAGTCCCTGGATTTTGATAAAATCTGGTCGTTGTCGTTTGATTGTGTCGACTATCTTGTTTGCGTATTCAATGGAAAACAAGGGGTTGTCTGCGGTAATCCCAAGTGCGTAATCAAGCTTGTGAGACAAAGCAGCATCATGAAGCCGCTGCAGGACATCCGCAGGATCTCCGAGGAAATAGGAGACATGGGTTTTTTCCGCTATTTCAATCAGGGGTTGGTCTTGAGGGGCAGCTGAGGTGCAGATCACGATATCCTTATCTGGGATGCTCTGAATTTCCTGTGCCCGTTCGACGAGACGTTGGATGACTGGTTTGCCGTTCAAGTCCTTCATGATTTTCAACGGGAGTCGCGATGACTTTAATCGTGCGGTGATCAAAAAACCAATTCTCATGAGGGTACCATCCTTTGGGACTTTATTTCTTTATGTTGGTGAATTGATCAAGATTTAAGGTCTTAAATTTATACTCGATTTTACTGAAGTCTAAGACCTCGTCTTTTTTCATATCAACTTTTGCTTTGGATCCGAGTAACTGCAGGAATTGTTTCTGTTGTATACTGCTTTCCTCCGGGGTTCTCTTGAACCAGAGGTTGTCCTGCGACAGGGTCTCTCCTTTTTTGATGTCTCGTTTTGCAACGATTGCTTTTTTCATTGGTCCGATATTCCCATAGGCTTTCTCTGGTTCACTCAGAGTGATTTGACCACTGCCATGTAACTGGATAACGAGATTCATCAAATCGCGGATTAACCCCATTTGTTTTTTCCCGACCGCTGCATGGTAATCGATGCGTTCTTTTCCCGGGTCAAGGGTGTAATGTTTTTCAAGGATTGGAAACCCCATCATCGCTGCAGCGATACTGATGACGACGTTGTTTGGGTCGTTATACTTGGTGTGGTCTGCATATCCAATAGGCAGGTGGAAGAGATGTTGGAGTGCATGCATCTTCGCAAGGTTGATGTCAGCATAGTTCGTTGGGTAGCTCTGGAATCCATACATGAGAATGATATCTTGTTTGCCGTGATGTCGGAGGAAATCGATTGCATAGGAGATATCGTTAATCGAGGAACCGCCAATCCCAAGGATGATCGGACCGTTGAATGCTGCTGCTTCTCGCAGCATAAAGAAATCATTCAGACTGGTCGCGTGCAGTTCGAGATAACTGACCTGTTTTTTCTTCGAGATGATATAGCGGATGCTTTCGACGTCATCGCAGAGTGCGACGACATCAAGCTTTTTTTTAGCGGCAAAGGAGAGGATCTCGTTCCATTGGTTCTGGGTAAACATCCACTTCTTCATCTGTTGGTACAGCGGATGGGATGGTTTCATGTAACTGTCGAGATTTAACAAGAGATGAAATTTCACTGCGTTGAGTCGTAACGTTGCAATCTCCTCGATCATTTGATAGAGATATTTCCTGTCACCCTCATGGTTATAGGCGGTTTCTGCGATGATATATGCTGTGAGATGTTGTGTTTTTGGCATAGGTTTCTCCTTTGATGAGCAAACCAGGAATTCCCTAATAATCTTTTGCTTAGGAGAATGGTTTACAGGATTTTTAAATCGGTGAAGAATTTTCTAAAATGTTCCTCTGGAGACGGTGTAAAGAAGAGGTCTGCGACTGTTTTTGTCTCCAGAACAATATCCTTGTACAGGGATAGGATAGTAGTGACTGATTCAATGAATTGAGTCGGCGACTGAACAAGATACGGTGTGGTGGAGTCAGCCAGGTTGTAGATGTCAACAAAGATGTTCGGGATGCTAAACGCCATTGCTTCCAGCCCACTAGTAGAATAAACGGTGGAATGGATATCTGCACAGCTGAAGAGTTTGAAGGTGTCTTCATATTTATTGATCAAGATGATATGTTTGTTTTTTTGTAGGTCTGTATATGTGTTCTTATCGTAGGGATGTGGTTTGAAGAGAATCCCGATGTCCAGATGCTGTTGTTCGAGTTGGTCGGCGATGGTCATAACAAAATCTTTTATCTCGGTAGCGACGATCCATTGAGAGGTAAACAGAATATTCTTGGGGAATGATGAGTAGGTCTGTTTTGGGTGAAGGTCTTCTTTTTTTTCATGTAAAAGACGCTGAAGGTAGGGATAGCCTGTGGAGAGAACCTTGTCTTTGTCAAAGAGGTTGCCATCTCGTACCATCTCTGCATAGATATCTCCCTGGGCAAGGAGATATTCCGGGAGACAATCTGTGTTTGATGTTGGAGTCGCGCGTCGGTATGCTGGAAGATAGGAGGTGATAAGACCATGTTGGAGTTCAACGGGTGGAATATGTAATTCTCGGCAGGCTTGGGAGAGCGCCATGGGGAATCTTCCGTACCCGCACCGGATAAGAACCGCTCGTGGTTTTATCTTTTTAAGGATGTTGGAGAGGAAGCGTTTCATGGAAACAAAAACAGTGATAAAATCATCGATGTCTTTGGTAAGTGTTGCTTTATCGACTGAGGCGGTGGTGCTAATATACACGATGATTTCTTGGAGAATGTCTTCGGATTCCAACGAAAAATTCCTTCGTCCGGTGATCTTATGAATGAGGAGTTCCCAAAAAGTTGTTGACCAGAGTGGGATGTGCATAGGGACATGATGTTTCGAGTACACAGGTTTGTCGTATTTTCTCCGGTACCCTGTCGTCTCAGGCCATTCGAAGACGGCCAGTGCATCTCCTAGGATGTCGTATAACGGATCAAGGTAAATGTCATAATAGGTGTCGTTGTAGAGTTTTCTACTTTCAGCGCTGGAAAACCCGCAGACTGTAATGTTCTGTGGGAATCTCAGGGGAATAAAACTTTCTTTGAGAATCGAAAACACAGCTTTCATGGTTTGGATATTGAGTGTTCTTTTTCCTGTTTTCTCACCGATCTTCTGGAAATGCGAGTACAGGAAGATGCGAAGGAGGTTCCAGATGCGAGTCCCATCCGTGAGCCGGATAGTATCTGTCTGATAGTGTTGTTCGATTGAGGCAATGAGTTGATAAGCAGTCTGATCATTGATTTTCCCTGAGACCTTTAAATCATAATCGTT
The DNA here is from genome assembly GCA_016930995.1 of Thermoplasmatota archaeon. The sequence goes on along the minus strand of JAFGFQ010000037.1, from coordinate 10,566 downwards.
GTAAAATTCGATGATTTGTGAAGCGAGTTGTTCTGGTGCGAGTTTTTTCATAGACAACGTCACTTTTCTCGTTTACAGGGTAGTGTGATTAGTATTAAATATTCTCCCATACGAGATAAACCGCGCTACCCTCCCCCAAGTAGCACTCCGCATATAAAGCAGGAAACCCCTCCTGTTATGATGAGTGAAAATCAACAGCTGTTTGAACAATATCAAAAAGAGAGAAACAGCGGTAAATCATTAGAAACAATCAAGTTAGAAGGGTATGTTCTAAGAAGATTTGATAACTACATTAACAGACCAATGAAAGAGGTAACAAAGGACGATATTGTAGATTATTTCAGCTGGCTCGTAAATCACGAGCACATCCAACCATATACGATTGTCACTCATAAAACAGTAATCAAAAAGTTTTTCAAATGGCTTTATGGATGGCAAACAGGTGATAAAGTCCCTGACCAAGTACGATGGATTGAAATCAATAAAAAGAAAGCATATAAATTGAAAACGAAAGCTGAACTCCTTACAGATGATGAAATCAAAAGGATGATTGATGCGTGTAAACCATTTCTCCAAAAAGTAATGATTGCTGTTCATTATGACCTTGGTACTCGACCTGGCGAGTTCCTTTCATTAAAAGTCGGGAGTATTGTTCAAGAAGATGATGGACTGTCTATCTGTGTTGATGGTAAAACGGGACAGCGTATTATTCCTTTGAATAGTTCAACGCAGCATCTCATCGATTATTTTCATCGTCACCAGACACATCGATTATAACGATTCAAGTTGGAAAGAATGGTTTCATACCAATGAAGTTGGGAACGTTCCTAAAACTCCGTGAAATCCATGATTAAACGGAAAATAGGTTATGAACTTGCATTAATTTTTTTTTTTTAAAAAAGAATATGGTTCCCAGCGTTATCCCAGGCATCAAATGGATAATCAGTATTATATCCCAAAAACAATGTATAAATAAAAGACCAAAAAGAAATCCACCACCAAGATCCATGCCAGATAAATTCATATGGTGGTTCTGTATCAGTAGAATTTGTCCATTCAAACCATACTTTATTAATACCACTTATCTCGTCATATACATCAAATACAGCTTTCCATGTTAATAAACTAATTTTATGCATTGTGATCTGTGCAGTAGGAGGACTGAAATCTATCATGATATTCATTGAATAAATTTCAGATAAATTAGAATCGCATGCCCATTCCAACAAATGTATGCCTTCTGTTTTTATTGAAAAATATGTTATATATTTCGTCCAATTCCCCTCATCAATGCGATAAAAAGTATTATTTATAATTCCAACGAAAGTGACAACAACATAGCTGATGTACCAATTATTCCATCCTATGTATCCTGAGATCACCGGCCAACTTGGTGGATCACCACAATCATTGCTCTTGACATTTTCAATCCATGGAGAAATAAGAATTCCTGAAAAAATCATAAATGAAATTATTATGGTTTTAAATGAATTTCTCAATATCATTTTTCCTCCATTATTAGTTAAAATGCTTATCTTAGTATTTATACTTTTTGTTTATAGGAAAATTGAATTATTTTAACGAATGTTTTATGAAAAAAAAAATAATAATTTTTTTAAAAAATTTAGTAAAGTAATTAAATGATAGAAATATTCCATTATTTATTAATTAACGGAGGAATAAAAAAATGAAAAAAAATTTAATAAAAGTAATACTTGAAATTGGACTTTTTATAATTTTTTTAATATCAATTGAATCTATATACTGTGTTTCAGCAGAAACGATTAATTTTGATTTTAATTTTTCTGAACCTGAGATTAATCAAGTTAATATTTCTAGTAATATTTCTGATTATGTGACAATAGAAGGTTTATATACAACAGGTTTTCCAAGTTTACCCTTGCTACCTATAAAATCATATAAAGTTCTCCTTCCTCAAAAAGGAATTATAGATTTAATCAACGTTACATATAGTGGAAATATTTCCTTGGGAAATGGATATAATATAACAATTGGAGGATATGTAATAAATAATTATACCTCAATAGAATATTATAATTTTTCATCATATTATTATAATTCTTCTATCCCGTACCCAACGAATTTATCTTTTATTACTGGCATATATAATTTCCGAGGTTATTCTATTTTAGAATTCAATTTATATCCTGTTCATTATATTAAAGAAACTGGTGAAATCTATTATTATGAAAATATGACAGTAACAATTAATACAAACGAATCTGGTTCTGTCAGTTCTTTATTTAGGGGGCTTTTAGCTGACAAAATGGCAATGCATCAGATAGCTGACAATTTTTCAATGGAAAATACATATGTAACGTATCCTCCCACTCCAGCACATTCATCAATTGTTGATCCTTCAGAATCCTATAATTATATAATCATCACTAAAAATTTTCTCATAAACGCAAATCCATTCCCATCAAGTGCTCGTGATTGGTACACTTTTCAAGACTTAGCGGATTATAAAAATGATACTGGAATTAGTACCAACATTGTTACTATTGATGAAATCAAGAATGATCCGTATTATTGGAATACTTCATCGTCATCTTTAGATAATTGTAATGATACTGCATCACAGGTTCGTAATTTCATTTACGATGCATATAACAACTGGGAAATTGAGTATGTTTTACTAGGTGGTGATGAATGGGTCGTTCCTATACGAGTATTATATTATAATGACTGTATAACTGGGTCAACTATAACAAGTTGTCCTTCAGACCTTTATTATTCCTGTCTTAACGGTCCTTTTAATGTTAATAATGATGGAATCTGGGGTAAACCATGTGATGGTATAGATAACGGTGATGTGGATCTTGAGGCAGAGGTTTATGTTGGGAGGGCCTGTGTTGCTTCTCCAAAAGAGGTAAGTAATTTTGTTTATAAAACTCTCATTCGATGATACGGCATTTCCCAAAGAATATCCATAAAATGTGATGTATTTTTCTTGGTTATTAGATATTTCTGATTTATAAGGTAATGTAATTTTTACATTTAATTGCTGATTAGATATATTTTTACTAAGTAAATGAATTTCAATTGGAATTCGAAATAAATTTATAGATGGCACTGCCCAAATTATACCTGTAGAATAATATGATAATTTGAAAAAAATAGTATCATTTAATTTCAGAATTTCATTTATCGATTCTGTAACTAACACAGAGTCGTTAATTGAAATAATTTTCAGGTTTCCTCGAGAAGTTTCAGCTTTTGCCTCATCAATTCTAATAAATTTACCATTATTTAAAGAAATATTTACGCCTAAAGGAATCTCCTTAGAATAAGATTCATTAACATTAGACATATTTTTAATAAATGTTTTGTTAAACGAATAACATTCAATCATATCGATTTTAACTTCAAATTCATTTAAAACTGTGAGATTAAAATAATTTTTGATATCTATTATTGGTATATCTGAAATTGAAGATGAGTCTGCTTTATTGGTTATTGGAAAAAATGGAAGTATATTTAATGTTATAAAAGTAATAATTATGAGTTTTTTTATTTTTATTATAATTTTCATCCTATCAGTTTCTTCTTAATGGTAATTTCTTTTAGGGTTTTTATAATTTCATTTTCTAAGTCATGTAGCCCTTATTTAGTGATTTAAATCGTTTTAAATGGTGTTAGTAGTGACGGAGAACATATTTATCACTATAAAGGGTGTTCCCTTCTCCTAGTGATATCATATGAAAGGAAGTGAAAACACAGAACAAAAACCAATACTACCGTCATATGAAAAAAATAGCATGATTTATCTCGATAACCAAGTTAATATTAAATACGTTCTGTTGTTTTCCAGAAGGGATGGCAGAGGAGTACCCGAAGGTTTCGTTTCTGATCCCTCTTTTAAATGAGGAAAAAACCCTTGCTCGATCATTGGATTCATTGCTTGCAGTAGAGTACCCTGCTGAGAAGATGGAAATCCTGCTTGCGATTGGGAATTGTACGGATGCCACCCGGATGATTGCCGAAGAGTATGCAAAGAAAAATCCCATGATTCGTATTCTTGAGAATCCTACAGGGAACACATCGATTGGGCGGAATATCTGTATTCAACATTCCACTGGCGAGATGCTGATGAATTATTCTGGGCATGTGCTTGCTGAGAAAAACCTACTAAAGGAACTTGCGGTAAAACTACACAGCTTGCCTGCTGATGTGGCTGCGGTTGGTTGCTCGAATCTCTCACCGGGTAAACAGAATTTCGTCGGGGAGGTGTCTGGTGCAGCGTTTTTGAGTTTTATGGGTGGGAGGAATTTCTTTTCACAGAATGCAGTGTTTCCAGAAGAACGTTTCACAGATCATCTGTCGTTTTCCTGCTATCGGAAAGAGGCAGTGGAAAAGGTTGGTCGTTTTGACCCTGTTTTTTGGTGTGGTCAGGATTATGAGCTTGACATCAGGCTTCGGAAGGCGGGCTATAAGATATTGTACACACCAAAAACACGGGTGTATCATTTCAAACGTGATTCTGTCCGGTCGTTATGGCGTCAGATGTACCGGTACGGGATTGCTCGTGCGAAGATGGTGAAGAAGCATCCTGATACCTTGAAGTTTTTCCATTTACTAGGACCGGGGTTTATCCTTGGTGGGGTTCTGACGGTCGTGCTTACCATACTTCGTGTGCTCCCTCTGTGGGTTCTCCCTGGTCTTATCCTTGCGTATCTCTTGATGTCGCTGGTAAGCACGCTTCAGATCACACGAAAACCAAGTGTCGTGGTAAGTAGCGTGTTGTTTTATTTGTTGATTCATGTGGGATATGGTGCAGGTTTTCTGAGAGGAATCGTGTATAGTAAATTATAGGAAGCAGTTCTGTTATTCTTAAATAGGGGAGACGAATTATCGGTAGTAGCACCACGTTTTTTGCTCGTGGGAAAAGAGAGGCGGATATGAAAAAGTTAAACATCGCAGTGGTCGGTGTTGGTCATATAGGGTCCCAGCATGTGAAACATGCCAGTTCCCTAGGGAATCTTGTAGCGGCTTGTGATATCAAACGCGACTTGGCACAGTCCATTGCTGAGCAGTATCATTGTCGGTCGTATTCGTCCATTGATGAGTTATTTGCTGGTGAGAAGACGCTTGATCTTATTGCGGTCTGCACACCAAATGGGCTTCATGCTGAGCATAGCATCAAGGCATTGAAGGCAGGCTGCAATGTTTTGTGTGAGAAGCCGATGGCAACCACCGTGCGTGACTGTGAACGGATGATTCATACCGCTGAGGAGACAAACCGACGATTGTTCGTGGTAAAGCAGAATCGGTTCAATCCACCGGTAAAAGCAGTGAAAAAAGTTATTGAGGAAGGAAGACTTGGAAAGATACTGAATGTGCAAGTGAATTGTTTCTGGAATAGGAATCAAGAATACTATAAAAGCTCTGACTGGCGTGGCACATTACAGATGGATGGAGGAACCCTTTTTACCCAGTATAGTCATTTTATTGACTTGTTGTATTGGTTTGTAGGGGATGTCGAAGAGGCAAAGGCGTATACTGATAATTATGTGCATAAGGATGTCGTGGAGTTCGAGGACACTGGTGTGGTTGCTTTGAAGTTTTCAAACGGTGCTGTTGGAACGATTAATTTTACCATTAACAGCTTTGGGAGAAACATGGAAGGGTCTCTTACCTTGTTTGGTGAGAAGGGCACCGTGAAGATCGGAGGTCAGTATCTGAACCTGTTGGAGTATCAATCGATTGACGGCTATCAGATCACTGGGTTAGAACCAGGTAACCCTCCGAACGTCTATGGGAAAAACACAGGGTCGATGTCGAATCACGGGCTTGTCTATCAGAATGTCATCGATGTGCTTATCCATGGAGGCAGCATTGCAACGGATTTACTTGACGGCCTGAAGACCGTGCAGATTATCGAAAAAATCTATAAGGTGGCGGTGAAAGGCTATGAGAAATAAACCAACGATTAAGAAGGTACAGATCAAGGATGTGACGTTTGGGGAGCATGTCACGGTCATCGAACCAGTGAACCTGTATGAATGCGAGATCGGTGATGACTGTTTCATCGGTCCGTTCGTGGAAATTCAACGTAACGTGAAGATAGGGAAGAGTTGTCGGATTCAGTCTCATGCGTTTATCTGTGAGATGGTCTCCATTGGTGATTTCTGTTTTATCTCGCATGGGGTAAAGTTCGTTAATGATTTGTTTTCTTTAGGAAAACCAGCGGGCGGTGATCGATCGTTATGGAGATCGACGAAGGTCGGCAGTTACGTGTCGATTGGAACCAACGCAACGGTTCTTCCCGTCACCATCACTGATAACGTGGTGATTGGTGCGGGGTCTGTGGTGACAAGAGATATCCAGCAGCCTGGTGTGTATGCTGGCAATCCAGCTCGGAAACTGAGGTCACTGTAGGTGGTGTCTGTGATGAATATTCCTCTTGTAGATCTAAAGGCAAATTATCATTCGATAAAAAAAGAGATCGACACTGCTATTCAAGAGGTGCTGGACACAAATTCGTTTATCATGGGTCCGTTTGTGAAAAAATTCGAGGGGGATTTCGCGAGGTTCTGTCAAGTCAAGCATGCGGTCGGTTGTGCGAATGGCACTGCCGCACTCCACCTTGCCTTACTCGTTGCAGGGATTAAAAAAGGAGATGAGGTCCTAACTGTCCCTAATACCTTTATTGCCACAACAGAGTGTATCTCCTATGTGGGTGGAACCATCAAGTTTGTTGATGTCTCACCCCAAACCGCTCTTGTGGATATCGAGGCATTGGAAAAAGCAATCACCCGGCGGACAAAAGCCCTGATTGTCGTGGATTTGTACGGGCAGATGCCGGATATGCAGAGGATTCATGAAATCGCGGTGGACCATGATGTGTGTGTCATCGAGGATGCTGCGCAGGCGCATGCGGCGGAGTGGAATGGTCATCAACCTGGGTACTATGGTGATATCGCGTGTTTTAGTTTCTTCCCTGCGAAAAACCTCGGATGTTATGGTGATGGTGGCGCAGTCGTGACCAACTATGACGAGCTAGGTGAGAAACTACGACTGCTGATGAATCATGGGCGGATGACGAAGTACGAGCACACCATCGAAGGATATAATTATCGTTTAGATGCATTGCAGGCAGCAATCCTTGATGTGAAACTGGCGCATCTCCCCCGCTGGACTGAGTTGCGTAGGGGACATGCCCTGTTTTATGATAAGAATCTCCCTTCAAACGTTGGGAGAATCCTTGAGGCAAAGGGGGCAAAGCACGTATATTACATGTATGTGATACGAGTTCCACAACGGGATGAGCTCATTGCGTATCTGAAACAACAGGGGATAGAGTGCGGGATTCATTATCCAATCCCACTGCATCTCCAACCGGCCTATGCTTCGCTTGGGTTTAAGCCGAATCAGTTTCCTGTTTCTGAGATGCTTGCCTCAGAGATTGTATCTATTCCCCTTTATCCTGAGTTGACAAACGAACAGCGTCAATACATAGTAGATCATATCAAGAAATTCATGCAACACTAACAAGACTGTCGAGGATGATTCTACATGCTCAGGTTTTTCAGATACGATGAGACACCTGATTTCAGCTCATCGTTTTTCAATGAAAAATCGATGATTGCCTGGATATATCCCAGCTTGTCTCCGATATCATAACGATGTCCTTTGAAGGCATAGGCATAGACCTTTTGCGACTGGCTAAGAATATTAATGGAATCCGCAATATTGAGCTCGTTATTGACACCAGGTTTGGTGTGTTTCATCGCATCAAAGATTTCTGGTGTGAACACGTATCGTCCGATGGCAGCAAGCGTGGAGGGTGCTTCTGCTATCTTTGGTTTTTCCACGATATGCTCGACTTGATAAAGATCTGTGACATAAGAGGGAACCTTTCGTGCTTTTACCGCCCCATATCTGTCGATTTTATCTCGAGGTACCTCCTGTACTGCGATGACCGAGGAGGACTGTTCCGTAAACACATCAATGAGTTGTCTGGTGCAAGGCGTCTCAGAAATAATGATATCATCCCCTAAGAGCACGGCAAAGGCTTCGTCACCAATGTGTTTTTCAGCAGCCAGAATGGCATCAGGCAATCCTCTTGGTTCTTTCTGTCTAATATAATGAACGTTCGCCATGGAGGAGATCTCTTGAATTGTTCTGAGCAGATCGTCCTTGTTATGTTTAGCAAGATGCATCTCCATTTCTGGTGATTCATCAAAATAGTCTTCGACGGCACGCTTCCCTCGCCCGGTGATGATGATGATATCATCAAGACCAGTGTCGACTGCCTCTTTGACGACATAATGGATAGCGGGCGTATCGATAATGGGAAGCATTTCTTTTGGCATGGATTTTGTAACAGGGAGAAATCTGGTTCCAAGGCCAGCTGCAGGGATGACTGCTTTTTTTATACGCATGTTACCAACAGACTCCTTCATAGATCCGTGCGTTTTTTGCTTGATCGACTCTTCTCCCATCGATGACGATTCTCCCCTGGTAGTCCAGGGTAGTAAATTCCTTCCATTTCGTGATGATGAGGATTGCATCTGAGGAAAGAACCTCTCGTGCGGAAGAACGATAGTCTATAGTGGGGAAGAGTATCTTGAAATTTTCCATCGCCTGAGGGTCGTACGCCTTGATTCGTGCTCCGTTCTGGAGCAGTTCTTTTACAATTGGAATCGCTCGGCTTTCTCTGATGTCATCGGTATCAGGTTTGAAGGCAAGCCCCAGGATGCCGATGGTTTTTCCTTTGAGGACGGGAATATGTTTTTTCAGCAGGGTGATGAGACGGAACGGTTGGTCTTCGTTGACTTTTTTTGTGCTTTCAATAATACGGACATGCTCATGCTGTTCAAGTGCCCAGGGGATGAGTGCGTCAATGTCTTTGGGGAAACAGTTATGGACGATTAATCCATCGGTCGTTACAAAGTTATGATTCCCCTCCACTTCTAAAGAGTACACAAATGTTTGTTCGAAAGTGGTTATGTTCCTTTGTACTTTAACTGAGGTTACTCCTCCTTCTTTTCGATGACCGGTTGGCGTAATGATTTTGTTGTACGAGATAAGTTTTTTTTCAATTTGCTTTTGGTCTTTGCGTGTAAACATCTTTTTAAGAACTTCGATTTGGTCTCTGCTTGAGATTTTTATAAAATGTGCGGGAGCTGTTGATTTCGCTGATTTTGAAGTTTTATAACTGGGTGTCACGTCGATACTGTGTAGTAGCATAATCATTCCTTGAATTAATTCTTTACTAATGCTTCCATATTCATACACTACCGCATTGGTATGCTTTGGGAAAGCTATAGAACCGTCTCCTCTAAAAAGACCCGAGAGCAGAGCGAACCGGTTCTCCTTTCGCTGGGTATAAATCAAATCAGGTATTTTATGGGTGTAACTGTTTGTTCCGCAATCTAAGTGGTTATCCAAGAGATAGGCAAATATTCTTGATGAAAACATGATTTGTGTGCTGGTTTTTTTCAGCACCGTTGAAAATTTTATTCCTTGTTCTGACAAATACTGTTCGACATCTTTTACATACTCTTCTTTTCCATGGTAGTTAAAACTAAACATAATTCGCTTCCGTGGTTTTTTCCCATGACCTGAATGGTCTGAGTTGATACATCCTTCGCTGAGGTAATATCCAATAAAACGCCAGAATTTTTCATCCAGTTTTATTACGGCAGGTACGTAGGTTGTTGCTCCGATTGCGGTATAGAGCGAAAAATCTGATCTTTTAAAGGGGAGTTTTTGCTCAATAGCTAAAAAGACGTCCAAGGGAAGGTAATTCTTTCTAAAAAAATCATGTGACTTGTTGTATGTAAATTTTTTATTATAGTTAATTTTTTTGATAAGTTGTTGTATTTCTTTTTTATGATTTTTCAGATGAAAGAATCGCGGCTTGAGATATACCTGTTTTGCTGGAAATTCAGATGTTGTACTGATGATTTGAATCAGGTCAAGATTCTTTAAGGTCATAGTTGGTATATCTTGTAATACTGGAAGTCGACATCCTTCATTTATCTCAGAGGATCGTTTGATAGTTATGTTTTTTCCATCAACGACTAACATTGGGTGATCACTGGTGACAGCAATAGTTTTTCCCATGCTTGTTTGTATGCGATTGATGTTTCCGGTATATAGTCGCTTTGTAAGAGCTTTGATTGGATGAAATTCGAAACAAAGTTTATCGATATTCCAGGTTAATACTTTCAAATCTTTTGGATAATATACTCCTGTTTCTTTTTTTGAATAGGATTGAAAACAGTCTTTAAAACTCATAAAATGAGGTTCTTGCTTCTCGTACAAGAGGATTTTTTCGTCACCCTTTAAACAGCTTCCACCCCATCCAATCCCGGAGTCAAGGAACGATCGTCCTATGCGTTTATCCAATCCCATTCCCTCGGCGACATCGTAGGTGTCGATTCCTTGTTTCTTGCAGAGGTTCCCAATCTCGTTGATGAAGCTGATTTTCGTGGCAAGGAAAGCGTTGCTTGCGTATTTGATCATCTCTGCTGCGGAGAGTGTAGTCTCAAGAACAGGACAAGTGAAGTCTTTGTAGAGTTCTCGAAGGATTTT
>JAFGFQ010000151.1 GCA_016930995.1 Thermoplasmatota archaeon | reverse complement strand
CCAGCGAGCCAGAAACGCCTGGAAACACCTCGAAGGCAAATGCGGGTCCTGCGAATACAGAGAAAACTACTGTGTTGGCTGTCGTGGGATATCATTTACCTACGCGCTTCGGGCCGGCAAAGAACCATTTGAGGCAATCGTCTCAGAGGATCCCTACTGTTCAAAAGGCGGCTCATCAAAGACACAAGACGAATATGAACGGAGATGTTAATTAAAAAAGTCACCATTTCAATCATGGGTGGATGCCACCAGAGCGCATCATTCGTCCCCTTCTTTTTTTATTTCTTTTGCAGGCAGAAGCTCGTCCAGCCAAATGGCTCGATAAACGGAAACGGGTTATGATTGATTTGCGTCTCCAATGTAATCTCAGGGTACGAAGCAAGACAGGAGAAAATATCTTTTGTTGCAATGTCTACTTCTCGTACGATAATCGTGGTATTTGGTTTCACTCGTTGGAAGATGTGCTGTAGGATTTTCACCTTTGGCAAAGAACAGCTCGAGATAATGATTGCATCGAACTCTTCTGCAGCAATATTGCACCCATCGCCATGCTGAATCGAGATGCGGTCAGCGAGTTTCTTCCTCTGAACCACCTGTTGGGCCTTTGTCACGGTCTGCAGGTTCTTATCAATCCCTACGACATGACTCACGCTGCAGCTAGCAAGGATGATTTCGGTGAGTGGATAGGAACCTGAACCAATATGGACAACATTCTTCTTAGAGGAAATATCACACCGTTCGTACTCTTTACGGTATTCTTCACTGATTGTTTTGTCATACAGCTGCGCGATTTTCTCGTTTTTGTATGACCAGTTATCTGCGATATCCCAGAAGCAATTCGCTATTCGTTTCACGCAGAATATCGCAATCGTATCTAGAATCGTTTTTTTTGTCGAGCGTTGTCTCATATCTTGTTCACTTGAGAAATGAAGCCAGTCTGTTCCTGGTTTCCAGGATGTATGCAGTATCCTAGTATTTAAGATATTGTTTTCTAAATTTATACATTAGAGATATTTTATGCATTATCGATATTAGGAATACCATTTCTTCATGAGGAGAAGCAGGACATTACAGCTGACACCAAAGGAATTTGCAATAATAATAGCGATATCCTCCCGCAAGATTCCATAGAGAAGCCACAGCGACATACCACAGAGAAGAACCAACGGCATCCAATAGGAGATATCATCGAGTTTTTTCGTCCGATATCCTCTGATTAACTGTGGGATGAAACCGACTGAGGTGACTGCGCCAGCAGCAAACCCAAGCACGGTGAAGAGATCAAAATTCATCAGAGGCCTTCATCTAATAAAGTATATTAAGGCTTTCTAGTATGCACGCATAAGATTTTCAAGAAAAACAAAGAGAAGAAATATTACCTTGGGCCCGTGGGGTAGCTTGGTATCCTTCTAGCTTGGGGTGCTAGTGACTTGAGTTCAAATCTCAACGGGCCCACTGAATTACCAAAAGAAATATGCTGTTTTCACAGACCTGTTTTTATGGTATATCGCCTGTTGGTTATGGTTTACCGAGAAGTTTGACCATCAAAGCCATCTCAGCCCACATCCGGTTCTCCGCCTCGTCGATGATTACTGATTGGGGACCATGAGCGACCTCTCTAGTGACTTCTTCTCCATAGAAGATAGGCATGCAATGGATGAAGAGCGCATCGGGTTTTGCTTTCTTCATAAGCTCTTGAGTGACGGTGTAGCCGTTCAGATCCTTGAGGATTTGTTCCTTTTGGTCTTTGAACCAGATGGACACCCAGGTGTCAGTGGCCACGACGTCAGCATCGCGTATCTCCTCAAGGTCCTCGGTGACCACGAGTTTGACATTTTTTTCTTTGGCAATCTCTGTTGCTTTGTCAAAGAAGTATTTCGAAGGCCAATGATTTTTCTTCGAAATAATAGTGACGTCCATTCCAACCTGTGTGCATCCCAGCATGTAGGAATGGGTGAGGTTGTCATCTCCATCACCGACGAAGACAAATTTTAGGCCTTTCAATCTCTGTTTTTTTTCTTTGATGGTGGTAAGGTCCGCAAGAATCTGTGTGGGGTGTTCATCGATGTCAAGACCGTTGATGACAGGGATGGTCGCGTGTTTTGCGAACTCATGGAGGTCTTTTTTCTCAAGTGCACGGTACATGATGATATCAGCGTATCTGGACATGGCCAGTGCGATGTCCTCGACAGTTTCTCGTGTGCCAATACCGATGTCCTCTTTGGTAAGGGATATTGCGATTCCTCCGAGCATCTGAATGCCGAACTCAAAGCTGACACGGGTTCGTACTGATGTGCGTTCGAAGATCATTGCGAGCCGTTTTCCTTTGAGGTATCTGATGTCTTTTCCTTTTTTCCAATCATTCTTAATCGCGATAGCAAAAGTGATTAAATCTTCAATTTCATCTTTCACATCAAGGATTGATAAGATATTTTTCTTCATGGGCGGCCAAGAAGAAATCAAGATTATAAAAACTTTTACATAAGTCCTCTTATTTTTTAATCAAGGATTAAATAGGATATATCTGATGTTCCTTTCGATTCTAAGCGATGACCTATGATTAAAAAGCTCCTCGACCAGCTCTATAATATATATGAAATCATATTCACACATATATCTTTTTTTTCCTTTTTCTACATGAAATTCCACGAGCCCTCCGTCAAAAAAGAAATCGAAATGGCACAGATCACACCGTCCGACAGGATCCTCCAGATAGGATGCGGGGCTATCCCCTATTCATTAATTATCATTTCAAAGATGACGCAGAAGGAATTAACAGGAATTGATAATCAGGGAAGAAGCATCCAACTTGCACAAAAATTTTTACAGAAATACAAACACATACATGTCGAGCAATACGCAGGAGAGACCTACGACGTCTCAGACTATGATGTCATTTTGATATCCTACGGTGTTGGAAACATCGATGCTGTTTTATACAACGTCCTAAAAAATCTAAAAAACACAGCAAAAATACTCTTTCGAAAACCCGTGACAGTAAAATCCACGTACATCGATTCGATTATAAAACAATATTCCAAGAAAAAAATCAGGTTGCTGTTAACCCAAGAATCGATTCTCCTCATGAAACAGTAACATCATATAACAACAAAACCCCGGGTCCATTCATCGATGTGTTCCTAGTCATCTGTTTTGATGTCTTTCTGAACCTTCGACTCTTTTGGAATCTGAGATAAATCCATGTGTTTCAACCGATAGAAAAACTTAGGTCGCGGAGCAAGTTGAACTGAAGTAAAAAGTTTCTTACGAAGAACATGAAAATCAAGCTCGACAGCAAGACCAACTCCTTTTGGTGGCTTAAGAATCTCAAAAGAGATTGCATTATGTCCAAGGATCGGTGATTGACGCATCGGCATCATTTTACAGTCACCCTGTAACGAGATTGTTTTTTCTTTTTCGGTAAAAGTTCCTTGGATACGACCAGGCATGATGCCTAGAACATAGGCAGTATAGAACTTCCTTTTTTTATATGGGTCGATATACTCATGACCGTCGGTTGTTGACCAAAAACGGAGATGTATCGTCTTATCATCCAAACGACCTGTCAATTCCAGATCAGAGGGATAATAGATATCATACTCTTTGACATAAAACACCTTATTGTACTTAAAACACACATCGCAGAACTCCCAATACTGTTTTCCATCAGGAGTGATATACAGGGCACCAAATGCAGGTCCCTCAGAAAGCCAAAACAATGAATTCCCATAAAAGAAACTCCAGTCGTTATCACAGATACCCCAGACCCAGTCATACCCAGAAATATTATTTTCCGAGGAGAACCTGATTCGCTTGGGAATTTTCATACGATGATGTGACAGCCACCATTTTGTTAAATGACCGTACGTTTTGATAGTCCTGGGTAACTCCGAAATGGTTTGCAGTGGGTTTTGATACGACCAGTTCCCCCAAGCATGCTCAAGATACGCCTTTCCCTCGATGTCATATGATTCACTCCTTAGTTTCATAGTCCCACTGATTTCACAATAAGGAAGAAACCCATACCGATAGAAATTCAAACCAATCGGCAGATTCCCCCCTGTTGCTTTCTGAGCAATCCAATGAGGGACTGAACGAGCAATGTATTTAACATCTGCCATGAATTCATAGTTTGGGTCTTCTACATGAAGATGGTATTTCGGATAGAGACCTTCGAGATATAAATTCTTATAATGTAAATCGACCCTGTTTTTCACATGAGAAAAGTTCGTAATTGTATCATTAAGCTCTTTGTGTACCACACATTTTTTTGAGGTGACATCAAACAGCACATATTGGATAAAACACGATGGTGTCTCCTTTTCATATGCAAATGACGTAACCAGATTCCAACGACGTTTATCTTTGAGAGTCTGGAACATTACCTCGCAGGTCCACCATTCTCTCATCACCGGGTCATGATCCCCTTCTTCTTCTGGAGTCCAAGGGTTCTGTGGATCTTCTGTTCTCATAGAGCAACCTTTTGTAACAACCTGTCATTATCCTTTAAAGAAATCCCTCAGGGAATTATAATCTTTTTTCATACACCCATCTGATGACAAGGACATCGCGTCAACACGAGGATCATTTATCGTATACGAAGAGGATTACGGCAGGTTGTGTTCCTCAGGTCCGATATAATCATAGTCAATGCTGAACATTTGACGCATCGGTTTTTCCTGTGTCTGCTCCTCATAGACCTGTGCGGTAAGCCCAGCGACCCGTCCCAGTAAAAAAAACGCTTTCCCTAACCGCCAGTCAAATCCCATATCTGAGACAATCGCGGCGATCGCACCATCGACATTGATGGGAAGCGGTTTTCCCTGGGATTTTTCCAGTGCTGTTTGGATCGCCTTTGATACGCAAAGATGATCCCCTGTGATCCCAAGCTCATCAGCAAGGAGAAACAACCGTTTTGTACGAGGGTCCTGCGTATGAATCCGATGACCAAACCCCGGAATCCGTCTCTTCTGCTCGCTGCTTTCTTTTACCAGGATACCTGCCATCATATCAACGGAGTGTCCTTCTTTTCTCATTCGGATAACACCCTCCTGCAGGAACCGTGCTCCTTTCTCGATAGCACCCCCATGCGCATCACCAATGGATAGGATCCCAGCAGCAACAGCGGTTGGCAACGGCACCCCTCCTGATGCAACGGTTCGGGAGGCAATCGACGAGGGAGGCGTAACCCCATGGTCGATACAGGCGGTGAGAATCGCATCCATCATCCGCCCATGCTCCTTGGATGGAAGGACGCCACGCAGAAGCAGATACACCACTGAGGCATACGGCACATTACCGATGAGGTCCTCCTGACGATATCCTTTCGTCACAATACGATTCGGCTCTATCTTTGAAATCGAGGTTTTCCATCTCATGGCTTTCCCTCTTTTACAACCCGCACGATATCAAGGACTGTGCCATCAAACCATTTGATGATACCAATGATATCATCACCTAAGTTTGGGTGTTGTGGTCCACCTGTCGCATCATACGCCATGGTCTTTAACTCTTCGATGGAAACCGTCGGAATCGTCCCTTGAATCTTCTGCAGAAGATCTTTTCGAATCGGGTTGATTGCGATCCCTCTGTTCGTCGCGATAGCGTCAATAACCGACCCCGGGGTCGTCAGCGTAGTGACGTCCTCACGAATGATCGGGTTGGTTTTCCGGAAGATTGGGGTAGTAATGATGGTCAGATTAGCACCAGCAGCAGTATCCTGATGACCTCCGATCCCATGCAAAAGCCGCCCATCGCTATGGGTATTGACGTTGACGTTAAAATGCACATCGACCTCGGTCGCACCAAGGACGACGGCATCAAGGCTGTCCGCGGTCCGTCCCTTCGAGGTCGGGTCTGCGTAATGGCCGATATCCGCTGGCAAGCTTGGGTCGTCTTGGATGAAACGGATGGATTCCGTGTCGAACACCTGCGAGTAGTACATTTTCTTGACCCTGCCTGCCTTGTAAATATCGATAATGAATTTCGTCAGCCCTCCAGTCGCACAGGATGCCACCACATCTTTTTCCTCAAGCCGTTCCCCCAGGTATTTCAATGCGGCAAGGGAAATCCCGCCTGCTCCCGACTGAAACACCATCCCATCTTTAATCAGACCAGCAGCGTCCATCAGATCAATGCATTGACGGGCGATAGAGAGTTTTTCAGAGTCATCCGTGATTTTCAAGGATCCTGAGACGATCTGACTTGGGTCACCAATCCGGTCGATTTGTACCACATGATCTACGTAACGCTCCTGGATTTCTTGTGGTTTACAAGGGTATTCTACGATGGTGTCTGTCACCACAATCACATGCTGCGCGTTCATCGCATCGATCTGTGAATATGAAATTGGACCAAACGCGCTCTCACCAATCAGGCCAGTGCAGTTCCCATGCTCATCAGATGCTGACGCGGCGATCACCGCGATATCGATCGGCAGCTCCCCGGTCTTAACCGCACCCCATCGCCCCCCATGGGAGCGAAGGATGACTGGGCTTTGTAATGGGTGTTTGGAGATATAGTCCCCTACTGTATCATTTAGACTCCCTTCAATGCGACTGATGACTCCTTCTTTGATGTACTCAATCACCGGCTGATGGACTGTGAAGAGTGCTGTCTGTGCGAGACGAATATCCCTTACCCCGAGATTCCTGATGGCCGCCAGCGTCTGGTTCACCACGTAGTCCCCGTTCCGAAGCTGATGGTGAAACGAAACCGTCATCCCGTTTTTCAACGGGCAGTCCCGTAGCGCGTTCTCCAAACTAGTTAGCTTTGATGCAAACCCGTACTTTCGCGCCCCTGAAAACGGTGTATAGGTGCGTCCTGCGATGGTTGTCTCAATCATTCTACCTGCCGCGTTCTGTACCTTCACAGCATCACTTCCTTTTCTTAATCTCAAAATCGATAAAATCACAATGATGAATGATGATTGCTTCTGCCGTACGGTTCATCGTATCCCCTTCATGGGAATGGGCAGCGATGATATGGACGACTTCTTTTGGTAGCTTGAGTTCTTCGGCAAGTTGCGCACCAGCGGCAGGATGACGGACTTTCTCCCCAAACGCGCTCTTGACGATTTTACCTGATTTCATCTCATATTCCAAAAGTTTGCCGACATCATGAAGCAGTCCTCCGGCAATCACGTAATCCTTGTTCAATAGCTCTTCCCTACTGTTTACCACGCTCCAGGCAAGTTTGGTGATTCGTCTCGTATGATCCACCAGCAGACCTGAGTTCTCGAAAAGAAGGGTAAATGGGATATCCTGCAACCGTGTCCATCCCCCTCGATCGGCAGCGTTTTTCCACACATCAACAACCTTTCTCTTCAAATCCTTATCTTGGATCCAATTCAGCTCAGGAAAATACTTCTCGATATCCTGTTTCTCTATCATACACTGCCTCCATGTGTACTTGAAGGTAATTGTTCATAGTATTAATAAAAATATGCGCGCGTGATGAATCGGTATCAGTTGTACAAGAAACTATTAATATCCTCCTGAGCGACGCATGGTATAGCGATATCGTTTGGTGGAGAATGAAATTCAAAAAGATTGATACCATTATCATCGTAGCACTCATCGTAGTTTCTACGCTTTTTTTCTACAAGGCAGACTATATCAGCGCCATTCTCCCGGATGTTCATACTTCTCCCCCTGGGAATAATACGACTGTGGTCGCTCCTCTGCCGATAGAGAAACTCCCCACTCCACCAACGTCTCTTCTTCCTGCGTTTCGCCGAGACGTCTCCATCGAGGATGAAGGGGCGCATTTCAGTAAACTGCGTGTCTCCAGGGAATGGTGGTATTTTACCGCTGTTTTTAACCATAGTTCCAGTCAGCTGAGGAACTGGGTTGTTACCGTCAGTTTCAACCACATGGCCCGTGGCGACCTGCTTGGGACCAATAAACCAGACCTGCTTATCGTTAGCGTCCTTGGGAACTCAAGTCAAACTTACGGCGGGATGATCAACAAAGAGCATCATCTCGGAATCCTTCAGGAAGGAACCCTCATCGCTGGCTCACCTGGGGTCAAAGTCCAGTTCGAGAACTCTTGGGCAGAAGGATCCTATCCCCACTGGCATGTCTATGCAGAAGACCTCGACATCGACTCCTCAGTGACGCTTATCATTGATTTGGACTACACCGCCCGCTCCCTCCCTGTATGGGCTCTTGGGTCACAGGCAGTGGACATCTCTGATAGTGAGTTGGCAAGCTATGTGCTCCTCGGCTGTGACGTCTCAGGGACGATTACGATCAACGATGAAGTGTATACGGTGAAAGGAACTGGCTCACATGAACATTCCTGGACTCCGAATGCGATTAACCGGCTTGCGATCGGAGGATGGGACTGGTTCTCCCTTACCTTGGAGAACGGATGGAACATCTATGCAACGAACTATCTCCCGAATCCTCAGGCGATCTCTGGTGCGGTTTCCACCTTGGACCCCTTCGGGACGCTTCTTATAACGACGGATGGAGGAGAGACCATTACCGAGCTTAAGGACGTGAACCTAAGAATAACGAAAAAAGATGAAAACATCTTCCCGCTTGTCAAGCTACCGTCTACGTTTAGTCTCAAAGCGGATCTGAGTATCAATCCTTTGTATGTGATCAGTCAATCCCTGTTGTATGGGACCAAGACGACACTACAGGCGGATCTTACTCTTACTCATGCGACCAATAAAATATGGAAGTTCCCCACGTATCTCGGGATGAAGATCGGGTATTGCACGATTGAAGGATCTATCACTTGGTCTGATAATAGCGATGACTACGAAGTTCCGATTCGCGGGATTGGTGTTTCATGGAACATGCGGGCACTGCTGTAAACGTTAATGCAAGATTTCTACGGTTGCGCTATCCGCGTTAAGCACGACAGTATCCCCATCTTTGATTTGATCGATGTCGATTTTATCCACGCAGGGGATGCCTGCGAGGATGACGCCGGTGGCGACAATCGTCTCTGTCTCCTTGTTGATTATCCCCTTTGGTGCGACACCGTTCTTCTGCAGCCCGTAGATGACATAGGAACCAACCGTGGAGCCTTTCCCGCAGGGGAACACCAGAATCCTATCCTTGACATTTTTTCCCTCGAGCGGATGGCCTTTTTCAATGACGATTCCTGTCTTAATGTTGATGCCCCCGTAGAATCCTATCGGGTCTTTCGAGACGAGTGCGGTGCCTTTCACATTCCCTGGCGAGATGGTCCGTCCTTTCATCATAAGACCGCCTCCAAGAGTTTCCCAAGGTTTGCGAAACACACGTTCTGCTTGCAGAATCCTGGGAGATAGTTCCCTGCTTTCCCAGAGTTCACCCCCGTGGTTTTATATCCCATGTCCTCGATGGGTGAGACGACCATGCAGGTGTCCGCGACGATGTGACCTCCGGCCTTTTCGATGATTTCTGAATATCCCATGCGTTCTGCTGCTTCTTTCATCATCCGTGACGTACAAACCCAAACTGGTTTGCGCAGTTTCTTCCCTTTGAGTTTCTCAGCGACCGTAGCGATTTCTCGTAAGGATGCATGCGGGCAGCCAAGGATGACGATGTCTGGTTCCTTGCCGCTATTGAGTTTTGCATAGGCCTCATCCAGTTCCTTTTTAGTGACCGTAATCGTTTCTAGGTTGTCTTTTCTCACCAGGTCCGCCTCTGGTGTGAGCCCTTCGACATGATACAAGGCGACCGCACCTGATGCAGCCATAGCAGCACCAAGGGATTTGAGCTGGTCCGTGTCTGCATTTGGTATCCCCGTGAAGTAGGGAATCTTGTTTTTCACCTGTTTACCGACATGATAACCTAGTGCACCGAAGTCAGCATCAAACGCTAGATCGGTCTCTATTTTTACTTTGATACTGGGATGTCTGTTCTCCCAGAGATGGAACCCGTAGTTCGGCGTCTTTCCAAGAATCGCAGCAGCAAGCGCAGACGGTCCCCCTTCCCGGTTTGTTCGTGCACCAATCACCGAGTTAGAAAATGAGATAGCTGAGGACTCTGACCAGGCGATGTGTTCGCGGAACCGTGGCAGGTTTCCTGCGAGGTATGGTGTACAGGTTGCGGTAATCACAATCCCCATGCTTTTAAACGCGTCCATGATGCGCAATTGGTTCTTCGCAAACTCCTTTGGGAACTTCAAGGCCTCCCAGTCCTCCAGGTCCATCCCTGCTGGGTTCAAAAACGTCAGCACCTTTACTCTAGCTCCTTTCCCTGCAAGATCCTCAAGGAACTCCGTTCCAGGGTCAGCGATGGATTTGTAAGAGACACCCGCGACTTGAACCGATCCGACCGGGATCATCTTGTCAGCACCGTAGATGTCGCCAAGCTGTACAAGTAAACGTAGCATCCGTTCAGGGACTTCACCGTGTTCCCCATGAAGGATTTTTTCTTCCTCTTTTGTCAAATACATAGACTAATAACCCCCGTATGGACAGGGTTATATGCTCGGATTATTTTAGTGTTTGCGTTTTTACTATGAAGCTAAAGCAGCTACCCGCCGATTTCGTTGTCGAGGAAATCCCTGAGTACCCGATGTCTTCGGAGAAGGAAGAACATACCGTCTTCATACTTCAGAAACAAGGGATCGATACGTTTGATGCAATCCGTCGGATCGCGCAAAAGCTCCGCATCTCGCTTTTTGAGATTGGATATGCAGGACTGAAGGATAAGCATGCGCTAGCCCGTCAGTACATCTCTATTCCAACGAGATACAAAATACAGGATATGAAGACAGATTCCTTGATGATCACCCGGGTCGGGTACCGTCAAAAAAAAATAAAGATAGGGGGCCTGATTGGAAATCGATTTACGATTACCGCTCGCGACATACAAGACGAGGAGCTGACAGCGATTACAACTCGTGCCAGGACCCTTGCTTCGTCTGGTGTGCCGAATTATTTTGATTCACAGAGGTTCGGCAGTGTCATCGACAGGCTTTTCATTGGCAAAGAAGTAATACGAAAACAATACGAGAGAGTGGTCAAACAATATCTGACCGCGTATCAGAAATCAGAGCCGAAGAAGATAAAAGATGAGAAACGAAAGATAATGTCCCAGTGGGGTACTCTTACAAATGTACGGATATATAACAAGGATTTTACCCTGGTCATAAAAGAGTTTTTAAAAACAAATGACTGGTGTAAAGCGTATCAGAAAATCCCAGCGCACCTCCGAGAGATGTATGTGAATGCGTACCAAAGCTTCTTGTGGAACGAATGTGTCAAGGAATTATTAAAAAAGACCGTTGGGAAGCACAAGCTCTACTCAGTGGAGTATGCGATAGGATCATTACTCTTCTATACTGACCTCTCAGAACAGGAGTGTAAAACGATACCACGAACGTTTCAGACTATTAGCGATTATATGAAGACAACAGATGATGAGCAGATGATTATCGATCGCATCCTTGCCAAAGAAGGACTGAAACTGACTGATTTTGCCATAGAACCTGAGACCAGGAATTTCTTTAAGACACGGGAACGGGAGGTCCTGCTTTTCCCAGAGGGTTTTACACTGTCACCACCACAGCATGATGAACTGAACAGCAGAAATGGCTCAGAACGATACAAAATCCAGGTGTCCTTTTCATTACCGAAAGGATGCTATGCGACGATTGTTACGAAACGATTGTTCGGACATTAACCTCAGATGTTCTTCACCAGTTTCTTACAATTCTCCACGAGAAGAACGATTTCTTCTTTTGTCGCATTATCAACATGCACCCCGCCGACCACGACCACCTTTCTCTGATATTTTTTACACGCTGCTTCTGCAATCGGTATTAAAACAAGGTCATCGTAATGCCCGGTGAGTCGTATCGCTTTCGGCTTTTTATTTGGTTCAGCAATAACGATACCACCGATATGGGACCGTTCTCCACCCCCAAGAAAAAAAACAAAATCTTCACCGATCTTGTGACGCTGCACCCATACTTTATATTTTCCTCTACCGGAGGTATTCATCAAGCTTCACTTTTTGGTATTTAACGATCTCATATTTGCTTTTATCTACGTCAAACGGAATTGTTGCATCCACACCGACCTTATCAGTCAGCGCCTTTTTTCCTTCCTCCTGTTTTGAGGATGGATCAAGAGAGCTGCCCGGTTGATCGTGTTTCACCACTAGGTCCTTTCCTGCCTGGAACCGGGTCGCTATAGCCCATTCTACCGCATTCGGACTATAAATGTCAACGTCATCATCAATGACAACGACATGTTTCATACTTTTATGGCCGGCAAATGCAGCGTCGATGGCTTTCTTTCCATCATCTGGGTTCTTCTTCGAAATCTGAACAATCCCATGCAGCCATGAGCCACCGCCCATGCTTACCAGCACGTTCTTACAGCTAGCCACTTTACTGACCTGATCATAAATGGTCGGTTCCTTGGGCATCCCCATGAGGATCTTATGCTCTAGCCTGCCAGGGATCAACGCCTGGTACATCGCATCCTTCCGATGCGTGATACAATCAACGACAAAGACCGGTTCTTTACGTTCGAAATCACGGGTCTCGGTGAGATCCACGAACGGTCCTTCCCGATCAACTTCCTTCGTCAGACGGCCCTCAATGACAAATTCAGACTCCGAAGGAACTTCTAGGTCTTTCGTCTTACATTTCACCATCTTCATCGGATGCAGCGCATTGGCAATGGAAAACTCATCGACACCAGATGGCGGGCCAAGCGAAGCAGCAATCATCACGGACACGGAATTACCGATGCAGACCGCCATCTCAAGATCACCAGTTGTCTTGTCATAGGTCGTCCGTGTCTGCCGGCCTTTAATCAAACGAGCGGTGAACCGGTTCTGTCCTCGTTCCATGAGCCGATGATAGGAGACGTTCCGACCGGTCTTTGGGTCTTTAATCGTCGCAACCGTCGCAGTCGCATACCGGCCTCCATCCCCAGGTAAATGAAACAACAATGGCAATTTCTTCAGATCAGGATGCTGTATCACAACCTCCTGACAAGGGCCTGTATCCACAACCTCAGAGGCCTTTGGATGACGCAACGCTTCTACTAATTTTTGAAGGAGATTCTCCTTTGTTGTCCCAAGCCCTTGTGCAATGATATCCCTATCTGAGGTGATCCCCCCAAAAACAGGGAAAGGGTATCCTTTGACCTTTTCGAAGATAACTGGTTTTTCATTAAGAGTGTACATAATATTAGCAATCTCATAATCCACGCTGACTTCTTTCTTGATGCGGACGAGCTTATCTTGTTCTTCCAGCTGTTTTAGAAACGGACGAAGATTCATAGTTATTCCACATCCTCACGTGATGCGCCAATGATGGTTTTCACGGTCTGGAACCCTTCCTTCTCAATGGCAGTCGCGACCTTGTTCTGAAGGTCTTTACCAGGGGTAAGCGCGATCATGTTCCCACCAAGACCCCCACCGGTGAGTTTCGCACCAAACGCGCCTGCCTCACGGGCGACACTGACAAGGAAATCCAGTTCTCGCGAAGACACTTCGATCTGTTGCAACAATTTGTGATTCTCGTTCATCAGCTTGCCGACATCCTGCAATGAACCATCGTGGATCGCTCGTTTCGCAAGATATGCGATGTTCTCAGCACGATCGAAAACCTCCTGGTACTTCTTCGGATTGGTTTCCTTGCGCTGTCTGACTCCCTCCACCGCCACCTTCGTATCGGTCACCTTCCCGGTGTTCCCGATGACAATCTCTACAGGGCTGGACAGCGTTATCCTATCGATGATGTTCTTTTCTCCCTTCTGGAACCAGATAAGCCCACCGTACGTTGACGCGGTGTTGTCCACCCCTGAGGGCGTCCCATGGTATCCTTTCTCGCCTTCAAAGGCAACGTCGTTGATTTCATCGTCAGTTAACGTCTTGTCAAAGTATTCAGCAAGAGCTCGTGCAACTGCGACACAAGATGCAGCTGACGCACCAATCCCACTTGCAGCATACAGGTTCCCCTCAAGGGTGATACTGATCCCGTTCTTGGTAAGATCTAGACCCATTTTTCTAAACATCAGTTCAAAGGATTCCTTCTGTTGCGCAAGTTTGTCCTGCTTATATTTTGGCGTTGCAGGTCGCTTATCAACTAAGGTGAACCCCGGCTGGTTCGCTGGTTCTATTTTTGCGACCGTGTAGTTCCCGATAGCAGACACAATCGATGGAATCCCATACACGACAAAGTGTTCATTAAATAAGATAGCCTTCCCGAAACCAATGCCATGACCTTTCTTCATACATTATCCCATAGCGTTTTCAGATGGATTGGTTACAATACAAGATAAGTATATTATTTTTTCCAAAAAAGACTGTTGAAATAGTATACGAGGAAATGTTGGACAGAATATGAGTCTGGTGATTGCCGGAATAGCCCACTTGTATCTTTTTGTTAAATTCGTCTCTCAGTATTTTTTCCATCATACAAAGTAAATGTTTTTATAGATTTTTCGTGTTTAACAGAAATGATGCCGCATCGCTTTAAAGGTGATTTTTCTCGTTTAGAAAGCCAGGAACGAAAAAAGTTACTCCCGGTTGAATATATTTTAAAAGAAATGAACATACAAAAAGGTGATACATTCATTGATTTCGGTTGTGGGATAGGATACTTTAGCATTCCTGCCTTGGAGTTTGTGGGGGAGGAGGGCACCGTCATCGCGATTGATGTGTCAAGTGAGATGCTTTCAGAACTCACAAAACGAGCTGGCAATCGTAAGAATCTCAAAATAGTTCACGCTGATACACTCAGGGAGGTAATGGCGGATATCATCTTGTTATCGATGGTGCTCCACGAAATCGAAAATCCAAAAGAGTTCCTCCGTAGTTGTGTAGCATCGTTAAAACCACATGGTCGTATTATGATCCTTGACTGGCAGAAACATCAGACCGCAGGAATGGGCCCACCGGTTGAAGATCGATTAGCAAAAGAAGAGGTTCTCCAGTTAGCTCAGATGAGGTATCATGAGCACCCGCTCCATGAATTGGTGTATTTTCTCGAACTTCTCCCTGGATAGTCCGCTATACAAAATATAATATTATTGTGTTTACGTTGAAAGCACAAATCCGGTGAAATCACATAAAGGCTCGACAGAGAATCATACATTATCATGAACGATATCAGTACAGTATTGTTTCATTGAACAACGTTGACAACGTCGTGGGTCCTGATGATTTCTTTGCACCCGACCGGTTCGTAAGCACACTCGCATCGTGTTGATCACTGATTCAAGCTCGAAGCGCAACCCCGGGTCAAAGGGGATCCTGTGTGGTGTATGATTAAACACAAGGATACCCTCGGGCACGAACACGCCGGACACATCCTCAAGGAGCTGACAGTACGTTGCAAGCTGGAGTACCTGACTATGATGTGGATGGGCGCCTCTTCCTGATTTCACCTCCACGGGGATATACTGGTCTTGTCGTTGTATGATATAATCAGGTTTCCCACTTAAACGCAGACGCGGCGAAAACAATGGAGCTGCAGGGACATTCAGATCAGAATACAGGATTATTCCATCAGGGACCCCATAGGACCGTTTTTCCCTTCGGACCGCAGACCGTACTTGTGCTGCGTATGCAAGGAAAAATAACGCAGCTATCATAAGGAAAAAACAGAGAACAAGGAAATCTATAGAATCACCTCGAAAAGAAACAGAAGAAAACCGATAAAAAATATCAACAGACCGAACAGTGCAGACCATCGTGCAGACCGCATTCTCCTAGAAAACCCATCGATTCTCTCCCCAAGGTCGGTATGAACCTGTTTTCCTGTTTCAAGAGACAGGGATTCCGCCTCGTACCCACAGCGTTGCAAGAACCAGGCGACCGAACAATACGTGTACTGGCCTATCTCAGATGCACTGAGCACATCGCTCTTCTTCTGTACGCGTGTTCTTCCCATCAGTTTTCCATGATACAATAACTCTATATAATCTTATAAGAGAGATTACCGAAACAAAGTCTTTCCGTCATTTGGTTTTTCCCAAACGTTTTCAGACACTATATAAAATCTCTCTGATATAACCAGATGCAACCATTAATGTGATGTGAAGACTATGAACAAAAAACAACAATATCAAGCGGTAGGAATCATGCTGGTGTCACTCCTCCTCATCGCTGGTGTATCCTATGTGGTGATGTTTCAGCACGCAGGTCCGATAACAACGACAACCTATGACGTAAAAAACTTCGATTCGTACCATGCGCTCACCTCGTTCCTCCAAGCGAGCAATGAGAATATGATGAACAGCAACTATCGGGGTAACATCGTCCCGTCGAATCAACCAGGTCCCGATTCATCTGGAGATGGACTCGCTTCCTTGGAGAAGGATGCCTCTGGTGGCCAGATCGTTGATTTTTCAAAGACAAACATCCAGGTCGCTGGGGTGGACGAACCTGATATCGTCAAAACCGATGGGACGTTCTTGTACATCGTCACCGCTAATAAGGTTATTATCATCAGGGCGACCCCCGTAGTAAACGCAAGCATCGAGACAACCATCACCGTTGCTGAAAACCTGACCATACAGAACATCTTCGTAGACGGGACACGACTGGTGGTGTTTGCTCAATCGTTCATCAACTATCCTCTCCTCTACGAGTACAGCAGTGATGCGACAAAAAAAGAAGGCGACATGTCCTTCGTTCCTTGGTACAGCTCCCCGGACACCTACATCAAGATTTTTGACCTTACCAACATCAACACCCCTGAAGAGATAAAGGAAATCATCATCGGTGGGTACTTCTCAAACGCTCGGCTCATCGGAGACTATATCTACGTCATCACCACCCAGTACACCTACAACACCCAGACCCTTGATGATACGGTCTCCATCGTACCACGTGTCACTGTTGATCAACAGCCACTGGATATCCCCTTGGCAGACATCTACTATGTGGACAGCCCGGAGAAAAGCAGCACGCTGACGAACATCATCTCGGTGAACATCCACAATGACGAGGAGCTTGTCCATGCGAAGACTTATTTGCTTGGCACCAGCCAGATCGTCTATGTCTCTGAGGATAATATTTACATCACGTACTCGACCTGGTCCTATTATGACTATACCCAGCTCCAAGGGCTACTTGATGACATCATCATACCGATTCTCCCAGATCGTATCAGAGAGCAACTGCAGTCTGTTCAAACCTTTGACCTGCAGGAGTACCAGAAACAAGAAATTACCTTCTGGATCCTGCAGAACTATGCGTCGGAATCCATGTCTGAGAGTCAGAAGGAAGAGATTCTCCGCGATCTCGTCAGACAGACTGAACAGACCATTATCCACCGTCTCCAGATAAACAATGGAGAGATTACATATATGACGCAAGGTAGCGTCCCAGGGTACATCAACAATCAGTTCTCCCTTGATGAGTACAACGGGTATTTACGTGTCACAACCACGATGCAGGGAAGCTCAGTCAGTTACATCTTCGGAAGTTTCTCCCCTGAGACAAACGTGTATGTCTTGGACATGGAGTTGACCATCATCAGCAGCCTTGAAGACATCACCCCGGAGAGTGGAGAAAGTATCTATGCTACAAGGTTCGTCGGCCCGCTCTGCTATGTGGTCACCTTCAAGCAAACCGATCCCTTCTTGGTTATTGACCTTGGCGACCCGACAACACCTCAGTTGCTTGGTGAGTTGAAGATTCCTGGGTATTCAACCTACCTGCACCCGTACGACCAGACGCATATGATCGGAATAGGCAGAAATGACAGCAGCGTGAAAATCTCGCTTTACGACATTTCGGAGATGAGTTCCCCTACGGAACTTTCCGTGTACGTCATTGAGAATAAAGAAAAGGAAGACTACTGGTGGACCGAGTCCACTGCGCTCTACGAGCATAAAGCGTTTCTCTTTGACAAAGAAAAAAATCTGCTGGTCATCCCCGCTGGCAACTGGTCACAACAGTCAGCGTATGTCTTTACTATCTCTCTTAAAGATGGTCTCTCTTTGAAAGGGGTGATTACCCATGACTATGAATCAACCCAGAAAGACCCAATGTATTACTGGGGGACCTCTGCCAACTCGATTCAGCGGACCGTTTTCATCAATGACGTGCTTTATACCATCTCGGAGAACATGGTGAAGATGAACGACCTAGTGAGTCTTGACGAACTCAACAGCATACTTCTTGTCTCATAAAGAGCAGAAAAGAACCATGAGAGAGGAACCTATTTCATACTCGTTTTCTTCCTCCTTTCCTCCTCTCTCATCTCTTATCATCTTTTTTTATCCGATAAATCTCCAAATCTTACATAAACGGGTGGGCAGATAGGATTCTATGCTGTTTGGTTTTTGCCAAACGTTTTCAGACACTATATAAACTTCAACAGATATAACAGGAAATAATCTTTGTAAATGGTGTGATCGTTATGGAAAAGAAAACCAAACAATTAACAGGAATAATCGTAGTGGCTCTGCTGATTTGTACAAGCCTTGCGGCACTCATCGTTTTTTCGCCCCTTGATCAAGGAGCCTATACGTATAAGCTGAATACCTTCGACTCCTATGATGAACTGTTCTCCTTTCTGCAGGAACGATTTGAATCAGCAGGGAGTCAAGGACGGTATTACGATTCATATTCTGTCTTGTTTTCCAAATCCGAGTCAGGCGCAGCAAATGATGGATCGTTAGGTGGTGAGGCGCCTCCTTCCTATTCAACGACGAACGTGCAGGTCGCAGGTGTTGATGAGCCTGACATTGTGAAAACCGATGGGACCTATCTGTATGTTGTCGCAAACCAAACCATTTATATTCTACGTGCGTACCCGGTGTTTGAGGCAGCAATTCTATCCACTATTAAAATACAGGATGTCAGCGTCAGTAACATCTTCATCCGTGGGGATCGCCTTGTCATCTTTGGCAACTCTGGTGGTTTTTATGGCTATCCTCTTCTTGAGGATGATATGGGTGGAGAGATGACTCGCCCAGGTCTCTGGTGGGGTGGTGTTTCGCAGACCGTTATCGCTGTGTACGATCTCACTGATCACCTCAATCCATCCTTGGTAAAGGAAATACGGATTGATGGTGGGTACTTCGATGCCCGTCTCATCGATGAATACGTCTATGTGGTCGCAACCGAGTATACCTATCATATTTACTATGCACTTGATGAGAAGAACTTCACCCTGAATGTCCCAAAGATCCGTGTCGATAACGTCAGCGAAAACATCTCAGCGGATGATATTTATTACGTGGATGTCCCGGAGCTTTCCGATACCATGACACATGTGATTTCCTTGAACCTTGACACTAACGAGGTAGTGGAGAAAAGTTTCATGCTGGGTAGCTCCCAGACCATGTATGTGTCGAAACACAACATCTTCCTTGCCTCCCTCCATTACCCCTTTTATTCCACCCTGTTCCAGGGGGACACTTCTGTGTCAACAGATACCCAGGAGGCCACAATCCTTCATAAGATCTCCATTGACACCGGTGCAGTCGCCTATATCGCACAAGGCGAGGTTCCGGGTCATATCCTAAACCAGTTCTCTATGGATGAGCATAATGGGTTCTTCAGGATCGCGACCACCTCAGGGAACAATTGGGGGGAAGGCTCCCAGACTAGCAACAACATCTACATCCTTGATGAGAACCTCAAACAGGTCTCCGAAATTGAGAACATCGCACCTGGTGAATCCATCTATGCCGCCCGGTTCCTTGGGGATCGTGCGTACCTTGTGACTTTCGTCCAGGTGGACCCGCTTTTCACCATTGATTTATCAGATCCGTACAACCCGCAGATCCTTGGTGAGCTGAAAATTCCAGGTTACTCAGAGTACCTCCATCCGTATGATGAAACCCATATCATCGGCATCGGAAAAGAAGTCGATCCGACCATCGATGATGACAAGATTCATACACCAGGAGCTGTCTACTATACAGCTATCCTCGGGTTAAAGATAGCATTATTTGATGTCAGCGACATCAACAACCCGGTGGAACAAGCAAAAATCGTCATCGGCGATCGTGGCACGGATAGCCCAGCCTTGTATGACCATAAGGCGTTCCTCTTCGACCGTGAAAAAGAGCTCCTGGTCGTCCCTCTCAGCCTCTATGAGATTACCCAGGAGGTCAAAGACCGGTATATCGCAAGCGAGGGCACCGAAGCGCTCTTTGGTACCTTTGCCTTCCAAGGGGCGTATGTCTATCATCTCAGTCTTGAGAAAGGCTTTGAATATCAGGGGCGAATCACCCATCAGACCCAAGAGCAGATGCAACACTCGGATGACTACTACTGGTACTGGGGTGCCTCCAACACCGATATTACTCGATCCCTATTCATCGGGGACGTCCTTTATACCATCTCAGATTCCATGGTGAAACTGAACAACCTTATGGATCTCAGTGAGATATCCAGCATCGGACTAACATAGTTCGTACATATCCAAAGGTGAGAGAGGGGCGCATCCCGTCCTCCTTTTCTCCTTTCTTCCATCTCATCCCACCTATTTTTCGAATCTTTTTTTTATAAAATACCATGCCCAGAAAACCTATTAAATAGGAAAAGATGAGGGTGTCGTGGGTGTACCCGTATGACTGCAACACTTGGGATCCGAAGGGAAGATAAGAACCGCTGGGAAAAAAGAGTCCCGCTTACCCCTCAACATGCTGCCGAGATCCTAAAACGATATGGAATAAAGACGGTTATTCAGCCTTCCTCCATTCGGGTCTTCTCTGATGATTCCTATCGAAAGATTGGTGCATCTGTTCAGGAGAGTTTATCACCAAGTTCTGTCGTGTTTGCAGTAAAGGAAATCCCCCTTCAACATTTCGAAAAAGGAAAGACCTACGTGTTTTTTTCTCATACCATCAAAGGACAAAAACAGAACATGCCGATGTTGAAAAAAATGATGGAAATGGGTTGTAATTTGATTGATTATGAGCGTATTGTCGATGAAAAAGGACGTCGACTCGTGTTTTTCGGCAAGTTTGCAGGCCTTGCCGGTATGATTGATACGTTGTGGACGTTGGGGCGTCGGTTGCAGTGGGAGCAAGTAGCTACTCCATTTTCCAAGATAAAACAGGCAACCGAGTATAGGGATCTTAATCAGATAAAAAAACATCTTGAAAAGATAGGCAAAGAGATTGAAACAAAGGGACTTCCCTCATCGCTTGCACCCTTGGTGGTGGGTTTCTCTGGCTATGGCAATGTATCTATTGGAGCGCAAGAAATTCTGGATATGCTCCCGGTTAAAGAAATAAAACCAGAAGAACTTCCCTTAGTTCATGAAAATACTTCAAACAAAGTAATTTATAAGGTTATCTTCAAAGAAGAACATATGGTAGAACCGATTGTTGCTGGCCGATCCTTTGATTTACAGGAGTATTATCGGTATCCTGAGCGGTTCCGTTCTGTATTTGATCGATACATTCCTTATCTCACGGTCCTGATGAACTGTATCTTCTGGAATGAGCAATACCCACGTCTTCTCACAAAGCACTATATCAGAGAAATATTGGGAAACAAAGATAATCTTCGTCTGAGGGTTATTGGCGACATCAGTGCTGATGTTAATGGCGCAGTTGAGTTCACTGAGAAGACAACCTCCTCTGATAACCCCGTGTTTGTGTATAATCCAGCTGCTGATTCGATACAGGATGGTTATGCAGGGGAAGGTATTGTCGTTATGGCAGTGGATAATCTTCCTTGTGAATTGCCTAAGGAATCCTCAGAGTCCTTTAGCCACATCTTGCTACGGTTTATCCCAGAGATCATGAAAGCGGATTTCACTGTTGAAGATTTTGCGATGGTAGCATTACCACCTGAAATAAAAAATGCGGTGATTCTCTATCAAGGGAAGCTGACTCCAGCATACCGTTACATCAACAAATATTTATAAGGTCATTTGATACGCTGCTTAGCGATTTCACCTTAATGGAGGCATCTTGAATGAAGACAATCCTTGTTCTTGGCGCAGGCATGGTATCACGACCGATGATCCGGTATTTGTTAGAACAACCTGATTACCATGTGGTCATGGCAAGCAGAACCGTCAGTAAAGCAGAACAGATGATTGAGGGTCATCCGCAAGGAGAAGCTTTTTCGTTGGATGTTAACGATGACCGAAAGGTCGAAGAGTTCGTCTCCAAGGCAGATGTTGTTGTCAGTCTTCTTCCATATACCTATCATGTCAAGGTCGCGGAGATCTGCATACGACATAAGAAACAGATGATCACCACGTCCTATGTCAGTGACGCGATGAGTGCTCTTGATAAAAAAGCAAAGGCTGCTGGAATCCTTATCCTAAACGAATGTGGTCTTGACCCTGGTATCGACCATATGTCCGCGATGCGAATTATCCATGACATTGAAAAGAAGAAAGGAAAGGTTGTCAGCTTCAAATCAACCACAGGAGCGCTTCCCGCCCATGAGGCGAACAACAATCCGTTCGGATACAAGTTCTCCTGGTCGCCTCGAGGAGTCCTTCTTGCGTCTCGGAATGCAGCCAAGTGGCTTGAGGCAAGTAAAGAAATCTCAGTACCGGGTGACCAGTTGTTTGAACACTATTGTTTACAGGATATAAAAGGAGTGGGTACGTTTGAGAACTACCCGAACCGGAATTCGGTTCCCTACAAAGATATTTATGGCCTGAAACATGCACACACGGTGTATCGTGGAACGTTTCGGATGACTGGTTGGTGCGAGACCCTCAGGGCGATCGCCGCCCTTGGATGGCTCAGCGAAGAACTACCGAAAGGTTTTACCGGGAAAACGTACGGGGACCTTACAAGATCTCTTCTTGGCGCTCAACCACAAGATGACCTGCGTTTAACAATAACACAGCATCTCGGTCTCAAACCCTATGCAGCGGTTATTAAACGACTCGAATGGCTTGGTTTGTTTGGATCCGGACCACTCCCTAAAGATAAAAATAGTCCCTTGGATTATCTCAACGTGCTGACTTTGCAGAAGATGTCGATGGGGCTGCATGAACGAGATATGATCGTCATGCACCATGAATTCATCGCCGAGTATCCCTCTAAAAAAGAATATGTGACCTCAACCTTAGTCGATTATGGTATCCCTGATGGTGATACCTCTGTTGCTCGAACGGTTGCGCTTCCTGCTGCCATCGCAGTTAAGTTGATTCTGAACAAGCAGATAGACCTCACTGGTGTCCATATTCCTGTCATCCCAGAGATTTATAATCCTATCTTGGATGAACTCGAGGAGCTAGGTATTATCTTTAAGGAGAGCACGGAAGCTCTCTTAAAATGATTATTTTTCATTTACACACAACCGATACCATTTTATAACACAGAAAGATACCGCTCAAACAGAGAACAATCCACTTTTAAAGGAGAATTGGTCACATGACGATAAAACCAACAGAAGTCCATGCAACGCTGGGAAAATATATGCTCGCAGACGGGTTCGACCTCGTCTTGGACCTTAAAAAAAGTAAAGGATGTAGGATCTACGATTCCCGTACCGGGAAATATTTTCTTGATGGTTTCTCGTTTTTTGCAACCGCACCACTCGGATGCAATCATCCTGCGATGACTACACCTGATGTTATAAAAAAAATGGGGGAAATCGCAATTAATAACCCGACGAACTCGGACGTGTACACTGTCGAGATGGCTGAGTTTGTCGACGTATTCGGTAGGTATGCAATGCCAAAACACTTCCATCACCTCTTCTTTGTGGCTGGGGGTGCACTAGCGATTGAAAATGGGATTAAAACCGCGTTTGACTGGAAGATACGGAAAAATCTGGATCGAGGCGTTGGAAAGAAGGGACGACAGGTTATCCATTTTAAGGATGCGTTTCATGGCCGGACTGGTTATACTCTTTCCATGACCAATACCTTTAATCAGAATAAGACGAAATATTTTACGAAGTTTGACTGGCCAAGGATTGACAACCCAAAGGTACGGTTCCCACTAACCGATGCAAGTATCAAGGATGTGGAGGAACGAGAGCAACAAGCGGTGACTCAAATAGAAGGCGCAATAGCGAAAAACCCAGATGACATCGCTGCACTCATCATCGAACCCATACAAGGAGAAGGCGGTGATAACCATTTCCGCAAGGAGTTCTTCCAGCATCTTCGGAAACTTTGTGATACGCATGAGATGATGTTCATCGTCGATGAGATCCAAAGCGGTGTCGGGCTCACTGGAAAGATGTGGGCGTATGAGCATTTTGATTTCGAGCCGGATATCGTTGCATTCGGAAAGAAAACCCAGGTCTGTGGTATCATGGTCAGTGACCGTGTTGATGAGGTAAAAGAAAACGTCTTTGCTGTCCCAAGCAGGTTAAACTCCACTTGGGGTGGGAACCTGATTGATATGGTCCGTTGTCAGAAATACCTTGAGGTCATTAAAGAAGAACACCTCGTGGAAAATGCGGAGATTCAAGGAAAACGTTTATTGCAGGGATTAGAGGCAATCGAGAAGAAGTACCCACAGAAGATTTCCAATGCTCGTGGGAAGGGGTTGATGTGCGCCTTTGATGTATCAACTCCTGAGAGGCGAGATGCCTTACAGGGGAAAATCTATTCTAATGGTCTTCTGGTCCTCACCTGTGGCTCTGTCACCATTCGATTCAGACCGCCGTTGAACATCACTGCAGTGGAGATAGATGAGGCACTTACAATCGTTGAAAAAACAGTAAAAGCATTCTGATACGATTAGTACGATATCCTCGTCTTCAGATAGGTGATAACGTCTTGTATCTGGATTCTCTCTTGCTTGGTCGTATCGCGATCCCTGATGGTGACCTTTTTGTCGTGTAATGAATCATGATCAACAGTGAGACAGAAAGGAGTACCAATTTCATCCATGCGTGCGTAACGTCGCCCAATGGTCCCGCTCTCATCATAAAAGGTTGCGATCCCTTCTTTCCTTAAAGCATCGTTGATTTC
This sequence comes from Thermoplasmatota archaeon, assembly GCA_016930995.1. The sequence goes on along the minus strand of JAFGFQ010000151.1, from coordinate 33,849 downwards.
CTTTGCGATGCCGATGAGAGCGTCATCGCTAATCAGCGGGAAGATTCCGGTTTTGATAGGTGCTACCAGAGGATTGAGCTGGAGCATGGTATAGTCTTCCTCCTTTTTCTTTCCCTCAACATAATTATGCTCAAGGAGGAAATAGAGAACCCGATCAATCCCGAAGGATGGTTCGATAACATGGGGGACGAATTTCTCCCCGATTTGCTTTTCTTTTACCGTAACGATGTCATAACACTCTTTTGGGATATCAATTGATTCCCCATCGATTGTCATGGTGATGGTCTTAACAGAGTTTGCGTTGAGCTGCTCTAGCTGGTCTTTGATTTTCCCTGCTTTGCCTCCGAACCGTGGTCCAAGGATGTTCATCTTTGGGATGATTTTTTTAACCGTCACTTCTTGAGGCTGTTCAAAGACACGCAGTGCGTACATATCAACACCAGAGGAGACGATATGGGCATTAAGGTCATAGGCGGACCGGTCGGCGATCCCGACACATTCCACCCACCCGAACCGTTCACTACGTAGTTCTGCATCCCAGCATTCGGTTGCATAGTGTGCAAGTTCGTCATCTGCATGTTTACGGAATCGGAACTTCTTCTGGTCCACCCCTGCAGTGAAGAGGAACTCTTGGGTCAGATACATATAATAGGCTAATGCTTGGTTGTTGATGATCTTTTTTTTCACCGCATCGGCAACCGAAATATTCCATTCTTTCTCATTATCAAAGAGGATGAGATGATTGACCTGTATCGCATCAAAACGTGGATGGGTCTTATCTTTAGGGTCGAAGAAGATTTCTGCCTCGGCCATGGAGAACTCACGTTGACGGAGAGTTCCTTGTCTCGGAGAGATCTCATTGCGGTACCCTTTCCCGATTTGAACGACCCCGAACGGCAGTTTCTTCCGGCTGTATTGATAGAGCAGATGGAAATTGGTAAAAATTCCTTGTGCGGTCTCTGGACGAAGGAACGCTCTTCTTCCGTCCCCGATGCCAATCGTTGTTGAAAACATCAGGTTTACAGGATGGGCATCATGTAAGTCGGTTTTGCAGGTCGGACAGATGATTTTATTACCTTTAACCGCTTGCTCAAGGGAAACACCTTTTTCAATGATGTCCTCGACCTTATAGGACCGTTTACAACGACTGCAGTCAACAGTGAGATCCGTGAATTCCTCCACATGCCCAGAGGCTTGTAATACCTCATATAAAGTGATCGTTGGAGTGCTTATCTCGATGCAATTGTCCTGGAGGAGAAAGAAACGTCTCCAGAGATTCTCAACGTTGTTTTTCAGTTGAGAGCCGAGTGGTCCGTAATCATAGAATCCTGCGATACCACCATAGATTTCAAATGACGGATAGATAAACCCTCTCCTTTTTGCGACCATCATGATTTTATCGTAAATATCTTGTGGCATCAGTGAAAATCTCCTGTATTAGAAAAAGGAAATTCATTTGGAGGATTTAAACATGCATGCCATCAGATCGATATCGGTCACCATCCCAAGCAGTTTGTTCTCAGGACTGACCACGGGGACGTGGCTGATCTTGTTTTTTATCATCTTACGGGCGATTTCAGAGATTGGATCGTTCTTATACGCCTTGATGACATTCGTAATCATGATTTCTTTTACAGGTACTGCAGGGAGGTCGACTTTGGTTGTCGAGTAATACAACCGGATGGTATCTCTGATTCCTTCCCAGGTCCAGTCATCCTCGTCGCCACCCATACCAAGATTCGTCTGGGAAACACTTTCCTTGATATGGCTGAGTTTAAAGAGGTCCCCTTCACTGACGATACCACCAAGCTCACATTCTTTGTTCAGAATCGGAAGAGCGGTCTCACTGGTGACATTGATGATTTCCATGATAATCGTAATTGGTGTCTCTTGATATACCGGGACAAGATTCCGTGTGAAATAATTATCAACAATATCATCGTAGGAATCGTCCAAGGCTTTGAGAATGTCGGTGGGGCTGATGATACCTACCAGATTTTTCCTTTTATCGATCACCGGCAGACCATGGATACGATGCTCGTAGAGGAGCTTTGCTGCAGAGGGCAAGTCTTCGTCTTTCAACACCGTGTATGGTTTGGTACTCATGATTAAGGCGATTTGTTCCTCATCAGGATTTTTAAAGATATCAGAACGAGTGAGAACGCCTGCGACTTTTTTTGTATCTTTCTTTAGAATTGGCATTCCAGAGACATTGTGTTTCGCAAGAGTTTTTAAAGCATCTCGGATAGTACCTGGAACATAGCCAACAACCAATTCTTTCGACATCGCATTTTCAATTTTCATCATTATTGTCCCTCTCGTCCCTACCTACTTTGACACAAATAGTTGTTTTAAAGAGTCTCTCTCTAAAACGATTACTTTTTCTGATAGGTCGCGACCCTGAATGCAGTCATCTAAATTTAAAGCTTTCCTTGGAGTATAGGTTACGGTTGTTAACAATTCTTCAAGAGAAAAAACACCTGTTTTATACAACAGCCGTACCTCCTCAAGAACGTCTGGGGTGTTTATCATACCATTGTCGGTGCCAAGTAGCAGAGGAACCCCTGCTTTTTTCAGAAGTTCCAGATTGAATTTCAGCTGGAAAAACATATACGATCGGGGGCAGAGGACAATGGGGATGTTCATATCTTTGACTCGTTCAAGGTCAGACTGTGTCGCTGCAATCATATGCACAAGCAGATTTGGATGTAAATCAAGCACACGGTCGATGTTTTCGCGTTCCACTTCGCTTGCATGTAATGCAAACAACTTCTTCTTTTGACGTGTATGGTGTGCTATCTTTTCGATTTCAGCAGGTTCCCAATCAGAGATGCTGCTTAAACCGATTCCATCAGAGCTCTGTAGGAGATGATCAAGTTCCTCTTTTTCATAGATCATTCGGGATGGACGGGCGAGGATCACTGAACTGACAGGATGGTTTTTCATCGCTTTTCTCAGGTCAAATACCCCGATTAAGCCACCTTCTCGGAAATCACAGAACCATGAAGTACCTGCACGGGTCATCTCCTCAAGGGACCGACGGATTCCCGTCAGGATTTCTTCTTCGGAGGCTTGCTTTAAAAGACGATGTTTCAAGCCGAACGGGGGTGCCACGAGTTCTTTTACATTGTGAGGGAGGTCGAGATGTTGATATCTGATGAATGAATCCCCCAAATGGGTATGGGCATTGACACATGAGGGGATGATGAATCCTTTTATGTCTGGTTTTACTGCGGGGGCTCCTTTCCGAATTTCATACAGGCGCTGGTTCTCATCATATTCCAAATATCCTGTGATAAAACCATCTGGGGTAAGGATATCTCCCTGAATATACTTCATATGCGGAAACGTAAACCGCATGAGTTTTTAACTCTTTTTTATCAGAGACAATCTGTTGCTTGAAAAAGCATAGAAATATTTTTGAATACACCATATGATTTGGCTTGCTTACTTCGTAATGTGCAAAACTCACAAATAAGCAGAGATGAGATGATAGAAAATGATGGCAAATGATAATGAAAGAATCACAGTGGTTGATAAAGCAAACATGCTTGATGGACTCGCTCGTTTTCCGGAACAGATTAAAGAGTCCCTTGCGATTGCAGAAACTGTCGAGCGATTTAATTTTCTTAAAGTTGATAATATTATCATTACTGGGATGGGCGCCTCTGCGATTTCAGGGGATATCATGCAATGCCTCTTCCGTGATAAACTTGATGTTCCCCTGGTAGTGAATAGGGAATATGATCTTCCGAAATGGGTGAATAAGGACACTCTTGTCATTTGTATTAGTTACTCAGGAAACACAGATGAGACCTTAAGTTCGTTTAAAATCGCTTACCAAAAAAAATGTAAGATTATTTGCATTTCAACAGGGGGGAAACTTCAAGAGTTAGCAGAAAAACGTACCGTCCCATTTGTGAAGATCCCTGCCGGCATCCAACCACGCGCAGCAACTGCGTATCTCTTATTCCCTTCCATCATTTTTTTAAAAAAAATAGGTTTGCTAAAGACATCAATCGACACCGATATCCAAGAAGCAATTACAGTGACTCAGGAGTTTGTTGCGTTAAACAACAAGGAGATTCCGGAAGAAAACAACCCTGCAAAGCAGATGGCAAAAAAACTATTGAACACGATTCCTCAGATTTATGGATGGGGCGTGTACACACCGATAGCGATACGGTGGCGTCATCAACTCAACGAGAACAGTAAGGTAATTGCCCGCACAGATATCGTTCCTGAGTGTAACCACAATGATATCGTCGGTTGGTCTGCAAATCCTGATGTCTCAAAACAATTCTCTTGTATTATTATGCGGGATAAAGACGAAGAAACAATCGATATGACAACACGGTTAAATTTCATGCGTGACCTCTTTAAAAATACAGCAGGCACTATCATTGAAATCTCACCAAAGGGCAAAAGCCAGCTTGCAAAACTCATATACCTCATGTGTCTAGGAGATTTCACAAGCTGTTATCTTGCGGTTTTACGGGGTATCGATCCAACACCTATTGATATTATCACTGAGTTAAAAAAACGTCTCGCAGAAAAATAAAGTGTCGATACATTTTTTTTGTATCCTTTTTCAAAAAACATAAATATGTATAACCATATCTTCGCATATAGCACTCAAGAATATCGATGAGGATTACTGTGAATCGAAAAGCTCAGTTGAGTTTTAGTAGTGGTGTTGTGTTTGCGTTATTTATTGTAATTACTGGATGTTCCTCTCAAGTTCATGCACAGGACGAACCATCTCTCATTATTGATATCTATGATTCTGAAAACTCGATTGAAATCGCTGGGTTCATCATCTACGAGGGACGGACCTATGATGTCGCTGTCAACACAGAGAATGAATCTATGATTCTTGGTGCCAACGTCACGGTTTTAGGAACCACCTATCGAACAAGTCTCACAGAACGCTATATCACCATTCAAGCCCCAGGTTTTGATGAGTCTGACACGGTTGTTATACGAGCAACAAAAGAAGGATATCAAAATGCGACCGTTGAACTATCCGTGTTAAAAGGTGAGTTGTCAATAGTCACAAATCAAGCAATGATCGAAGAAAAACAACAGTTCCAGGTTACAGTGACAGACCAAGACGATAGACCCGTTCCAGATGCTTATGTGTATATCACAGAGGAAGCCTCTCCGATACTTACGGACCAACAAGGCAAAGCCTTTACATATGCACCTGAAATCGAGGTATTCACCACCCTGACAATTCAAGTCATCAAAAGCGGCTATCTCCCGGGATCAACGATAATTCGGATAGAAAACGTTGAGGCATCTTTTTTCGATATACCTGAATCCCGATTCCTTCAGATTCTTCCCGTTCTTATCGCACTCCTTGTCGTTATTCTGTCAATTATCTATGTCTTTATTAGACAGAGGAGGTCTCAAAACAAACAAAAGCAACCCATGTATAATGAATCACCAGATGAGCGACAGCTCTCGTCAAAAGAGACCCAGCGGTTGAAAAGCGAGCACACTCGATATCCTGAGGGAGGAACAAGAAACCTGAGTGCTTCACGCAGCGAGGCACGGGTTGAGGAAATACGGATTCCTGTGCAAGCCAAGAAAAAAGAGACAACCTGTCTGTCTGAAGAAGAGTCTGAAGAATCAATCAAGGATCCGAAAAAGCAACAGGACGAATGGTTCAAAGGACAAGACTATATGCGATACAAACTTGATGAACTCACCGGTAAAATCGATCAACGCACAGATGGGAAATGGTTTGAGGGGGAACACACCACCCAAGATAAGGTCGATGAAGCGTTGAAAAAAAGTTTAAAAAAGAAAAAAGTTGACGAGGATAAGGATACAACAAAATAAGGTTTTTTTCGTTGTTATAAAAAGTTTTCTTCCGAGTAACCTATTGTTTTATTAGCAACAGAATATTTAGAGCCTTCAGGTTATGATACGTTATGAAGCTGCTATTTGAACTATCCAAGGAACATACAACGCTTCCTAGAGCTGAAATCCTTTCTGCGCTTGATGCCGAACGGAGTATCTCGACTATCATACATTCCACTGAAGACGTCCTTGTTGTAGACGTTCCATCCCAGAAGACAATTATCCAGCGACTTGCGGAGCGTCTCGCGTTATCCTTTATCATCGATGAGTTCCTTTTCTCATGTCCAGCTACATTGGATGATATTGTCCGATATGCTAAGAAATATCCACTACCCGCAGAGGGATCAATTGCGATTCGATGTAACAATCGGTCATCAACTATCTCCTCAGAGGACCTCATCGACAAACTCGGAGATGTCTATACGAAAAACCGACTCGTGGATCTCAGAACCCCTGACATTGAGCTAAGAGCAATTCTCGCAGAGGATACTATCTATGTCGGTTTAAAAAAAACAAGTATTAACACTCGTCAATTTCAACAACGACGCGGACATCTACGTCCGTTTCTCTCCCCGATTACCCTTCATCCGAAAATCGCGCGTGCTCTCGTCAACCTTTCCATAGTAAAAAAACAGGAAACCTTACTTGACCCGTTCTGTGGAACTGGGGGAATTCTGCTTGAAGCAGGGCTCTTGGGGGTTCGAGTATTTGGGAGTGATATCGAAGAAAAGATGATCGAGGGATGCCGAAAAAACCTTGATTTTTATCAGATAAAAAATTTTCAGTTATTTTGTACAGATATCGCTGCTGTCTCGCAGCATATTTCATCTGTTGATGCGGTAGTAACAGATTTTCCCTATGCACGAGCGACGACAACAAAAGGAGAGCACCTTACGCAGTTATACAGGAGGGCCTTTCAGACAATTGCGCAGGTCCTCAAGGATAACGGCTGTGCTGTAATCGGTCTTTCAAATGAGGCTATACGCTGCATCGGGGAAGAGTATCTCTCCCTTATCGCGACATATCCTGTAAGATCCCATCGAAGCCTGACGCGGTATTTTGTTGTGTATAAAAAATCTTAGGAAGTTTTTCCCTTTTTATATCAAAAAATGTATAGAGATAGTATCAAAATACTAGGTCTAGAAGAGAACAACAATTTTATATAAGGTGTATTTCTATATTAATAGCAAGGGGGCAATCCATCTGCTAAAAAAAGCAATAATTCTTGGAAGCATCTTCTTCTTCGTTGCATGTATTTTATGTTCCTCTGTAGGGATAGGATATCTGTCCTGTATCAATTCAAAGACCTGGGATGGCACTATCCTCTATGTGGGGGGGGATGGATCGAATAATTTTACAACGATTCAAGAAGCACTTTTTTATGCCCATCACGGAGACACAGTGTTTGTGTACGATGAGTCATCCCCCTATTATGAACATGTTCTTATTGATAAATCAGTGCATTTGATAGGAGAAAACAAGACTACGACAATAATCGATGGGGAAAACACCGGGGATGTTATCGTTCTCAGTGCTGATAACGTCTCCTTGCATGGTTTTACTATTCAGAACAGTGGAGATGCGCCAAAGGCTGATGCAGGAATCGAATCACAATCAAAGGGATGTATCATCTCAGGGAACCGTATCATTCAGAACGGTCGATATGCGATTGGTATTTTCCTTAATGGATCGTCTGAGAGTCTTATCACAGGGAATTTCATTTCAGAAAATGGAAACGAAGGTATTTTCCTCCAGAGGGCGACTGATTGCATCATCCAGGGGAATGAATTTACACAGAATGGACATTGTGCAATTGTGGTATCCATGTCCTCTAATACCACTATTGTTCAGAATACCATAGAAAACAACTATGCGGGGATCAGTATCTGGCCTGGTTCTCTGGGCACTGAGATTAGCTGGAACCTGATTAAGGATCAGGAATACAGTGGGGTTGGTCTTTGGTCTGGGGCTGATAGCAACCATGTTCACCATAACTACTTCAGTAATAATTCTCTGTATGGGTGTATTATCACCCGGGCGCACCACAACGTTATTGCACATAATACGATTTTGGGGAGTAATGAAGGAGTGTATCTAGACATGGCGAATATGACTGTGATACAATGTAACAATTTCATTGAGAATAACTATAGCGCGTTTTTTAAGAATTCTTCTTTCAATCGATGGAAACAGAACTACTGGGATGGACATCAAGGGAGATGGCCAAAATGTATCTGGGGTGTGATGAGAATACCTTGGAATAAGTCCATTATTGTTCGCTGGGTAAACTTTGATTGGTTCCCCTCAAGGACCCCCTATGAGATTCCGCTGTTGAGAGGTGAAAAGGAATGACCCCCGGTACTTTGAAGTTTAGTTGCATATGCGTGATTGCATGTTTCTTATTTACCCTTGCCCCGAAACCTTCGACTGCAACACCTCAACCATCTTCAATAATTAATCCTCTTTCTTTTCATGGAACTCTCTTATATGTCGGTGGAACAGGATCAGGGAACTACTCAAAAATCCAGGATGCGATTGACAATGCATCTTCAGGCGATACTATATTTGTCTACTGTGGTCTGTATAAGGAAAATATCCTTATTAAAACCTCAATCAATCTGGTTGGTGAAAATGCATCCACTGTGGTTATTGATGGGAGTGGATATGGGTCGGTTATCACGATCGCAGCTGATAATACCTTGCTGCAAAAATGTACTATTCAGAACGCAAAAAACGATGTGAACTTCGCAGGGGTGGATATTTTTTCTGCTAAAAATGTTGTTGTTTCAGAAACTATTATCCAGAACAATGGTGGGATTGGACTTTCTACACGAGGTTCAGGTACTTCAAAAATAACCATCGAAATGAGCAGAATTCGGAATAATTCCTATGGGGTATGCGTTCAGAATTCTCCGACCGCTGTTCTCGTAGCAAACAACATAAGCGATAATGGAGTAGGACTCTATCTCATCGGATCTTTTGGGTCCCATATACTCAACAATACGATCGTAAACCGAGGTCTTGGTCTTCATCTCGAAGATACTTTTGGCGTGTATGTAGCAGGGAATTGGATTGTCAATAATGCAAACGGGGTGTATGTAGTGAATTCGACAGATATACTCTTCAAAGAAAACACTATAGGATGGAACCGTTGGTACGGTCTCTGGTTCAAAGATACCTCACTTAGCGATATTGACCGCAACAGTATTTCTGATAACATTGATGTCGGTTTATTCCTTGAATCCTCCTATGATATAAGAGTCACCAACAATACCATTTGGAACAATGATAACGGTATCTATCTGAAGGACGCCTCAGGTAATAGTATTCAACACAATAATCTGAGGAATTTTAAGATGAATGCCTGCTTTGTTGCCCATACCCTTCTTCACCGGCGAAATATATGGTGGTTCAACTATTGGGAACGAGCACGGGTCATCCCCTATCCCATCTTCGGGGTAATAAAGTTGGAAAAATATTCTCTGTCTTGGTTAAACGTCGACTGGATGCCACTTCGGCACCCTCCTCAGTCATTGTTAGGAAAGGCAGCTAGCTGCTATCAAGCGATTCTCTATGTTGGAGGGAACGGTCCGAATAATTACAGTTCCATTCAGGAAGCAATCAATGACGCGCAATCTAATGATACCGTCTACGTATTCAATGGAACATACTATGAGAAAATCCTCATACAGAAACCCCTTCTGTTGATTGGTGAGAATAAGACAACAACGATTCTTGAGGGGAATGGAACAAGAGATATTATCACCATTGTTGCCGATTATGTCACGATCAGAGATTTCACCATTCAAAATGGTCATTTTAACATCCTCGTAAATCATTCATCCTACGGCAATATCACTGGGAATAACATCGATGGTGGATTACACGGTGTATCTGTCCAGAATGGATGTCATTTCCTCAGAATTTCCCATAATTCGTTTGAGCAGAATGTCTATGGGATACGGTTGTTTTCAAGTACTGATATGACAGTCTCCTACAATGCATTAAATAGTTTTAAAATAAATGCTTTTTATTTTGGGACCTCTCTTGTTCATGGCCGTCACCATTGGTTTAAGAACTACTGGGGGGAAACACGATTTCTCCCGTATATCATCGTTGGAAAGATACGAATAGGTAACTTTTCGCTAACGTGGATGAACTTCGACTGGTCACCAAGTCAGAATCCTTTTGAAGAACGCAATAGATACTTATAAATATGATAAATAAGATTGAAAAACATTGTCGGGGGTAGACATATGAGTCAACTAGGTAAGAGAGCATGTATTGGAGCTGGAATAATCCTGTTGCTTTTCGGTTCAACTATCGGATCAATTACCGTTGCAGGAGATGATATTCTTCCACTGTTTGGAATACTTGAATACGACCCACAATCCCATGATTTTGGCAACATGAATGCTGGAGAAAGCAATTATACTGTTTTTGACATCTGGATGAGTGGAGGATGTTGTGAACTCATTTTTGATCTCGATTGGGATTGCACTTGGGTAAATGTCTTTCCTATCAGTGGTGTCACCAATGGTGAACATATCCCGATTACGGTCACAGTGAATACCACAGGCTTAGATCTCGGTTGTTATGCATGTGATGTCTTGATTACCACGAATGGTGGTGGTGATGGTGTTTTCAATGTGACCCTGAATGTTATCTCTGCAGACCATCCCATATTAGTTTTTGATCCGCAGGAGTTTAACTTCGGTTTCGTACCAGAAAATGTTACAAAAAGCACGACCTTTGACATTTGGAATGGTGGGAACGCTACTCTGAATTATTCATTATCTTTGGCCAAGAACTGGGTTGCTGTGACTCCGATGAGTGGTAGTTCTCTTGGTGAACACGATACAATCACGGTGACGATTGATACGCAGGGTTTACAAAACAATACCGCCCACCAATGTGATATTCACATCAATTCAAATGGTGGATGTGGCATCTTTTTAGTCACAGTTACTGTCGGAACAATACCAGCATTTGAGATTACAAGTATCAAAGGAGGAGTGTTCCGTACAAAGGCTGTAATCAAGAACAATGGGACTGCGAGTGCAAGTGACATCACCTGGAGGATATCCCTCAGTGGAAATGGTCTTCTTCTCCTTGGCAAACAAACAACTGGAACGATTCCTACCTTGGCGATTGGTGAGGAACTGACAATCTCATCAGATCTTATTCTTGGATTTGGTGATGTGGTTATGACGGTCACCGTCTATAACATTGAAGTAGTACCTGTCTTTGAAAAAACAACCGCGAAGTTATTCCTGTTCTTTATTAAGATTTAAGGGCGAAGGAAGAAAGCAAGATTTCCTTCTCTTTTTTTTCTTCTCCATTGCGGGTAGTACGAACCAAAAGCTTTTAGAGCTATGGAATATCCAGTGAACACATGACCGTACTGCGGATAATCTTCCTGGGAACTGGTGGGAGTTGGCCTACCGCGAAACGAAACGTCTCATCCGTAGCTGTCAAACGAGGTAGTGAAATCCTCCTCTTTGATTGTGGTGAGGGCACCCAGCGGCAGTTCCAGCAGTCCAACCTGAGTTATATGCAGATATCAAAAATCTTTATTACTCATTTTCATGGTGACCATTTTCTTGGACTCCCTGGTTTGATTCAGACGATGCAGTTGAATGATCGAGACCGCCCTCTTCATCTCTATGGTCCAAAGGGGATGGAAGAACTCACCCATCAGCTGCTTACCTTAGGGTATTTTCGACCATCCTACAAAATTATCGCTCATGAGATACTTGAGGGTCAAGAATTGAAGTTCGAGGACTATACTCTCTCTACCGCGAAAGCAAACCACAACGTCCCAGTACTCTCCTATTGTCTCACTGAGCATCAACGACCAGGGAAGTTTAACAAGTCCAAGGCTTTAAAACTAGGGATTCCTGAGGGCCCATTATTTAGCAAACTTCAGAAGGGACAGACGATAACCACTCCTCTTGGGAGAAAAATCACACCAGACATGGTTCTAGGGCCCTCAAGAAAGGGAAGAAAAATTGTGATTTCTGGTGATACCAAACCAAGCGATCAGATGATTGCGTTTTCACAAGATGCAGACGTGTTAATTCACGAGGCGACTTTTGATTCAAGGTTACAGGATGTCGCAAAGGACTATGGACATACGACTGCAGCCCAGGCTGCAGAGATAGCAAAAGAAGCAAGAGTAGAAAAACTATTCATGGTCCATATCAGCCCTCGCTATCTTGATTATCATGTGCTTGAGGATGAAGCTCGAGCTGTTTTTCCGCACTCATATGTCCCAAAGGATTTTCAGGAAATTGAAGTAAAGTTAAAAAAATAATCATATTTCATTGTGTCTTATCGTAGTACATCTTGTATTTTATAAGATATCCGATCATACAAAAAAACATCAATAAAAATAACAGAGGGATAAACGACAGCAGAAGTGTTTCAATACTCGCATAGTACCATAAGGATTCTAATTGATAACTAAGAGATGTGGCATTAAAAATTACCAGTACAACTGCACTGATACATGAGAGAATTAATGTGCTAAAATACGCCCATTTTCTCAATACGAGAAGTCCCCATCCCACTATGATCAGCCCTATACCGAGTATGAAGGGGATAAGTCCAAATAAAGAGTGGTAGGAGCGATCAGGAACTGTGAAATATCCTGAGGTCATCCCGAGTACGAATGCCCCTACCAGGGTCCAGAATAAGGCAATAAAGATAATACTCGTTGGTAGGATAGGAACATTTTGTGTTTCCATTGACTGTTTACCTATACTGTCTTTTCTTCAGCACTATTAATGTAACCACAAGTGCACACACAAAAACTATCAGCTCAAAACCCGGTAGACCATATCCAGTCGGCCGTTGCTGATAAGACTCACTCCCGGTTGGTGTTACCGATGTTGATATGTACCATTCAAGAGATTGCGATCCTACGGTATAGATAACCAGCAGAGCTAAACCTAACAATAAAAGTAAAAGTCTGTAGGTTTTATCAATGTCTTCCGAATAGATACCACCAACAACCATGGAACTGACGACAGCACCAATACCGATTAATTTGATCGAGCTTGAGACCTTATACGATAAAAGATTAGCGCTATCACTTGGAAAAACATTACTGATAATCGCGCCAAAGAAGAAGAAGGCGATTCCTATGATGAGTCCAAGCATGACGAAATTTTTTATGGTAATCTTCATTACACATCATCTCCTAATAATACCGGGTTGATGAGAAGAGAAAAATGTTCAGCAGGAGAAGAATCACACCGAATACCAGTAACAGGATTTTTGTGTCTTTTTCTATTTTTTCTATGAAGAAACCACCGACTATCATAGAAATGCACACGAGTCCCATACCTGAGAGCTTTATCACAGATGAGATCTGCTTTGGTAAAAGATAGGTTTCCGTACTAGGCCCAAGGATAATATTGACGGCCATACCGATAAAAAAGAGCATGATGCCGCCACCTAAACCAACAATCATGGGGATATTTTTACTCCACATCATCCTTTCACTCCAGAGATAGAACCCCTTGCTAGCCTAAATAATTATTGGTACAGAATTACGAATATCTACTGGAAAATCCGACTGCTAAGATAAAAAAACAAAAAGATACTGTGAGTCTCCCAGTTTTAGTGCTGATGAGGTTTGGCAAAAAAAGTTGTTGCAATGTTGTACAAATCCATATCGACGGTCCGCAGTTTCGTCACTGATTCATTAAGGTCAACTGGAACAATCTTATACCCGCGTAACGCCACCATCTTCCCAAACTGTTCATTTTTCACAAGTTCAACAGCAACAACACCATATCGAGTCGCAAGCACTCGGTCGTAAGCAGTCGGGGATCCCCCACGTTGGACATGACCAAGGACCGTGAATCGTGTCTCAACACCCAATCGTTTCTCGATTTCTTTGGCCAGACGCTGTCCGATACCACCAAGGCGCACATGACCAAATTCGTCTTTTTCTTCCGATAATGTCTCAAAGCGGTCCGTATCGCATGGTGTTGCTCCCTCTGAGACTACGACGATACTGAACCGTTTTCCACTCTCATGACGTGCTTTCAGATTCTTGCAGACATCATCGATATGGAAGGGAATTTCAGGGATGAGAATTTCGTCTGCACCACCCGCGATCCCTGAGACAGTTGCAATCCATCCAGCGTGTCTCCCCATTACTTCAAGCACCATGATACGATGATGCGACTCTGCAGTCGTATGAAGCCGATCGATAGCATCAGTGACAATTGAGACAGCAGTATCAAAACCAAACGTGTAATCCGTCCCAGATATATCGTTATCAATGGTCTTTGGAACACCAACGACAGGAACCCCGAGTTTGTATAATTTCAAGGCAACCCCGAGAGTGTCTTCACCGCCTATAGCAATCAGTGCATCAAGTTTGAATTTCTTGATATTCGCAAGTACTCTATCGACGTTCTTCTGGTCCTTAAAGGGATTTGTCCGGGACGTCCCAAGAATCGTACCACCCTTTGGTAAAATACCAGAGACATCATGATTGGTCAAGGGTTTGGTATCTCCCTCGATAAGACCTTTCCACCCATCGAGGATTCCGATGACCTCCCATTTATTTTTTGAAGATTTTTTTACGACCGCACGAATCACTGCATTGAGCCCTGGACAATCGCCACCGCCAGTAAGGATACCGATTTTTCTCATAAAATCCCAACAGTTGAATTTTTTCGAATTTCTTTATCTTTCAACTCTTTAAATAATATGTGGTTTCTCACAGATACATAATGATTTTTTTATATGAATGAAAACTAAATATAAGAAGACTTGATTTCAGGTGAACGATCAAGGCAGAAAAAATGGAACCTGAAAAAATCGACCTCTCCGGAAATTTTTCTTTCCAAACCGGTGAAGATTTATTCACTAAGTTTCAGAGCTCGCCTCAAGGTCTCTCTGAACAGGTAGCAGAGGATCGCTTAGGTATCTATGGACCTAATGAATTCGCAAAAGCAAAAAAGAAAACCATTTTTCGGAAGGTACTTGAAGCGCTCATCGAACCAATGGCACTCATTTTAATCATAGCAGCTCTGCTCTCATTTTTTATTATCCAGGATGCTCTTGAGGCAATAGCCATTGTCGCTGTCGTCATTATCAACACGATCATTAGTCTCATCCAGGAAGGTAAAGCCGAAAAAGCAGCTGAAGAGCTTAAAAAAATCCTATCCCCACAATGTAAAGTCATCCGTAATGGGAATGTCGATGTCATCGCATCAAAATTCTTGGTCCCTGGTGATGTCATCGTCTTTGAATCCGGTGACATTATCCCTAGCGATGCGCGTCTGATAGAATCAACAGACCTTCTTGTTGATGAAGCACATCTGACCGGTGAAAGCGAACCGGTTCTAAAAGACACTCGGCCAATCGCTGAGAAAAACCTCAAACTCTATGAAATGAAAAATATCGTGTTCGCAGGGAGTAAAGTCCTCAGCGGTCATGCAAAAGCACTTGTCGTTAAAACCGGTAATGCCACAGAGATTGGAAAAATCGCTACCAACATACAAGAAACAGAAGATGAAAAAACTCCGCTTCAGAAGAAAATGGGAAAAGAAGTGAAAGCCCTGGTTTGCTTAGCTATCGTCGCTCTTGTTCTCGTTTTGATAATGGGATATCTGAGAGGAGATGACCTTGGTTTTTCCATTCTACTTGCAATTAGTATCCTTGTTGCCGTGTTTCCTGAAGGGCTACCTGCATCTATGACCATCGCGCTATCCTTAGCCATGGAGCGACTTGCGAAAAATTCGGTGATTATAAAACAACTTTCCTCTGTAGAAACCCTCGGAAATGTCGATTATATCTGCACTGATAAAACCGGGACGATCACGAAACATGACATGACGGTAAAAGAATTCTTCATCGGTTCGAAGTTTTTCGTAATGTCTGATGTGTTCAAAATGATTGCAGAAGGAAAATCCGCTCTTCTGCATGATTTGTTCCTCACATCAGTGAAATGTTCTACTGCTCAGGTTGTCGAAGAGGATGGAAATGTCATTAAGGAACTTGGTGATCCCACTGAGATTGCTCTTATCAAGGCGTCGATTTTGAATGGCTTTAAACCAAACCAATTCGATACATACGGCATCATTGACTGCGTTCCTTTTTCTTCGGAACTAATGTTTTCAGCGATCCTCACAAAGGACAGTTCTGGAAAACAGGCCATATACATAAAAGGCGCACCAGAAACAGTTCTTGCTTTCTGTGATTCCTATTATATCGATGGTGATGTTAAATCTCTTGACGATCATCATCGACACTATATTTTAAAAGAGCTTTCCACACGATCTGAAAAAGGATTCCGTCTCATTGGTTTTGTGAAGAAATCAAATGTAGATTCCCTTGACAAGATTGATGTGAAGAATCTTTCGGGTTTTACCTTTCTTGCAACCGCGGCAATCTATGACCCGCCAAAGGATGAAGTCAAGCAGATGATTCAGGAAACAAAAGAGGCGAACATCAATGTCGTAATGATCACCGGGGACAGTAAAAAAACCGGATTTTCGATTGCAGAGAGCGTCGGCATTGCTACTGATATAAATCAGGCAATTGAGGGAAAAGATCTTGAGGAATTGAGCGATGAGGAATTTGAAAACAATGTAGAACATCTTCGGGTGTATTCTCGGGTGGCACCTCTTGACAAGTTAAAGATAGTTGAAAAACTTCGGGCGAAAAATCATATCGTCGCTATGACTGGGGACGGTGTCAATGATGCCCCTGCTTTAAAAAAGGCTGATGTGGGTATTGCGATGGGCCGGGCGGGTACCCAGGTGTCGCAGGAGGCGGCAAACATCATCTTAACGGATGATAATTTTTCTGTTATCGTCAAGGCTGTGGAGGAAGGCCGACGTGTGTATCAGAACCTTAAGAAGCTTATCCGATACTTGCTTACAAACAATATCGGTAAAGTCGTTGGTATTCTCATTACGCCGCTTTTTGGTTACCCGGTGCCTCTCATGCCGTTGCAGTTGCTGTGGTCCAATGTCATTATGGAATCATTCCCTAGTATCGGGGTGAGCACTGATTCTGCTGATAAGGATATTATGAAACGGAATCCATCGAAGATGTCTGAACCGATCATTTCAAGGAAACAGCGTATGATTATGATTGTCGATGGAATTATCTTTGGTATATCCATCGCTGCAGGATATATCCTCTCATTTCATTATCTGATGGGCCATGGGGTGATACAACAGCAAGCAGAGCTTATCGCTGGTACGGTATCATTTGCGATAACATTGCTTTCTCCTCAGATTTATGTTTTTATCCTGCGGGAGGGAAATTTCATTGAGAAATTCAGACGACCGAATCTGCTGTTGAAATCTTTTTTTGTTATCACAGCGCTGATGATTCTTGCGATTATCTATATTCCTAGTTTGAATACTCTGTTTACGACTGCTCCGATTTTTGATCCGCTTGTTTGGGGGATTATCCTGGGTTTTTCGTGTCTGACGACTTTGTTTCGTGCGTTGCTTGGTAATCACCTCTTCTTTCGACGAAAGGAAAGATTACAAACGGTTGTTAAATCATAATTTTATTAAGCTTTCCCGGTATTCTTCTTTTTAGTACATATGGAAGAGATACCCATGGAAGAACGACCCTCCTATGATGAATATTTTATGGAAATGGCTCATGTGGTCGCAAAGAGAAGTACCTGTTTACGGAGAAAAGTTGGTGCTATTCTCGTAAAAGACAAACATATCCTTAGCACGGGGTATAATGGAGCACCAAAGGGTCTTCGGCATTGTTGTGAAACAGGATGTATTCGCGCAGATCAGAATATCCCTTCAGGGGAACGGCATGAGTTATGTCGTGGGCTCCATGCAGAGCAGAATGCGATTATTCAGGCTGCTGTTTTTGGCGTTTCGATTAAAGGCTCTGTACTCTATTGTACCAACACTCCTTGTGTTGTATGCGTAAAAATGTTGATTAATGCAGGAGTGACAGAAATCATCTATGCAGGAGACTATCCTGATGACCTTGCTAAGCAGATGATGGAGGAAAGCAAATTAAAAATAAAAAGATTTAAATAATAGAATAAGATATAAAAATTCAAGTGAAAAAATTGGAAAAATATATATACTTCAGAATTGATTTATTCCGCGAGGAGAATGTATGAAACGAAAAAAGTCGTTTGTATTGGATGATAATGAAAATAAAGCAGTCCAATTGTTCTCAGAGCTTGGGATGCCTAAGAATCTTGCCAAGACATTACTCTACATTTCTCAAGTGGATGAATGTCGCTCTGCAGACGTTGAACAAGGCGCTGATCTCAGACAACCTGAAGTAAGTGTTGCGATGCAGGAACTCCGAAGGCGCGGGTGGGCGAAGAAACGCGATGAAAAAAAGAAAGGAAAAGGAAGACCTGTTCATCTTTACAAACTTACTGCGGATCTACCATCTATCCTGAAGAGCTTCGAAAAAGAAAAAATGCAAGAAGTTGAAAATATCAGAACAGACTTGGGCCAATTGCACAATCTTATTTCTTCAATAGAAAAGTAATCATACTGCACAGGAATCATCCCCCTCGCTTATTCTAAACCTTTTGATGAAGGGAAAGTAGTGGGTGGAGTATGGTGTTTCAACGATGTCTCAGAGAATAAAAAATATTTTTCACAATTGTAATACCACTGTCGACTGCATCCTGCTTAAAAACGCTTCTTTGCCGTACATCGATGATAATTTCTTTTACGTGACCAACCTTGACCAAGGGCTCTTTGAAGGATCATGCGCCGTGTTATATCCTGACGGTTCCTGTGAGATTCTGGTCTCAGAGCTTGAAGCAGAAGGTGCCAGGAAAGCAACGGCGCGTCTCACTGTCTATAAAACGAAAAACGAGTATTCAAAAGCGCTTGCCAATCTTCTCTTATCAGTCCAACGCATCGGTGTAAACGCAAATGGTATTTCCTATCATGAATTCACCAAGCTGAAAGAACAAGTTCCGAAAATAGAGTTCGTTGATGTATCAGATGGTTTTACCAAGACGCGCTTTATCAAAGACGACGAGGAAATTCACCGTATCAAAAAGGCCTGTCAAATCGCTGATGACACGATGGCAACACTCCCCGATATCATCACCGATGGGATGACCGAGAATGAACTTGCTGCAGAGATTAATTATTCTCTGCAAAGCTTCGGTGCAGAAAAACCTGCCTTTGATACAATCTCCTCTTTTGGAAAAAACACAGCCGAGCCCCACTACGGACATGGCGAAGTGCAACTCCGGAGAGGGGATCTAATTGTCTGTGATTTTGGTGCATGTTATAAAAAGTACAATTCCGACATCACCCGTACATTTATGTGTGGGAAAGCATCGAGGCAACAGAGAGAGATGTACGAAACAGTGCTCCACGCCCAGCAATGTGCATTTGATGCGATACAACCGGGATTGAACGCTTGTGACATTCATCATAAAGCGCTTTCTTCTATAAACGCAACACAGTTCAAAGGAACTTTCATTCATTCCACTGGTCATTCCCTTGGTCTTTCAGTGCATGATGGGAGTGGATTTGCCCCAGATAATACCATGGAGTTACAGGAAAACATGGTCCTCACTGTTGAACCAGGAGTGTACCTCCCTGGAGTTGGAGGCGTTCGGATAGAAGACGACATTCTCATTAAGAAAAATGGAGTCGAGCTTCTAACAAAAAGCCCGCGAGTCTTCCTGGAACTGAAACAATAAATATTTTTTTCTTACTCTTTATCCCGTTTATAGGTCCAGTTAATCTCAGAGTTCAGTTTCCTATAAAGCTCTGCTCCTCGTTCCAAAGTCTTTTTCTCGTTGAGTATCTCTAAGGATTCATCCGCAAAAATCTTTAGTACCTCTCGTAGTTCTTTTCTATTCGCCTTTAATAATTCAATGCCCACATGTAACAGCTCATTGACGATCTCTGAAATATCTTCTCCTTCTAAAGTGATATTAATCTTTACCATTAGATTCCCTCTTTTTTATTCTTGCTTTTTTAACCGTTATTATCAAATACAATCTGCGATGAAAACCAGCACTTAAATACTTTTTCATACTATTTTTTTCATTGTCGTTTTAAGAAAGAATGAATGAAATGTTTATGACTAATTGTGTTTTTAGAATAATTCACAACTCAAGATGTTTTTCTGAACTTTACCTTTCGTTCTAAAAAGCTAGGATAATAATTATTAAGAATAAGTTGTACTTATCGTCATATTGAAGGTATGAACCAAGAATCTGTGGTGGACCGTACTCAAACAATAACAATAGTGACAACGATATCATTAGTAAGTCTTGGTATCATTCAAATTATCCTAGGAGAAACAATCTCTCAAAGTGTTTCCTTAATAGCAAATGGTATCGACTGTGTCGGGGATGGATTTGTCTCAGGTATTGTCTGGGCAGGGCTTCGGTTTTTTAAAAAACCAGCGGACCAGCGGTTCCATTTCGGATATTATAAACTTGAAAATGTTGCTTCTATCAGTGCAACAATCGTGATGTTTATTTTAGGAGGATATATTGCGTTTCGTTCCTATAATCAGCTGGTTACTCCTCAAGACGTCCGTGTTCCTTTTGTTGGTGCTGTGGTCGCGTTTATCGCTGCCCTAGTAGCACTTATTCTTGGTGGTTATAAAATATTAAGATACAAAAAATCAAATATGAGATCCGTGAGACTTGATGCGGTGAACACGATAAAAGATGGGACGACATCCTTTCTTACTGTGGCAGCCTTGGTTCTTTCATCATATGGTTTTATTATTGCAGACTCAATCATTGGTTTTATCATCGCAGGTCTCATTCTTTCGATAGGATTTGCCGCCATCAAAGAATCTGGCTATATGCTCGTGGATGCTTGCGATGGCGACTGCCTCATGTATGGCCTCCTGATAAAAACCTATGCAGAACGGATTAATGGGGTGCAAGCAGCCCATGTTGTTCGACTGCGAAGAACCGGTCCGGTCATACAAGGAGAACTCGAGATTGCCGTACCTGGGGAGATGACCGTTTCCGAGCTTGGCAGTATCCAATCCGAGATTATTCGAATCTCCACAGAAAAAATTGCAGAGCTTGAACGACTAACAATCACCGTCGTTCCCTTTGAAAAACAAGAAAGGGAACACGGATGACTTAGATTTTTTGTAATCGTTGATGGAGTTTGACCACCGCTTCGACCGCTGTTTTTCCTCGTTCGATACGATCTTCTGCTTGAAGTCGGCTCATCCCAGGTCCAGAGATGCCTAATCCAACTGGTTTGTTGTATTCCAAGGCTAGATCAGCGATTTTTCGGGCCGCATGTTGAATGACCAAGTCGTCATGCTCGGTTTCCCCTTCGATGACGGCTCCGATGGTGATGACACCGTCGATGTCCTTGCGTGAAAGCAGTTTTTTCACTGCAAGACCCATGTCGAAGACGCCAGGGACTTTTACGACTTTAGTAATCTCCGCTCCGAGGAACTCCGCGTGTTCTTTTGCTCGCTCGAACATCATCATGGTGATGTCATAGTTGAAATCAGAGACAACCGCTCCGATTTTGATTATTTCTTTTGCCATGTTTCTTTTGCCTCCTATTTATTGTACTGGTCCTGCGTCCTCAAAGCCTTCTCGAAGACCTTGACCAGCATGTTTGGTGAGATTCTCAGGGTGAAACAACAGGTCGATAACATTACGTGCATGTTCAACTGCTCGTCGGTTCGCAAGCAATGCAAGCTCTTTATCTGTCTGTGCTTCATCCTCATGCACGAACACCTCGATGATATGTTTGTTGCACAGCAACTGGGTATGGATTAGTCCGCTGCTTGCCTCATGGGCGCATTGCTTATCGATAGGTTTTGGACCAGGCATACCAAACGCCATGACGATATCACAGGAGTGTTCCTCAAATAATTTTTTACACGCAACGGGAAGATCTTTTATCCCTGGGACCGTATATCTGATGATTTTAAAACCCGTGGAGAGGCTTTGAAGTTCCTGTAATGCTGCACCAGCCATATCATAACGGGCAAAGGTGGTATCTGCAATGCCGATTCGCTTCATGGCTCTCCTTCGATACGTTGCATCTTTTTTTGAAACTCATGGGCGGCGATGACCTTTTGGATGATCCGTCGAGTCCCCTCAAGATCGCTTTCCCCTTGGTATTTCGAGAGTCGGACCACCTGGACATCGAGGTTTCTTTTTTTCAGTTCTTTTCGTATCGTCGCATCATCGTGAATCTGATCAAAACCAAGAGCGATGATATCAGGTTCTATCTTCAGGACAATCGAATACATGTCATCTTCATAGCCTAGGTAGGCTTCATCGACTATTTTCAACTCTCTGATAAGATTTAATCGTATGTTCTCAGGGGTGATTGGATTATGTTTGAGTTTTCGCACTGTTGCATCTGTCGCAACGACGACTGCAAGGCAGTCCCCTAGTTTTTTTGCTTCTTTCAAATAGTAGATATGTCCCATGTGAAGTAAGTCAAAGGTTCCAGTTGCCATTACTTTGACCATTGTTTCCACGCTTTGATGATGTCGTTTCCTTCCACGAACACAAGATTGTTTTTTTCTGCGTATTTCTTTGCGTCTTCCTTTGGTAGGGCTTTTCCTGTATCGCCCATGATTTCACAACCGCTTCCAGCTGGAGTAAGTCCTGCCATTTGTAGTAACGAAATAACTAGCTCTGTATGACCCTTTCGCTCGTTAAGGAGATGTTCTGAGGCGATGCAGATAGGGACATGTCCAGGGGATCGGAATTCTTTTCCAAACTGTTGAACCGCTGGTGTTGTGTCCATGGTCTGTATGATACTGACAAGCTCAGCAAATCGTTTCATGGTCAGGGATCGGTCGTTGTCGGTGATACCGGTAAATGTTTTTCGATGATTGATGTAAAGAGAAAAAGACGATTTTGTGTCATACGGGATATCATTTGGGGTGAGTGCGTCTAGGACCGGATATGTTGCGCTTACCTCAGAAAACAAATCAGCAAGGAACGGCAGTTGTAGTTTCTGTGCGGCCTCATAGGATATCATTAAGAAGATGAGTCCGCCACCGTCTTTGCGCATCTGTTTGATTGATGCAGGGGTCACGAACTGGGAGGCGATAACAAGGTCGGTTTCACTTTCTCTTGACTCATTATCGTAAATAAGGACAAATCGTCCGTCCCTGAGGGATTCGATAGCACGTTGAATTACGCTAATATAGTCACCTATGCAGCATATTTTCATCTGAAAAATAAATATTGGGATGTTACTCAGAAATGGGTCGACTTGGTTTTGATTTACTCCGAGAAATCACATAACGAGTGATATAGCCAGCAATCCTATTGCGTAATAGTTTACTGCTAACGGTCACAAGAGAATCGACCTTCTCCTTATTACTTTGGAAATCACCAGAGAACTGATCAGGATATTTCTTGACTAAGTCGATTGCAACGTTTTTTATATGTGTCTGTCGTATATTGCCCAGAGGAATCACCCTTCAGATATAGAGTTCCGGAATAGCGTTTTGTTATTTAAAGTTACTGAGAGGGTTTTCTGGTCAACCCCGTCTATTTTTTATTCAAAAAAGAGGAAAAGAACGTGTATTATACACCACTGACATATTCATCTTTATCATAGGGAGTCACCATTTCTTCTTTAATAACCTCTGCAAGACGCTTGACGCCCTCTCGAATCGTCTCATCATCAGAATATGAGAAGTTCAGACGCATTGAATTATAATTGCTGCTATCTGGGTAGAACGCATCACCGACCACGTATGCAACCTTTTTTGCAACTGCCCTTTTAAACATCAGCCGCGTGTTAATCGTTTTCGGCAACGTTACCCAGAGGAACATCCCACCACCAGGGACCGTCCATTTTGCTTCTTTAGGGAAATATTCCTTAAGTGCTTTTAACATGACGTCGCGTTTGTGTTTATACATTTTTTTAATATGCTCAATCTGAATATCCAGATATCCACCCTTGATATATTCATAGGCGATATATTGGACAAACATATTAGAGCAAAGGTCACTGGATTGCTTGGTAAGAGAGAATCTGTTGATGATCTCCTCAGAGGCGATCACCCAGGCAAGTCGGAACCCTGGGGCAAGCACCTTTGAGAATGTTCCAATATAGATGACACGACCTTTCGTGTCTAGTGATTTGATTGAGGGAATTGGCTTTCCTTCAAAAACAAGCTCCCCATAGGGATCGTCTTCCACGATGACAAAATCATATTCCGAAGCAATCTCAAGGAGTTCTTTTCGATGCTCAAGCGAGATGCTTTCACCGGAGGGATTCTGGAATGTGGCAACAGCATAGAGGAATTTTGGGGTAATGCCGGTCCTATGAAGTCTTTTCAGGTTCCGCCGCAGCGAATCGATATCAATGCCTTCATCGTTCATCGGGATGCATTCACAGTTCCCCTGATACGCATGAAATGCTTGCAACGCCCCAAGGTAGGTTGGTGCACTGGTGATATACGTATCACCCGGGTCTAATAAGTTAAAGGCAATAAAAGATAACGCCTGCTGAGCACCCCCGGTAATCAGGATATCATGAAGTTCACAATCGATACCTTTTTTCTCCCTCATTCTCTGTGCAATAACGTTCCTTAAGAGAGGTAATCCCTCAGTCGTCCCATACTGCAACGCATTATGAATGTTGGTCTTAAACACCTTCTCAATACATTCATGGATGACGTCAACCGGAAACGCCTGTGGATTCGGCAACCCTCCTGCAAGAGAGATGAAACCCGGACTCTGGGTAAGTTTTAATAACTCTCGAATCTCAGAGGATTTTAGGTTTTTTGATCGATTTGAGAATAAACGGTCGTAATTAACTACCATAAAAATGCCCTGTGCCTGTAATAAGTTCTCTTATTTTAAAATTTGGGATTCCTCAAAGTGAGGTATTAACGAGGAAAATTCCTCATACGTCCCTGATTTTCTCCAGAAAAGATGATGAAAAGATGGGCCCGGCCGAATGTGACCCAGTCCCCGGGAAGGATTTTCACCGAAAGTTTTCAGTTTTGACCACTTTTGATTTTGCAAAGCCTGTTTCTCCCCTCTTTTTTTCTTTTTTTCAGACTGACGATTTTTTAAAACCTTCCTATCCTCGTATTCACCAAAACGGAGGTGATGCGGGGAAATAGGCAGGTGTGAAATGAAAATAATAATTAGATCAGATGTTGGTCTCGCAACACCAGTAACGATTGATTGCGAACCGACGGACGCTATTGGCACGCTGCTAAACAAGGCGTGCGCCGACCAAGGCATAACCGACTCCAACGGTCTATGCCTTAGTTACAAAGGTCGACCACTTGAAAACAACCAACGTGTGAAGGATGTAGGGATAAAGGATGCCGATACCCTAGAGATTGTTCCTTCATACAGGATAGTGGGGGCATACCCCACTTCCTCTTTTTCTTTCAGCTTTGGAAAGAAAAACGAACTGCCCGAACATATCAAGAAGCGTCTCGCATGGGAGGCAAGAATCATCCGGGTCAGGCATCTGCCGCTGGCGATGGATCTCAACGATCCACTCAACTGGACCGCAAAGGTGGCTGGAACCGGTTTGTGGAGAGGTCAGAGCTCCACTGTTGAGATAAAACTTTCAAGAAAATACCCGCAAAAAATGCCCCACATCATCTGGACCACGAGCCTATCACCCGTCCACCCGAACATATTTCCTGACACAACTGGTTGGGTGTGCCTTTCCACGCTAAACGACGAGAGCTGGCGGCCGACTCGGACGCTCGCAAGCATCTATGACGACCTCGTCTACGTGATGGATCACCCGCACTGGCACGAATGGCAGCAACGACCCGCGATGAGCAGGAATTTTTACAAGGATGATCAGGGCTCAGGATGGATGGAAAGGGTCATCCGTTCCCTGAGGAGGCCGGTTCCATGAGAGTATCCACCCTAGTAAAAAACGTATTCTCCGAAACAATGGAATTCATTCCACAGGTCGTGACGAAAAAGGCTCTGGCAAACCAGGTCAAGACGAACATGGTCCTCGTCGACCCCGACGTCATCGCAAAGCTGTTCAAGTTCTTCGTGAGCAAAGGCAATGTTGAAGGTACAAGCCTCCTCAGGGGAACCATATGCGGTACTTACCTATTAGTCAAGGGCGCGCACTGCTGCGAGGATTTAAAAGCGACTCCGATTAGTGCATCCGTAGGCACGCAGTTTTTCAACGAAGCATCGGAAATCGATGACGGGAATTACGTGGTCGGACTTGCACATTCGCACGTCGGCAGCGTTCCCGTATTTATGTCCGAGCCAGACCAGAGGACTCAGAAAGGTTTCCAGGCGCTCTTTTCCGATGCCGTCGCTCTGGTTATGAACCCGTTCATGCCGGACGGGGTATGCTTCAGATTCTACCGTATCGAGGAGGGAAAAGCCAAGCAGCTGCCGCATGGGTTTCTCGTCGGGGTGGAACCATGAAGACGCAGTTCAGGCATGAGCTCCTTGATGGCTGGAACAAGGACAAAGTGCGGGCAACGACAGTCCTCATTGGTGGCATCGGCGCCACCGGTTCCCAGGCGGTTGTGACGCTCGCACGCATCGGGGTCGGAAAAATCATCGTCATCGATAAGGATGTTCTTGAGGAACACAACATCGGCAACCAAGTCTACCGCAGGAGCCAGATAGGGAAAACCAAGGTCAATGCCCTCAAGGAAATAATTGCTGAGTTCAGCGATACGAACATAATCGGTGTAACGGCGAAAGTTCAGGACGTCGAATTCGACTACTTCGACCCAGACGTATTCTTCGGCAATTTCGACAACCATGGTGCACGTTTCGCCCTGAACTATGAGGCAATCATCAGCGGAAAACCGTATATCGACGTGGGGATAGAGAACT
This sequence comes from Thermoplasmatota archaeon, assembly GCA_016930995.1. The sequence goes on along the minus strand of JAFGFQ010000151.1, from coordinate 7,163 downwards.
ACACAGGAACTCTGCGATTCGTTCTGCCAGGTAAAACCTCTTGCATGGAATGTTGGCCAGCGCTTATGAAAGAGACGGAAAGGCGTGTCGGGTGCTCCGAACAGGTGATACCGACCGCCTACTTCGTCGCATCATACGCGGCGAACCTACAAGTCGCCGAGCTCCTGAATCATCTCTTCGGGAAGGAGACCCATCCGTTGCTTTATTTCGACCTTCAGCAGGGAAAGACTTCACCCGTATGGCTCGAACACAACCCGGGGTGCAAACTATGCAGCAAGTAAATCTCATCGACTCGTTCCGGCGGGGATTGCAGGTGGCCATCTTAGCATTTGGATTGGTGGGCGGCTGGATCCTCCGCTATCCCCACCCGCTGTTCTACGCCGCCATCATTCTCGCTTCGGTCTTCGTCCCTTACCTCGCAGTCGTCCTGCTTATAACCGTGCTATGCTGGTCATACGGAGGAGGACATGCAACGAGGCGTTTCTAATTCAAAGAACGTGTTAAAAATCAGGAGGTATTGAAATGAAAATATACGTAACGAGTATCTTGGGATTAGGTCTAAAATTGGAAATTGAGGCTGATGAAAACGACACGATAAAACGTATAAAAAATCAGGTTTTCCTGAAACTGATTCTGCCCTCAGACTCCTCAAACGTATCGATGCTAATTAAAGATGATATGATCCTCAGAGACAAGGCATCGCTTAAAGAATGTGGCATCAAGGAAAACGACACGCTTTCTCTCGTTCCAAAACACGTAAATATCGCATCTAAAAATTTTCTCAATAAACTGAGCGGTAAAAGGTGGGACGATGCAACAAGGAATCATTGAGCCGCCAAGCGTCATGCAGGACGCCACGACGATGCTGACGGTCGTTCTATGTTTCATCCTCATCATGCTGGCAATCTGGTTCGCAACGAACCGCTCCTACGTTCCCGCTTTCTTCAGCATGGCCGGTGCAGGGTTCATAATCTGGGTGATCGGTGCAATCAAAGGGCTGAGAAGATGAAAGAGAACTTCCAGAAAAAGACATTGAAAGTTGTGGCTCTCGACGACTTCAGCCCAAGCGAATTTCTGAGACGGATGAACAAGGCATCGGTTGGCGTAGAGCTGGCAGTGATCGCCGACGCACAGACGCACGTTTTCATCTCGGTTTCGGACAAGTCATTCCTCAGAAAAAACGTCGCAGGGGAAAAAATTGAGCTGATGAAAAGCATGCTTGACGGCTGCGGATGCGAGGAGATGGAATTCCCAAACCTCGAAAAACCTAGCGCATTGATCCACATCGTGGGAACCCCGTTTGTCGCAAAGAACCAGGTGGACGTGCTTGTCTCCAAATACCTTGACTTGGGGATAAAAGCCTGCATGGTTGCGAGGTTCGAGCCGATCCATTCCCCGAACCTCAACTGTCCGTTCAAGACGTCCTTCTCAATCGTCCTGTGGGGTTCCGATATTGAGACAAGAAGAAACGTGGCTGTAACCACATCACTGATAGGAGCCATCTACGATCAGAATTCCGTTTACTTGGTCATGGATCCCAACCCGAAAAAAGGCCTGAAAAAACTTCTCAAAGGTAAACAAACGTACAGCACGTTCCTCGAGCTGAAGCACGCTATTGCTTATTTTCAGTTACCGCTGACTTACGGCATTGAGCAGGTGAAAAAGATGAAGTTTCCCATGCCCAGCGGTCCATTCACAGGCATAGAGCTGGGCGAGCCAGCGGAGTTCAAGATCGGAGAAATAGACTACGTCAGGCTCGAGGTAGAAAAACTCCTTGAACACATGGCGGTCTGGGGAGCCAGCGGAACGGGAAAAACGACGTTCCTGAAAAACCTGCTTATCAAAATACGGGAAACCGGCATGAAGTTCTGCATTCTTGACTGGCACAACGAATACCGGGACCTCGCCGGCGACCAGAACGGGAAACTGCGCGACGACACAATCATTCTGAACCCGTTTCTGGGCAACCTTTCCATAAACCCGCTGGAGCTGTTCGAGACCAATGCACCGCGGGAGGTTCTCGTCTGGGAACGGATTGAAAACTTCATATCGCTAATGAAACAGATGTTCATCCTCGGTGAGATTCAGGAAGCAAGACTCAGGCAGTCGCTGGCCATGCTTTATACTGGAAAGAACGACCCGAACATCAGTGAGGCAATCATGGTGATGTCCGACAAGGGCATGAAAGCGCTTACGCTGAAGCTGGACAAGTTCACCAAGGATTTCTACGGCAGGATCTTCAACCGTTCCCATTCCTCCCTCTCCTTCCCGCAGCTCCGCAGAAGGAACGTCATCATTGAACTAGACCAGCTACCTACCGAGGTGAGGATGTTCTTTGCCTGCGTGTTCCTAATCCTCTGGTGGGACAGCCTCAGGATGGACGACCTCTCGCCGCACGTTCTCGTCCTTGACGATTTCTATCGCTACGCGGATTTGGAGGTCATAAGGAAGATGCTTTCCGAGGCACGCAAGTTCAGGCAGGGCCTTATCTGCTCTCACCAAGGTCCTTACCAGCTTCCGCAGGGTATCAGGGAGGAAGTCGTCCGAAACACGGCGACAAAGATAATCTTCAGGCAGGAGCAGACTTGGGACAAGCTAATCGTCCGGGACGCGCTGGGGGGCCTCACAAAGGAACAACTTGAATCCCTGTCCTACCTGCGTACGGGGCAGGCAATCGTCAAGATTCCTTCTGTCAACTTCCCGCTTAGAGTAAACATGCCACCACCGCCAGACACCAAGCTCGTTCTTGACTGCAGGATAGAAGAGACGATGAGACGGTTCACAGGAGAATCCGCACCCTATGTAAACCCCGAACTTGAAAAGCCCATCGAGAAAAAGTTCCTCGAGGCATTAATTCAGAAACCGAACGCTCCGTTGACCGAAGTGATAAAAACTCTGGGGATAAAAACGAGGCGAGGCTACGACATAAAGAAAAAACTGGTTAGAGACGGTCTATTATCAGAGGAAAAGGTAAGAAACGGACCCGGCAGGCCAAAGATTGTCTACAGGCCAACCGAAAGGGGTTTTAGATACGTAGACCGGGAGGCGGAGAAGACGGCACCGCAATACGGGAAAACCGAACACATCATTATAAAAGACAAGGCAGCATCGGTGCTGAGGGGATGGAAAGTTGAAGTGGAAAAAGGCTGTGATGTCAGGGCGGAAAACGGGAAGGTTAAGGTTGCAATCGAGGTTGAAACCGGAAAGTCGCACGACAAGAATCAGATCCTTCGCAATGTAAAGCGGGATTCGAAATGGGCTGATAGAATCGTAATTATCTGCAACGATCAAGAGGCAAAAAGTGACATCGTGGAAATGCTAGGTGCAAAGACGCAGGACATCATAGTATTGACGTATACTCAGATCGATTTGCTCCCCGAAATTCTAAAGATATAATCTTCCCGTCTTTTTCTTCGCACTTCTCCTGTAAAAAACGAATTAATTTCCAAAATCCTTATTTCTTCCCGCCGTTGAAGGGGGGAAGGAAAATAAATTAATTGGCCCCTCTCTGCATTGGTTGTATTGGTTGTCGTTCCCTCTTTGCAAAAAGTGAAGCGGGTAACCACACAGGGTGTGTGGTTCAATGATGTACAAGAGTTGCTAACGGACAGAAGGTCGTCCGTTCATGGCGACAGGCACCATTTCATCAGGTTGGGTTGGTGAGATTTAAATTATCCATCGAATATATGTTTATATAATCAGGAGAAAGTCATGCGTCCTGAAAAAAAATATTACAATGAAAAGCTTTCAGCAAACAAACTAAAAAGCTGTTACCAAATCGCTCCTCCACGCATCCAGCAATATCTTGAAGCAGAAGTGAATCATGTCCTTAATAAAATCAATAAAAAGGATTTTGTTTTGGAACTTGGCTGCGGCTATGGGCGGATATTGCCATCACTAGCCCAAAGAGCAAATCTCGTAATCGGCATCGACATATCCCTTCAAAGTCTGAATCTGGCCAAAGAAACGGTTCAAGGCATTCAAAACTGTCACCTAGCGAGGATGGATGCTCTTGGGCTTGCATTCGCCAATCAGGCTTTCGATACCGTCGTCTGTATCCAAAACGGCATCTCGGCCTTTCATGTAAATAAGGCTGATTTGATACGGGAAAGTATCCGGGTGACAAAATCGTGTGGAACCATACTCTTTTCAAGTTATTCAGACAAATTTTGGGACCACAGGATGCACTGGTTTCAATTACAATCGGAAGCAGGATTAATCGGGGAAATAGACTCTGAAAAAACCGGAGACGACGTTATCGTCTGCAAAGATGGATTTACTGCAACAACGGTTAACGAAGAACGATTCAGGGCTTTAACACGCGGATTTAATGTAAAAACGAATATCGTCGAGGTGGATGAATCAAGCCTTTTTTGTGAGATTCATCCTTGAGTATTAATTATTAATATTTTCCCGTGGACTCTATCTCTCTTTTCTTTTTAATGTCCCGCGGGAAAAGGAACACGAACTTATCAGTGAATTATAATAGAGGGTTTTGAATAACCCCCTCCGTACAAACCTCTAAATGCTCCTTCACCATACCTATTACCAGGAGTGGTACGGATGAGTTTTGACCGATTTATTTTAAACCAACACTACCAGAAAGTCAAAGGCCTAGGCGACCGACTAGAACTGATGAAACACCAGATCGACTGGAAACCATTCATCCCACTTGTCAAAAGCGTCTTCCATGACAATGAAATCATCGGTGGCCGCCCGCACACCGATGAACTCATCGTCGTCCGTTCCATGCTGCTTCAAGCATGGTACGGACTTTCAGACCCTGAATTGGAATTCCAATGCCTTGACCGTCTCAGCTTCCGCAACTTCCTCGGCTTCCCTGACCAGATCCCTGACTTCACCACCATCTGGAAAATCAGGGACCGGCTGAAAGAAGCCAAGGTGGACGAAAAGATCTGGGATGAACTGCAACGGCAGCTGGACTCCAAAGGCTACACGATCAAAAAAGGCGTCATCCAAGACGCCTGCTTCATCGAAGCAGACCAAGGGAAAAAACGCATCCAACAGGAGAAACGAGCACGACGTCAGGGAAAAACAGTTGAGTACACCAAGAAACAGCTTCAACACATGGATAAAAATGGTGGATACAGCGTGAAACACGGGCAGGTCCACTACGGATACAAATCACACATCAAGATTGATGTCGACCATCATTTCATCCGTGACTATGATGCGACATCAGCGAATCGACATGATGGTGACATCGACTTGGTCACGGAGGGAGACCAGGCGGTCTATCGGGATAAAGGATATTTCGGCAAACAACTCACCGCACCAGGTGTAGTTGATAAGACAATGAAACGTGCAGTCCGAGGACGAAAATTGAACGGGGGAGAACAGAGACGAAACAAAGCAATCAGCAGAGTACGCGCACCCGGTGAACGCCCGTTCAGCGTCATCAAACGAGTGTTCAAAGGCGATCGAACACAGGTCAAAACACTTGAACGAGTCCACATCAAGGAGATGTTCAAATGTTTCGCGTACAATATGTATCAATTGGTCACGTTAGATCGTAAGCCGTTAGCGGTAGCCAGATAACGAATACGAAAATTGGTTGGAAAAACAGAAACCTGAGAACCAGGAACGAGTGAAAATAGTCATTTTCAGACTGTTTTCACAATAAAAACAGTAAGTGAAAAATACAAGTACGTTATTCAAAGCCCTCAATATCTTATTATATCTTGGTTTTCGTCCGTCGTGAGTGGATTTGTATGTATTGATCCGCCTTGTTTCTTCTGTTTTTGCGCTGTCCCGAGTTCTAGGTTGCATATCGAAAGTGATATTAGTAAATCGTTTTCCATCCCGTCGATGATCAAATTCTCGAGCATCAGGATTTTTTGTTATCCCGTATTGTACGACCTTATAATGGTCTCTCATCGTATATAGATAGGTATTTCTTTTACTCATTGTTCACCCCCTTCTTTTTCTGTTACGTATTCTTCGATAATCGTTGGATAAACTACAAACTCTGTATTCCTTGCCGCTAATCTTCAAGCTACGACAATCAACAATATTCATTTTCATACTAGCTTGGATCATTTTATCTATAGTCCGCTTGTCCGCATTGAGTTTTTTCGCTATCATTGTTGGAGAGTAAGATTCCTTCTGTAACATATCGAGCATCTTTGTAAATTTCCGTATAGTGGTCAATTTTTCACAACTCTATTGTAATAATTACAATATAGATGTTGTTTTTAAACCTTTCGATAATGTAATGTCAATAGACATCGCTAACATTCGTAATAGAATGATGAAGGTATTCCCTCGACCCCTAGGGAATATCGCTCGTTGTTGAACCATTCTATATATTCATCCAGAAGAAGCGATGCATTTTCAAATACCTTGTCTAGGATAAGGTACTCTTCTTTGAGATTGCGAATCGCTCGTTCGACTTTCCCTTTAGTCTCAGGATAATGTGGAGGTGCTGGTTCATAGAGGACTTTGTGTGTTTTACACCAGCATTTGAGGTCGTTGCTTTTAAATTGGGATCCATTGTCGCAGAGAAGTCGTCTGGGATGGCCGTAGTGTTTCACTGCCTCGTGGAGGGCAGCGATGCCTCCTCCTTTCGAATCGAGGTGTACAGCCTGCAATAGATGATGAATCGTGAATGGTCATCTACGATGATTAGAGCGTAGAGTCGTTTTCCATCTAGAAGAAATGGTCCTTTGATGTCGATCTGCCAGAGGCCATTTGGTTTTCGTGCACGGAAATATTTCCATTCTCTTTTATTCTTTTCATAGGGGGAGCCATTCCGTCGATGTCTCCTCAGAATCGTGTTCACTGTCTGTCGACTGATTCGCACTGGATGCCATTCGCTCCCAGTGATAGCGGTGAGAAGGTGGTGGATGTATCCTGGTGGATGGTGAAGATTCAGAGCGATCCGATGAGTTCCCCAGTTGAATGAGTCACGGAGGACAACAATGGCGTTCTCTATCTCCTGGTTGACCTTCTTATGGATATGATGTGGTCGTCGGGAGCGACTCCGATAACTGTCTACTCCTCGGTGGTATGCTCGTTTTCTCCATTTCCATATAACCCAGCGGCTGACTCCAAAGACAGATGCGATGTCTTTGATGCGGTATCCTTTTTTGTAAGCTTTAATTATACGTTTCCGTATTTCTGGTGTAAGTGATCCCATCCCT
>JAFGFQ010000150.1 GCA_016930995.1 Thermoplasmatota archaeon | reverse complement strand
TTCTCCCATCTCCCAGGGATCATTTTCAAATTGATAGAGATGCGGCCCATCCGACTGTTCAATTCGAATGGTATAACAATCGAGTGGCTCACCACCAACATGCTGCAGTACGACTTGTCCCGTATCTGTGACATATCCAGCAAGGTTCACATGGAGACTAGGAGCAGGCAATGGCACGGGGAAAAGCTGAAAATAAATAGCACCGAATGCACCGACTGCGATAAGGACGAGGATCACCGCCCCTATAACCTCGGATGCCGCTGTAGAATTATCAAAGAACGCTACGTTCTTCATCTCTCCTCACGTATAGGTATATTTTTGGTAGTTCTGCGTATTTAAGGGTATCGTGCTATTATGGCTGTTTTGACAATTTAGAAGAGGATTTTAAAGGTGAGAAACGAGATGAGAACCAAAACGAATGCCTGTCGGATACCCGCGGAGATGCGTCCCTCCATCATGAACCCACCGAGAAGCCCGCCTCCAAGGCTTTGAACAAAGACAAAGGTAAAAAACATGGTTTTCACCTCAACAGGAGAGATATTCGCTATCCTAATGCTCCCGATTGCTTTTCCCGCCATCTTCGTCTGCAGGTCATAGATAGCCTGGAAAATTGTCCCATTGATGACAAGAATCACTGCCAGGAACACAAAGAAACTGATGAAGATAACAATGCTATACATGGACATCTCTGTGCGTCGTTGTTGCTCGACCCGCCTAATCTGATCCAGTTCTTTTGCTGCTGCATTAAAGACTGCTGAGGTGTTCCCACCAATCTCTAACGCCTTATTGATAGTAATAGCAAGACGTTTGACTTCATTGTTGTTGATGCGGCTTCCAAAATTGGTTAACGCGACATCTATCGGGATGCCCCATGAAAGCTGCGCCACCATCATCTTTAGTTCGTCTGTTAACCGCCCATAGTCTCCCTCCGATGCGGAGCGGATAGAATCATAAATCGTCATCCCCGATGCAGAGGAATTCGCAATATCCCTGAGAAAATCAGGTAACTTATCCATGATTTCCCGTTTTTGTTTCTGCTTCATGGAGTTATAAAAACCAAGTGGCCCGATGCAACCAAGCACCCCAAAGACGAGATAATCAATAGGCTGAAGAAACCCGACAGCGATGATTGGTGAACCAATAAACGCAAAAAATCCAAAGATGAAGAAAAAGGTCGTCAGAAGAATCGATATCCCCGCAATGACTTCAACCGTTTTATCCTTCCCGTACCTTTTATTGACATTGTATTTTCTTACAAACTCTATTTTCTTTATACTTCCTCACCCATCCCTGATTTCATCATGACGTAAAATCCACAATACGCTAAAGGCAGTATGAAAAGAGAGATAATATACAGGAACTCAAAGGAGATACCTCCACTGGTGAGTCCCATCACAGAGAGGATAATGACAAGGAACAAGGGAAACGCAATCACCGTTGTGACAAAACTTTCCGCCATAATAGCAAGGGATTCAAGGTTTTTCTTCCGATCCTCTAAATCATCAAACATATACCGGTCGACACATCGGTCAAAATAGGGGGCAAGATCGCTGCCTGATTGCAGGACCGCGATGATGCCCTGCAGGAAATCTTTGAATTTTTTTGAAGGGGAAATCGTGATAGCGTTTTTCAGAGCAGTAATCGCATCGTTTCCCATCAGTTCTATCTCGGTAGTGATTTTCTTTGCTTCTTTTTGAACTTCCCCGTATAACTCGATTCCCGCTAGGGTCCCAAAGATTTCTGAGGGGGAAATCCCGGCAACCGACATGGTGTTGATGAAATTCGCGACATACGGGAGATGGCGGTCGATGTTTTTCCCTCTTGATTTTGCTTTTGTTGCAGGCAATTGTAGGTACACCATCCCGATAAGGAAAGGAACCGTCGAGGTGACAATTAGTAAAAGTAACGCCGTAATGTTGTTTGGGACGAGAAGATACAGGAACAATGTTGATAAAAACGATACAAGAAATCCAAGGATGATGTTCATCAGAACCATGGAATAGTACTCTTGATAAACCATGCTAATATCTGCTTTTTCAAGAAGGTTATTCTTACTGACCTCGCTGACATTAAAGCGCTCAAAGATGTTTGAAAACAACTGACGACAGAACCGCGTGTATTTCGTTGATTTCATTCTTCTAACTCCCTCTTTGCGAGCTCCAGGACTCTGTCAGGGAATTTCTTGTATTCTGCGATGATGCTGCCGAATTTCTTATAGGATTTTATTTTCTTCTTCCGCATCCATTCAAGGACAAGCATCCTATTATTGATCTCCTGGATGAGTTGTTCATCGGACCAATCATTCTGCTGTTTGATACGATTTAAAATCTTGCTTTGACCAGCTGCTTCAAAACGATCATCGGTCTTAGAAACCCAGGTATAGGGGGCCATGAAAATGAGCTGATTGGTGTCAGAGTCAAGTTTGATAATCTCAGTGACACTTGTCATCCGTCTGACCATTTTCCCGCCAATATCCACCGCGTTTTGGAACACGATAACATCCAAGGATGTAAGAAGCGCCCGTGGAAGTTCTATCGGGGGGTTTTCCAAACGTTGGATAAGCGTATGAATCGTGCTTGCATGCACTGTAGCATAGGCAGTATGACCAGTCGCCATTGCTTGGAACAAGCTGTACGCCTCTTTTCCTCGAACCTCACCAACAATGATAACACGAGGACGTTGCCGCAACGCTGCCCGTATAAGATCGAACATGTCGATGTCTTTCCCAGTCTTATTCTCATCACTTGCTGAAAAACCTTTTCTGGTCGTCCCCGCAATCCAGTTCTTATGCGGTATGTTGACTTCCCGTGTATCCTCAATGGAAATAATCTTATGCGAGGAGGGAATAAACAGCATTAGAGCGTTAAGTGCAGTGGTTTTCCCACTCGCAGTCCCCCCACAGAAGAGTATCGAAGCGCCGTCTTCAATTGCCATCCAGAAATACGCTGCCATCTCGGTGGACATGGATTTATACTCGATGAGATCAATCGGTGTTAGCGGTATTTCCTTGAATTTACGGATTGTAAAAGTGGAACCCTTGGTGACAGTACGGGCCAGGGTTGCTTGCAGACGGGAACCATCGGGTAACTTTCCATCAACAATCGGGGAGAAAATCGAGATTTGTTTCCCTGAGATCTGACAGAGGCGAACCAGGAATGAATTCAGCTCCTGTTCCGAATCGAAATAAATGTTCGTTTCAATCGCCTCATATTTCCGGTGGTGAATGAAAACAGGGGTGCTGGGCCCATCTACGGAAATATCTTCGATACCATCATCATGCATCAGGATGTCAATTCGTCCATACCCGAGGAAATCCCGGAAGATATGATAATAGATGATGTCTTTTGAACCCTCTTCAATGTAAATGTGATTATCAAGGATGATATGTTCGATGGTCTCCTCTAAAAATTTTTCTTTTTCTTCAAAGGTCATATCGAACGTGTCTATGTCCGCCAGCATTTTGAACAGATGCGCTATTTCCTCTTTGGTCTGCATTTGATCTTCATTGAGTGGTGGTTCGATGACTTGAAAGAGAAACTCATGGGTGGTATGGTCATAGACGATCTGTTTTTTTCCCTGCTGTTTCCATCCGAACCCGGTTTGTTCTTCGATAATCTCAATCTGTTTTTCTTTTTCTTCCGTGAGTAGTTCATCGGTGTCTTCATCCTGTGTTTGTTCCTCAGGTTCAGGGGGTGCTGGAACTGATTCTAAGGCTCCTGTGTGCTGTTCGAGCTCCTCGGGTTCCTCATGGATTGTTTTTACTTGTCTTATTTTTTCAACAGGGATCCTTGGTTGCTCTGGGAGTTGCTCAGCGGTTTCAATACGGAAGGGTTCCTTTGATATCGAAGGGGCTTTTTTCTGTACGCGTTCGGTCGTTTTTCTGGGAGTGGAACGATGATGTTTTTTCTTTATGGTAACGGTTATCTCTTCTGAGCTTTCCGAATCTGATTTTTTTTGTTGGACTTTTTCTAAAAGACCCATGGTCTCACTTTATCCTGTGTTTGTTCATGACACGTTCATATACCTTATATTTATTCAACACTTTTTGATACATATCAAAATCCTCAGATTGGACAAACTGGTCGATGACCTCATCCGGGAGATGTTCTAAAAGTGAATCTGTCATCCGAAGGACTTTTTTAATCTCCTCGTCAATTTCAGGCTGGAATGTGTGTTTTCCTTTCGTTCCAAACGATGTGGTCTTTCCTTTCTGTTTTGATTGTTTTTGCATTGATTTTTCTTTGAGCTGTTGTTGTTTTATTTTGAGTTTGAGCGCCTTTTTTTGCTCTTTTTTATGGCGACGTTCTTCAATGCGAGCCTGACGGATCTCAAGCCGACGGAGTCGTGCGGCTTCCTTTTCTTCTTTTTTTACCATGCGCGGGGTTTTAGAATGGTCCAGTTTTTTCTTTGCTACTTTCTTATATTTTTGTTGAACTTCTTGTTCATCTTGTTCGGTTTCCTCAGACTCTTCCTCATCGGTCTCTTCAAACTGGGCTTTTTTTGTTTTTTGCCATTCTTGCATCATTTGTTTTTGGAGAATCTCCTCATGTTCACGTCGTAATTCTTCCTCTTCTTTTCTTTGTTTTTCTTTTAAGGCTCTTAATCGATCTTCGAAATCATCAGGAATATAGGATTGTTCACTCGTGAGCTTTTTTTGTTTTTTATCAGCCTCTTCTTTACTGCTTATGAAATAAACCTGCGCTTTTTTTTCTATTTGATCTGCTTGTTTGGATGCGATGATACAAGCGTCTTCGTAAATCTTTTGTTTCAGCGTTCGTGCATCGATTATTTCGACTTTTTTGTTGAATTGATTTTTGTTAAGAACCTCGTTTTTTACAGGTGATTCTTGTGGGGTCTCATTCTGATTTGTGAGAAGAACGGCGTTCATCGTTTTATGAATCATCATGTTATCTCCAGTAGGAGTATTCAAATCGATGATTTCAACACGCTCGTCCGGTGATGGTTGCATCTGCGAAATCACATTGAGAAACTCATGACTGGTGATGAAACGAAATTCAGGGACGTCGGTGAGTTCTGTTTTAAATTCCTCAGGGGTAGTTTGTGAATGTGTTTGAGGTGGTTCCAAGGCAGGTTGCCAGGTCATTTCATCATGGGACAGTGCTTTGTTCAGTGATGGTCGTGGTTCGATAGGGGTAGGGGGTTGAAGCGGGATAATCGGGGGTGATGAGACTGATACTGTTTGAGGCTCCACTTTTTCATGTTCAGCAAGCAGCCTGTCGATTTTTTTGATCACGTCAAGGTGAAAATCAATTCTATTTTCTTCAGGTTGTGTAGCAGGTACTTTTTTTGTAAAAAAGGTTCCGGATATTGGTATAAACATCATAATTTGTGCATTCCGGCCTTTGACTTTTCTTCCTTTTTGAGGCATACGGTTCCCATCCCTTCTTATAGAGACAATGCTCTACGATGATCTTTTTGTTGCATCCCAATATTATGCCAAATAGGTAAGTACGTATTTTCTAATAAACATTTCGTTTAATGCGAAGTCCATTGTTGTGCCATTATTCAATAATTTTTATAATAGTTCATATAGAAGACTATAATTAAGATAGATATTTTTTATTAGATTTTTATTTGGGAGTGGGTGTTATTTTTTTCTTTTTGCGAATTGACGATTTGTGTATTCTTCCAACAAATGTATAAATAGTGCAAATGCGAAAAGAGAATGGTAGAATTGGTGTGCGTAAGCATACTTGGTTTGAAAATAAAAAAAATAAAAATAATGTGAATGACAACAGGTGAGGCATAAGGAGGTGGTTGTTGTTTCATCTGTAATTCAAAAAGTTTTTATACCAAGTATCATATGCATCTTCCAATAAAAAAGCTTTGAAAATAAAGCTAGGAGAGAATGGGTAAAATGAAAGCAAATAGAAAATTTATAGAAGCAGATGAACGCGCAGTATCCGCTGTTATCGGTGTCATTTTAATGGTTGCCATAACAGTCGCAATTGCCGCAACAGTGTATGTCTATGTCAGTGGTATGATCGGTGGAACAAAAACACAAACACCAAATGTAGCTAGTACGACTGATTCTACAACAGATAGAATAACAGTAGCTACCGCAGACGCAAACATACTATGGAGAGATGTCCAAGTTACGTTAGATAAAACTGGCGCATCATTTAGAGTATATTATGCAAATAGTACAGCAATATGTGCCACGAATACTACGTCTACTGCAGGTACCGCAGAAATTTCTGCTGGTGATTATATTTTGCTGTCAACTTATACGGGTAATGTCAAAGCGACTCTAAAATACATTCCAACGAACTCGTTATTAGGATCGTGGACAGTAAACGTTTAATCAACAAATATTTTCTTTCTTTTATTTTTTTACTTTAGACTATTGCACGTTTACTAAGAACTTAACAATAAGAAACAATTGGGGATGAGGGGCACATGAAACCCAGTAAGGGAACCATAAACAAGAATGCAGTCTCAGCAGTCATTGGTGTAATTATCATGGTTGCTATAACAGTAGCCATGGCCGCTGTTGCATATGCCTATTTCACCGGCATGATTGGTGAACAGAAAACTGAAACACCGGTCATCGAATTTGTAAAATCAGACACAGAAAAAACAATAATCATATCGACAGCAGATGTCGATGCGAATTGGAATGATATCAATATCGTATTTATGAACACCACGACATCTGCATCTCTGACTATACCAAAATCGGGTCTTATCAATGCCGGAGACATAATCGATTTACACAACGATATAACCCCCGCCCTCCGAGGAAAAGTGACGGTGACGTTCATGCACATACCAACAAATACACTTCTTGGGACGTACACCATCGATAACGTTTAAATAATTACTTCCCACATCCCGATTTCCATTAGAAAAACAATTTATCATTTTTAGTAAAAAATTTATATTAACCTTGCCATTCGTCTGCTAATAAAAAATCAAGAAGAAGCTCTCATAGGGACTGAAGAACATGAAACACTATCAACAATCTAAAAGGAAAATAACCTATGCTGTATCCGCAGTCGTTGGTGTTATCCTCATGGTTGCGATTACCGTGGCAGTGGCAGCGACCGTGTATGTCTACGTTAGTGGCATGTTCGGTGGGATAAAAGACCATACTGCAAGCGTCGCTTGCATCACGGATTCCGGAACAAGTAGAATTTCTATCACCTCAGCATCTGCAAATCTTAAATGGCGTGATATCGTCGTCCTTGCTGACAATTCATCGGTCAGCTGGAGGGTCTACGATTCCAGCCATACACCGATTGATGTATCAAATTCCACAAGCGGAGCAACCGCGGAAATATCAGCGGGGGACTACATCGAACTTGATTTCAACGCACATCCTGGCATGTCAGGGAACGTGAAAGTCTCCCTACGGTTTAGCCCAACCAACACGTTGCTTGGCTCCTGGACTATTACGGTGTAACGTATACTAAAAAATCTACTTCTTCTTTTGATATCCCCTATAAATTGGTGCGCTCAGATAGAAAACGAATTACCTCCTGTACGAACGATTCTGTTTTTTGCTTCGGAAGCACCGCACCAAGCACCTCCTTCTTTCCACCACACCTGTACCCAAGCATTTTACCGTGCTGGATCATCGGTTGGAGATTTTTATTACTGCGAACATACACCTGATCCATATCGTCAAAAAAACCAGTATTTATCACCACGGTATCCTTCCCTGAATTCCAAGCAATCCTTCGTGTCACCGTTGATATGATATTATATTTCGTATGAATCCGTTGCAAAAGAACTCGGTTCTTCTCTACGCAGTCTCCGTTGACGTACTTTGTAATTTCCTCTTCAAGTAAGACGAGATTCTCTTTCCATTGGACGTTCTGGAGAATCTGGTGAGAATCTGAATATTCAAATAGTAAGTGTGGTGCCTTTTCGACAGCATTACGATCACCGACTTTGTAACTTGAATCAAGTAACGACACCATCATTAAAAGATCATCAAAAGTGAAATGGTTCTTCGAACAAAAATCAGTAATCCTCGTATAAAACTCCTTGTTTGTTTGAATGCGCTTCTCATGATCCCCCACCACACCAAGCAACGCAAAGATGTTAACGGAATTACCAAGAAACTCATTGACTATCCAGCTTGCCGAGGGAAACAACAAGGGATCCTTGCCATGGGCGATTGGATTGTGATGAAACACATCAGGGATTGGTTGCTGCAGATGATGATCAAAAATCATGACGTTTGCCTTTCTTGCTAACCGGCGGATATTCTCCTCAGGCAAGGCCATATCAGCAATGATGATGTACTCATAGGAAACATACGCGGTCATCTCCTCATCAGTGAGAAAATAGTGTCCGAGCACTGGTGTTGTATTGACAACAGCATCGGGTAATTTCTCAAGTAACAGCCGTGCCGAACAGATTCCATCAGTGTCCCAATGATGTATCAACAGTCCTGAGCCCTGTAAATCCTCAAACATGAATCAAACCCCATGAATTAAAAGCCTACATCGATTACCTTAATATGGTCTTTTCTATTACCATTTTCTATGATGGTTGATATCGCACTCTTAGATGGTATCCGCCTGATAACAGGAACCGTCCTGCTTACTTATGCATCCTATACCGATATGAAAACACGGCGGGCTGCAAACATCCTCTGGGTGATCATGGCAATTGTAGGAGGACTGCTGCTCCTCATCCAATATGTGGATGGTGGATTCCCAAACATCTGGTACCTCGCATTCATCCCCATTATGATTGCGTTGATGTATTTGTTCTTCCAGATGAGACTGTTGTTTGGTGGTGCG
>JAFGFQ010000149.1 GCA_016930995.1 Thermoplasmatota archaeon | reverse complement strand
GATGGGCCCGGAGAGATTTGAACTCTCGACCTACCGGTTATCAGCCGGTTGCTCCAACCGATCTAAGCTACGGGCCCCGGTGTTGAAAAGGGGTAATACGCTCGTTCTATAAAAACGTAATACTTCCAACCTTTCACATTATACTTATATATTTACACTCGTTTCATAAGTCTAGACAAACGAACGGATGGACTCGAAAGTATCAATCATCTTCTGTGTTCAAACAAGGTCAGGCAGATAAATGACAAAAAAGACGAAGAAAAAACACAGATATAGAGAGGCGAATCGAAAAGCACGATTTAAAAGAAGAAATCTTGGATATCTCCCATTGTTCGATAACCCATATCCTCAATATGATGTCCGCAGTGTGGATATGCATCATGTCAATGGAATCATCTGTATCCCCCTGCCCCACCGAACACATATGATAGTGAAAGGCAGAAACAGCGAGAAACATAAACAAAGCTGCCAAGACTGGATTGAAAAACTATTTGTCCTGGACCTCGAAAGAGTACTGCAGCCTTAATCTAACAATCGTTTTTCTCCGGATAACTTCTGCAGCTCAGCGATATTCTGTGAGGCTTCAAGGCAACCAAGGTATTCTCCTGTCTTATCTCGGAGCGCGTAATATTCGATGAGGACTTTTTGTTTCTCTTGCTGGGGGCCAAGTGGCAGATCAATGTAAAAACGTGCTTTGTCCCGTTTCCCCTCCTTCATCTCCTTGAGTATCTGTTCGACCTTCGCAAGGCTTTTCTTCGGATGGCAGTTCCGCACGTCCCGTCCCACGACTGTCTCAGGGCGTTTGAAGATACGTGTCTCGTGTCTATTCCATGCAAGAACTTTTTCATCTCTATCAATCACGGAAAATTCAAACGGTATCGTCTCTAATAAAGCCTCTAAGATTTCCTCTGGTAGTTTTCCTATCATAAAGCTACTCCCTTGTAAAAATGAGGAATCACTATTATTTTATATTTGTTTCGAATCAACACTATCATATCGACATCTTAATACGGTATTAGTGAATTTCAGGTTCTAATGGATATCGAAAAAATCGCACAGGAACTGTCACAAAACGAGAAACGAGTGTTACTCGCCCTTAAAAAACTCCATGGGAAAGCAACTCCTCAGCAGCTTGTGAAAACAGGAGACTTCTCTTTTGATGTGGAAGTCTCAAACGCAGCCTCATGGCTTCAATCAAAAAAACTTGTGATGATAGAAAACTCCATTAAGACTGTGTATTCTCTCGGAAAAGAAGGAAAGCGTTTTGTTGAAAAAGGACTTCCTGAGAGACGCGCCTTACAATTGTTATCTGATAAGAAAGGAACTATTACACTACAGATGCTTTCAGATATGCTTCAGCCTGATGAAATCTCGGTTGCAATCGGCTGGCTGAAAACCAATGGATGGGCGTCGATTCGAAAGGAAAAAGACACCATTATCGAGATTTCCGAGAAGGGAAAAAAGGTTCTCTCCGAGGTGACCAAGGAAGAAGAGCTGTTACGTCGTCTCCATGAACATCCTGAACAAGAAATAGAGAAAACCACGATGAAATCTCTTCTCTCCCGAAAGAACGTCATCAAGGAAAAAGAACTGATCACAAGCACCATTACGCTGACCGACCAGGGGAAAAAGCTCCTAGAGTTAGGATTGGAAATCCAAGAGGAAATCACGCAAGTGACCAGCTCTATTATAAAGAATAACGAATGGAAGCAGAAAAGAATCAGGCCATATGACATCCATGCATTTGCACCTGCGCTATACGGGGGGAAACCACATCCCTTAGTACAGTTAATTGCAGAAATCAGACAGATCTTCGTTGAAATGGGGTTCCAAGAGGTCCGAGGAGATTATGTTGAATCCTGTTTCTGGAACATGGATGTGCTCTTTATCCCACAGGATCATCCTGCAAGAGAAATGCAAGATACGTTCTACTGCAAAGTACCCGTAAAACTCCCGATACAAGAACAGCACTTACTCAACGAGGTTGCCGCGGTCCATGAAAACGGTGGCACCACCGGTTCAACCGGATGGGGGTACAGCTTTTCAAAAACAGAGGGAGAACGACCATTACTCCGTACCCACACCACGGTCAATACCATTCGGTATCTATATCATCACCCTGAACCCCCCTGTAAAGTCTTTTCACTTGAACGCGTCTTCCGAAAGGAGGATATTGATTCGACGCACCTCCCAGAATTCTACCAGATAGAAGGTATCATTTATGAGGAACATGCAAACTTCCGACAGCTTATCGGTATCCTAAAGGAATTCTATAAGAGGATGGGGTTTGAAAAAATACGGTTTCGACCAGGGTATTTCCCGTACACAGAGCCAAGCATGGAAGTCGAGGTGTTCTGGAATGGGAAATGGATGGAACTGGGTGGGAGTGGCATCTTTAGACCAGAGGTGACTGAACCAGTTGGTGTGAAAACCCCGGTCCTTGCCTGGGGGCTTGGACTTGAACGTCTCGCGATGCTCCGCTTTGGACTTTCTGATATACGAAGCTTGTACATCAGTGATCTTGAGTGGTTACGAAAGACTCCTTTACGGTGAATATTTTTTTTCTAAAAAACGCCTATTTTTACAGATGAAATCATATCCATAATCTTATTAAATATAATACATATTATAATTAGAAAAAGATGGTAAGTGTTGTAAACAAAGATTTATATAATAACAAGGTAGATAGTTACAATCGAGGTTGAGAAGATATGCTAGCGCGCCATGCGCTCAAAGCCCTGCTCCTGACATTCATCCTGCTACCGGGATCTTTACTCCCTGGCGGACTCATCAGTACTGGACAGGCTAATGACTCTGATGGATATACAACCCTTTATTTTACTAATGCACTTGGGTTTGAAAGCGAAGAGGATTTAGCCTCCCTCGCTCAGAACCCTCCAACATCAGAGACAGACTCTAAATACCCACCAAGCATCCTGGCAAAAGAAGGACTTTTGAGTAAGAATACTACCATCATTTCGGAAGAATGGTTGGCCTGGGTTATGTTTGCTGCCTTAGGCCAGTTATTTGAAAACCTCACCGGAGCATATGGTGGTATTGAAGGCATCGAATTGTTATTTCCAGGACCGAACCGTATCACAGAAAGTTATATGTACGATGGAAACGACACGATCCACATCCAAGGGGACGTTCTCTTTAATTTATACTTCTCAGATACACGGAAAATTAAGACACGAACGGACAGCGTAAGCGTCGCACTCTATGTCCAATCTCTTGAATCTTTTCTGCCGAAACGGTTAAAAAACACCACGATCCTGCTTGCCCCACCAAAACCACTCGGAGGCATCTACAATCAACAAATCATCCTCTCAGACATCGATTATATCCTAAAACCAGGGGATAGTCTGCTGTGTAGCATCGAGATAATCCCGACGAACAAATCAATGATTGCATTAAACGTCCTTAACAATCCAAGCGTACAGAAGATTATTCAGCGGATGGTGAATCGCTGGGAAAACAACATTACCCTTGGCCCAATACGAAGGAAACTTGGCGCCTTGATTAAAGATACGAGAGCACAACTGAATGAATCCGGCGACGAATTCGGCCTGAATTTTACCTTAGAAGATATCGCTTCTATCCTGAATGCAATGAAATCAACAAAAATCATCTATGATTCTAAATATCATCCAAGCTCGGTTACATTACCAGCACGAATAACAGAGAACGATATGCGGATTTACTATCTTACCTCTGATCAAACGATAAGCGAGGTACAAAACGAAGGTACGAATGCCTCAAAACCAACGAAGCTCACTGCGACTCCACTGATTTGGACCATGGAACAAGGATTGGAACGAGATAAAATACTTAAGGTTAATGAAGTCAGTGCTGAGTTGTACTTTTCCAGGTTCCTCTGTCTGCTCCCCCCAAAGGTCAGCATCAACGTCAGCTTATATGATGAGAATAGAACCATCGCATCAACTGAAAAAGTAATCACAAGGAAGGAGCTGCAAGGATTTCTGCGGAAGAAAATGACCCCGATTATTTTTAATTTTACCGGGCTTGAGCAGGAAATAACCTATGGTCATCGGTTAGGAGTTGGCATTTCAATAAGCAATGCGAAAAGTTTAATGGTAACCGCCCCAAAGATCCACTATGGCTCACCTCAGACCCCGTCGCTGCTCCGAGTGACGTTCGAAGAGACAGACAATATACAAATTCAGGACCTTATCACAACACCACCGGATGGGACAATCATTCCAGGTGGGACTGTCCAGTATCTCCTCAACGTGACAAGTACCAAAGCAGATACGTTACAGCTGAGAGCTATCGAAAGAGAAAAAACCGGTGACTGGTCGATTTCTCTGCCCGCCGCTGTCACAGTTGCTGCGAATAGTTGGACACTTATCCCTCTCATTGTCAATTCCTCAAGTGTACTAAAAGAAGCCTATGGCAGTTACATCGATCTGCTTGTCGTCGTAACAGGGAAGACTGGCATTGACCGTACAGTGGTCATCGCTGAAATATCAGAGGCTGCAATCCATTATAGAGTAGAAATCCTTGGATACTCAAACAGCATCAACATCAACAAAGGTGGAAGTCATTTCTTCTATTTTATTATTAAAAATAATAATACCGGTGCGATTGATGATGTTGATAGCTATTCCATTACTGCAACATCGAAGAACAACTGGCTAGTAACACCTCGGGACAGCATACGGAATCTTGGGATAGGAAAAAGTACGAATCCAACTGACGCAAAAGTCTTTATTGAAGTACCTAAGAACACCACTCTTCAGTCAGATCTTATCACGATTACGATTAGCTCAGATAGCGATTCAAGCACGACTGCGACCATCACCGTTACCGTAAATGTAATCGGCGGGGGGGTCATCGAAGATTTCTTGGAGTTCTTTGATTCCGCTGCAAGATCTCTTGGTTTAAACGACGTGTTCGGCTCTGATGCGAAATATGTTCTTTTAATACTCCTTGTGACAATGATTATATTCCTTCTGATTATTATCGCTCTGGTGTCGACTATTAAACCTGTTCAGCTCATCTGTCAAGATCGAATCAAGGAGATAGAATCAACAGAAAAAGCAGTCTTTGAGATCACCTTACGAAACCTAAGCAAAAAAACACAAACCTTTGAGATAACAGCGACTCAAAACAAACCATCACCAAAATGGAGTATCACTGTAGAACCCTTAACAACTGCAATCGAGGGGCGACAAACCCAAACAGTTCAAGTTGTGGTTTTACCAACAGAAGGTGCTGAATCAAAAGATTGGACGCAAGTAACAGTCTTAGTGAAGAAAACAGGGCGAAAGAACACACAATCCCTTTCCCTCATGACGATGATGAAAGAAGGAAAGACGCTTCTGCAACTCCAGAACGTTTCCCACTGGCCAACGATGTTTAATCCTGGAGAAAAGGTAATTACCTCATTTAGCCTCTCAAATATCGGGAGTATCTCAGCACGAAACGTGAAAGTCTTTTTCTATCTGAATGGAAAACAAAAGAATATGGTTCAACTTACGCTGCCTGCAGGGAACGTCGCTGATATTCAGATGCCCTGGTTAGCAGAAAAGGGTAAAAATCGAATCCGAATACGGGTAAAAGAGTAGTAGTAAACCTTATAATGGGAGAATAATTCGGTATTGAAAAAAGGGTGTCTCTTGTGAACGATAAAGAATCGACGAAGAAGGTAGACCTCGAACAACTGAAAAATGCAGAGAAGAAATACCAAAGTCTCATTGAGAAACGTAACGAACTCAATCAAGTGGCAAAGCAATTTCGTGACGAAAGAGACATGCTCAATGAAAAACGCAAGGAACTTAAAAACGACATGGACAAAATCAAGAAAGAACGTGAGAAACTTGTCGCAAAGATGAAGGAGCATAAAGAAAAGAGGAACCAATACCAGCAACAAGCCAAAGAGCTAATCGACGCGAAACGGAAGAAAAAAGGGGATGTTATAAAAAATCTCCCGCTTCGTTTAGAAGAAATAAAAGCAGATATCCAAATGATGGAATATGAACAGGAAACCACCATTCTTGATACACGAAAGGAAAACAAGTTAATCGAACGGATAAAACAAAAACGAAAGGAATTTAATGAAGTAAAAAAACAAATGGAAAAACAACAACTCATTGAAGTCGATTTGTCCGATACAGATAAAAGTATTACTGAATTATTTAAAAAAGCTGACGCAGAACACGAGAAAGTGCAAAAATATTATGAGCAAAGCCAACAGAAACATGAGGAATACAAGCAGCTCGTCAACGAAATCGCAACTCTAATTGGGGAAGCGAATAAAAAACATAAGAAATATATCGAAATTCGAGAAGAGGCGCAAAGTAATCATGAAAAAGCCCTGGAGATGCGATCAAAAATCGTCTCCGTGAAAAAAGAACGAATGCAACGGTTCCAGGAAAATAGAGAAATCCTCCGTAATCAGAACCTCAAAGCCCGTAAAGAATTAATGGATAACGATAAGCTGGATAAAGTTGCAGAACAATCAGTCGAGGCATTAAAAGGCGGAAAGAAAATTATTCTTTCTGGCTAATTGTTCACCTACGTCAATTGTCGATAATCAATCGGCACTTTTAAGTAGTCTAGCTTGTTTTTGGCCTTTGTTGTGTTAAATATGGAGCAAATTGGTATTGTCAGTTATGGAGCCCATATCCCCCGCTATCGTATCAAAGCAGAAGTCATTGCCAACGTCTGGGGAAAAGATGGTACCGCCATCAGTCGGGGGCTTGGGATTTTTGAAAAATCTGTTCCGTCAATTGACCAAGACACTGCAACAATCAGTGTTGAATCGATACGCGCAGCACTCAAGCGATGTTCCGTCAATCCCGCTGAAATCGGCGCCATTTACGTCGGGAGTGAATCCCACCCTTACGCGGTGAAACCTACAGGTACTATTGTTGGAGAAGCGATTGGAGCAACACCAGATCTCATGGTCGCAGATTATGAATTTGCTTGTAAAGCAGGAACCGCAGCGATACAAACCTGCTTCGGGTTTGTTAAAGCAGGAATGATTAAATATGGGGTGGCCATCGGTGCCGATACCTCACAAGCAGCACCAGGTGACGCGCTTGAATATTCTGCTTCAGCAGGAGGTGCTGCTTTTATTATCGGAAAGAACAATGTTATTGCCACAATAAATCATACCCTCTCATACACAACAGACACCCCTGATTTCTGGCGACGAGCGGAAATGAAATACCCCTCCCATGGAGGGCGATTCACTGGAGAGCCAGCGTATTTTAAACACATCACAAACTGTGCGACAAAACTGATGCAAACAGTGCAGACGAAACCACAGGATTACACCTATGCGATTTTCCATCAACCGAACGGAAAATTCCCCGTGAATGTAGCGAAGAAACTTGGGTTTACTCTCGATCAGGTAAAACAGGGGCTCATGGTTCCATACATTGGAAACACTTATTCAGGTGCATCAATGATTGGACTTGCATCAGTGCTGGATGTCGCAAAACCAGGTGATCGGATTTTCATGACGAGTTATGGGTCCGGTGCAGGAAGCGATGGTTTCGATATTACCGTAACCGATAACATTACGAATCTGGCTCGAGAGAATGCTCCGACAATCGCACAGCTGGTCGCTGATAAAGAATACGTTGATTATGGACAATATACGAAAATGACAAATCTGTTGTTTTGGGAGTGAGAAAAGATGAGAGACGTTGCAGTTATTGGAGTAGGATTAACGAAATTTGGTGAACTCTGGGATCAGTCCTTCAGACAACTCATTGCAGAAGCAGGGTCAAAAGCAATCCTTGATGCAAAAATAGAAGGAAAAGACATCGATGCTCTCTATGTTGGATCTATGAGCTCTGGACGGTTCGTTGACCAAGAACACATCGGTGCGCTTGTCGCAGAAGTATCTGGGTTTTCACATCTTCATATCCCAGCGACTCGTGTCGAAGGCGCCTGTGCATCAGGAGCCCTTGCGGTCCGTGAAGGGTACCTCTCAATCGCGTCAGGTATAAACGATGTCGTTGTTGTCGGTGGAATTGAAAAAATGAACGATGTTGGTGGAACCGCAGCGACAGAGATTCTTGCCACCGCATCAGATCAAGAATGGGAAGCCTTTTTCGGTGCCACATTCCCAGCAATCTATGCGATGATTGCGACACGACATATGCATGAGTACGGAACGACAAAAGAACAACTCGCGCAGGTCGCAGTAAAAAACCACGCCAACGGGGTTCATAATCCATACGCTCAGTATCAGTCTCCTATATCACTTGAATCGGTATTAAAAGCAACCACCGTCGCCTATCCTCTCGGACTTATGGATTGTTCTCCAGTCAGTGATGGTGCTGCTTCCGTTGTTCTTTGCGCTGCAGAGAAAGCAAAGAATTTCACGGATAAACCAATAAAGATTATCGGTTCAGGACAAGCCTCTGATACACTCGCACTCCATGGACGGCGAGATATTTGCACACTTGACTCAACCGTCTATGCCGCAAAAATGGCATATAAACAAGCAAACCTCACACCAAAGGACATAGATTTTGCCGAAGTCCATGATTGTTTCACAATAGCGGAAATCTGTGCAATCGAAGACCTTGGTTTTGTCAAAAAAGGAGAAGGTGGAAAAGCAATCGATAATAAAATCACCACTATTGACGGATCCTTGCCAGTAAACCCAAGCGGAGGTCTGAAAGCAAAAGGACATCCCGTCGGTGCAACAGGAGTCGCTCAAATTGTCGAACTCACCTTACAGTTGCGAGGAGACGCAGGGAAACGCCAGGTAAAAGAAGCAAAAAGAGGACTAGCCCACAATGTTGGTGGGTCTGGAGCAACGTGTGTCATCCATATCATGGAGGCGATGTAACAATGAAAGAAGGGGTTGCACGATTCTGGAGAGAAATCCCACAGCGATACAATTTCATAGCAAATAAATGCGAGTCATGTGAACGGGTTTTCTTCCCACCGCGGGAATCCTGTCCGTTCTGCCGACGAAAAAGTATGGGGAAAATGAAGGAAACAAAGCTCTCAGGTAAAGGAGAAGTCATCACCTATACCATTATTCATGTTGGTCCTGAGGACTTTGAGGAACAGACGCCCTATCCGGTCGCTATCGTTAAACTTGATGAAGGCCCCCAAGTAACCGGACAGATAGTTGACTGCCCACTTGATGAGGTAAAAATCGGCATGAGGGTCGAAAGTACGTTCCGGAAGATCCAACAAGATGGACATACCGGGGCTATCTACTACGGGTATAAATTCAAGAAACAACGGCAATAATTCTATCTTCCTTTCTTTTTTTCAATGCGTAATTTTAATTAAAAAAGATATTTTTTAAAAAAATAAAAAAAAAGAGGGTGATGCGTGTTTACGCATCAATGGGTGTTGGTGCCTGCCATTCTGGGCTGTAGATGATCAAGTTTGGATCACCGTAGATAACCTGAATGGAGCTGATTGGATACATACTAGATGGTCCATACATCGAGGTGTTATCACCGGTCGTGAAGTCCCGATAGTGGAGCCAGACTTGTTTTGACCATGCAACACCAACAGGTTCTCCATAGATCAAGGTCAGTTTGAAGACCTCATCATCTCCGATATCCGCCTCAGGGCATAACCCGGTGTTCGCGTTTCCATACCACATAACTGCCCCATGCTCTAAGAAGACCAAAGGACCATCTCCATCTCCAGTGGTACAGGACATATAGAAGATTGCGTTACTCTTGAGGTTCTGGTACTGCTGATCAACCCATTTGTAATGGATGATATCATACAGCATCGGCGGTTCAGGGTTGAACCAGATGTTGCCGGATATGACCTCTCGAGCAGTCCTCCAGGAGTCATACAGGTAACCACGCCAGGCGTCCCACCAGACCTGATCAGGGTAGTTTGAGTGTTCTGTCTGTTCATACATCTCTGACATACCGCTGCCACCGGTTCCATGACCAGAATAATAATACACACTTGCCCCATCGTTCATGCGCTCCAGGTGTGCACGCCAGAATGTATGCCCGTAATAGCTGCGAAGGTGAGAACTAAAGGAATCCTTCACGACACGTGAGGAGTACGCCTTGTAACTCTTACCATCATTTAAAGTAAATGAGTTCGCCTCAGGGTAGTTAATCATTGAACACGTGGTAGTATTACGGTTCGGGTTTGCAAAGATCAACGCCGGGTAAAGAACGCTTCGAACAACCATATTGCTCGAATAAGCTGGGGTAATCCCTGGGATTTGACCAGCATAGGAATTGTTCCCAGTCAGCGCAGAATGTAACACCATGTTGATATCAGAACGTGGTGCGACAATAGCGTATGCTTCTTGACCATCCAAATTAAGTCCAAGGCTCTCGATATAGTTGTCGAAATAGTTATGCATTTCTTCATTCCAGTACCGCTTTGCATCTAGACCAAGCGGTGGAAGGATGCTTGCGTTCCCATTCAGTAAGAACTTAATGAAGGTAATCAAGAGTTGGAATTTGGTTTGTTGCTCCACTGGCGCCGTATGATGTGGCAAGTGCCCATTCGCACGGGACCCATGGTAATAATCTCCAGCCCATCGTGCCCAGGCAACTATCCGCTCTGCAACCGCAGCAGGATCTCCATCTGGGGCATCTTCCACACGGATGACAGGGGCTCCATGGTAAGCAGCAAGCATCGCTGTCGGGGCAAAGTACCCATCACCGGTCTTTAATGATGTCGCTGCGACGTAATTTTCAGACGTATCGTAGCTCTTTATCTCATCGACGATTTCCTGCATGGTTTTCAAATCCTTCTCAACTGTCGGAAGCTTACTACGTACACCATCTCCGATGCTATTACGCTCAACAAAGATGACCTTTGTCACACCAAGCGTGGTGAATGCACTTTGGGTTGCTGCAGGAACACTATCCTTGGTGACATAGAGCAATGGGAAGTGGTTCATTGATGCGATAACCGCGGCGTTGGCCGCTGATATCGTTGCATCAGCTCGATCAGCGCTAACGGTCCGTATCGTCGTCGTCAGGGTATATTTCACGTTTGCTCCCTCAGCATTCCTGGGAACAACAATCGCAGTCCAGATTCCTTTCTGCGGGTGAAGGACTTCGGCGGTAAATTCTGTATGAGGCGCGGGGTTCCAGGTTCTCCAAGGGTTCACTGCGGGATTCTCAAACCCATTCCATTCATGAATCGGGTTGACTGGTCCATTCCAAACAGGAGTAATTGGTGCTCTGAGGTACCCCTGCGGGTCGACAAGGAAGACAACCAGGTCGGAGGGGGAATCTGTGGTGAGTACCGAGGTAATCACCGCGTCATCTGCACTGACTCTGAAACGGTATCGGTCACCAGCGTATTTTGTCACCGTTATTTTATCATACGAGTAGTTGGAAAGTGTTGAGAGTGCCGACCAGAAACCAACGCGGGTCACAGGGTAGTAGATATCACCGGCCCACCCGGTTCCATCATACGGTACTGGCCAATCATCATAGCCGACATCCATGAATGTGGGGAACACCTGAGTAAGTACCGCTCCCGATGCACTGCCACTTGTGGTGGTGATCCCAGTCGTATTGACACTGATCGCGCACCATTTCGGCCCAAGAAGTTGCATGTAACCAAATTCGCTTTGAAGCTTTGGATCGTCATTTTCTACGACATCGACATCAACAACTCGTTTTAACGTTGCTGTTTTGACTATGTTTTTTGTTGCGTCTTCAAATGAGCTACCGTCAACTGCGACAACCGCAGTATCTGAAGAAGTCCAGCCGTTCGTTGCTATCTCAGCAGCTGCTTCAATTGGATCTGCAGGAACCGTGTATTCAACAGGCATCTTGCCGAATAAATCAAGGTAATCGTTCCAATCATCAACGAGGTACTGTGTCATGTCATCAACTGTGTCAAATTCAGTGGGTTCATCATAATATGCGGTCGGAGTTGTGTCGCCCGTGTACAGAATTGGTGCAAGATATCGTTGTCCACCAGCAAGGTAGTTACAGGCAGGAATCGCAGCAAGATAGGCAAAATCATCAGCAGTGCTTGCTGGGTCATTGGCTACCTTAAACGTCTTTGCTATAGGAATGATCTGTGGTTGCGGGATTGGTCCAGGGACAGATCCGCTGGATTCGAGGGCAAGGATTAAATTATAGGGGCCAGCACCATAGGAATAATATTTCCATTCTGTTGGCTTTGGACAATCAACCCATCCAGGGAAGATGTCCACGCGGATACTCCACTGTCCAGTGACATCAGCAGGGTAGTTAAATTCATCACCGTAGTACTGATTTCCCTCATAGACGAGCGTTCCACTTGGGTCATAGAGCTGAAGATCAAAATCAGTCAAATAGACTAAATCTTCCATTAGTAAGGTAACATGAATCCCCTGTCCAGCAGTGACTTGGATTTTATACCAATCATAGGGATCAGATCGGTCAAGATACCCAAAGTAGGATCCCGGTGTGAGAAGTAATGCTGAGGCACGGGTATTCGGGGCGTCTGCCATGGTGTTTGCATCGTTTTGTCCGTTCATAGTGACGTTAAAGGTGTATTGTTCTGTTCCTGATCCGCTCACGTATTTAAGCCACATATACCATTTTCCAGAGTAGGTGGCGGTGTAGGTGATCGTCTCAGCAGCGCTTCCTGACGTATTCGAAGAGGTGATCATGACCTTATCTTTATCCCATAGGGAAATGTCAATATCAAAACCAGAAGGTGGTGTGACGGTGAAGATTATCTGTTGACCGATACAGGCAGAGAAATAATACCAATCATCGGTATCACTCGAAGAGAGTTTTCCTGTTCTTCCACGACCTGGTGTGTCATCGATGAGTTCACCAGGATAAAGCGGAGTTGCTCTATTTTGGTCTCGTCCTGCATCTTTTTTACATCCAGCATCGTCGTTATCTTCGGTGTTCATCGATGCAGGGTTTTCTTCCATCAGGTAATAACTCCGATCTAATATGAAGGCTTGGTCGTCGTCTTCGGAATAATATTTGTCTTCGACAGGATTGTTCGTGTTCGAAGCAATAGTACTGACAGGTACGATTAGGGCTGTTCCGATTATCAAAAGTGCTATTACAACTGCCTCTATTCTTGATTTTTTAGAATCTCGCTTATTATACATATTTACCCCCTTTGGATATAATGATTATATGAATGGCCAATATATATATGTTTCGATTTTTAATTTAAATAATAGGGAACACTGTTTTCTCTAGTATGATTGTCATAATTATAGGGAAGGGATAGGAGAAAATTGAGAAACGATATTTTCGATTAAGCTTATAAACAACTTTTTTATCTAACACTTCGAGCTTGGAAGTATGCTATGGATTTCTTCGTTTTTTAATCAACTCGTAGGATACCTCTTTATCATTCTTCTTCCGGTCCTTGTCCTCTACATCGTCTATCTGATTATCACAAAAGCATTCCGTGAAATGGGTTTTTCATCACTTGAGGCGGTGGTAATCGTATTTGTATCATTTATCCTTGGTTCAGGAATCATCGATGGGTATGTCGGTATTAATTTTTCTAACATCACTCTGTTTTCGTATCA
Source organism: Thermoplasmatota archaeon (assembly GCA_016930995.1). The sequence goes on along the minus strand of JAFGFQ010000149.1, from coordinate 40,679 downwards.
TTCCTATTGGATCGTTGGGATTAATGTCGGTGGCGCAGTAATCCCTATTACTCTTAGTATCTATTTATTGATAAAAAATACGTTGAAACCTTTTATTATTCTTGCCGGTGTAGGAATTGTGACTGTGGTGACGTTTTTTGTAACCTATCCTGACCCGGAAAAAGGTATTGTCTCAACATTTCCTCTGTGGCTACTGCCCATTATTAGTGCGAGTGTCTTTTCGATTTTCTTTGCGTGGAAAGAGAAAAACAAAGCAGCGCCCCTCGCATATGTCATTGGAACACTAGGGGTATTGTTGGGAGCCGATGGTTTGCATTTGATAAGTCTAATACAAAATGAGATACATACGACAAGGTACGCTGTTATTGGTGGAGCTCATGTGTTTGACATGGTTTTTATTACAGGAATCCTTGCAGTGTTCATCGATGGGATTTTGATTGTGCAACAGAAAAGAAAAAAAGATACATAAACAGTGCGGTAAGTCATCGTTCATGATGTAGTCTTTATATTAGTAAATCTATATTGTCGTTACTATATATCATAATTGTAGGTATCGCTTTTTCTCTCACTACTATGGAGTATATTTTATGCTCCAAGGAGCCCACATTGCTCCCATCAGTCCACCGGCAATGAGGAAGACGACGAGGAAAATCGCAAGATTTTGATAGATATCAAAAGGCTCAGCTAACTCCCAGAACCAATAGATCAAAAAGACGATAACCCCAATCAGGAGGAGGATTGAAACCCAGATTCGCCAACGAAATCCCTTTATTTTCCACATTTCCTTTTCAGAAGCTGTTTGTTTTTTTAACGCCCAAAACGCCCACGGGACCCCTAAAAACCCGGTCAAGAGGAGAAGCGATAGTAAGAAAATCGCAACATTTTGTTCCCAGACGTAGTTGGTTGCAAAAAAGAATAACCATAGTATGAGAAATACCAACCATCCGACCGCAACAAGAATTGAAAAAGAGACTCTCCAAGCAAGACCTTCTGTATCCTTTTTCATCATTTCAGGTTCTTTATTCATAGCATTCCTTCCTTTCCAGTAAAGAAATCAACCCAGTGTATATAAATATGCTATCCAATTTTTTTCAGATGCCCATGGATCGGCTAAATTCTTAGAGGACATTCTTGACCATCTCCGATAATCTTATATAAACATCTTTGTTCTAGGAGTGAGAGAAAGACAGGAGGTAATTTCTATACCAACCAGAAAACTTTTAATAAACACCTATTATTTTACCTCATTGTTTTATCTTAATTAAGAGGCAGAAAATGGACGATGCATCGCTTGATGAGATGACTCGGAAAAAAGATGAACTGCAAGAAAAAGCGAACCATTTGAAAAAGAGCCGGGATGAGTTACATACCCAGTCAAAGAAGATGGCAAAGGAGCGTGACGAACTAAACGCCCGAGTCAGACAAATACGGAACCAGATTAGCGAACATAGGAAGAAACGCGATGAACATAACGAACGTGTCAAGCATGCAAAAGAACAACGCAATGAATTTTTAAAGCATCACCTCGAATTAAAAAAGAATATAAAAGAACTTGAGAGGGAACGGACAGTAAATTCTGGTGTGAACGTCAACGAATTAAAGCAATATCTCCGAAAACTTGAAAATGAACAAATGACACAACCCATGTCCGCCCAGAAAGAAAAAAAATTGATAGAAACAATCAAAGGAATTCATCTAAAAATCAAGGATGCAGATGAAAAATTAAACAAAGATCCAAAGCTGAAAAAGACAATCGAAGAAGAAAAATTGATACGGGCAAAGGCAGAAAAACAGCATGAACTCGTCGAAAAAATGGCGAAGAAAGCACAGGAAGAACATCAGGGGATGCTTGAACAATTGGCTCAACTTGATAAACTAGTGAAACGAACAACCGAGATACAAGAAAATATTGTTGTAACGAAGATTGAAGCAGATAAACTCCATAAAGAATTCATTGACCATGTAAACAACATCCATGAATTGGAAAAAACTATTTCTAGTACTGAGAAGAAAAAAGAGAAAAGGAAGAAAATGGCTGATGTTTCTGCTGCCCAAAAAGAGGCAGATGATGTTTTCGAGCGTTTCAAACGAGGGGAAAAACTCAGTACCGAAGATTTGATGATCCTGCAGAAAGCAGGATTATTATAACGAGATACCTGTTGAGGGATTAAAAATGCCTTGTGAACTTTGTGGGAGAGAGTGTAAAGGCGGTAGAGAAGCAATTATTGACGGAGCAAAAATGTTTGTCTGTCCGGATTGCATCAAGTATGCAGAAGGATATGTACAGCCGGAGTCAGTGAAAACAAGCAGTGTGCCTCAACCTCCGCGAGTTTTTTTAAAAAAACCACAAAAAATGGAGCGGGATATCTACAAGGAGAAAGGCATGGAACGGGAGCTTGTGGCAAACTGGAACCAGCTCATAGAGCAAGGTCGAAAAAAGAAAGGATTAACTCGTGAGGAGCTTGGATTTAAAATAGGGGAGCGGACCGTAACAATCGCAAAACTTGAGAATGGTGACCTTCGTCCGTCCGATCAGACGATAGCCAAGCTTGAAAAAGAGCTTGGAATCCAGCTGATGGAAGAGATAAAAAGTGTTACGACTGGGACTGGATCGCAGACTCGAACCCAAGGGGGATTTACCCTTGGTGATTTTATTAAAACAGACAAGTAAGGCATGAAAAAAGACGACCTTTTAAAAGCAACCAATGCTTTAAGAAAAGGACAACCTATCATTTATCCTACAGACACGCTCTATGCCCTTGGTGTGGACATCTACAACCAAAGCGCTGTCAGAAAAGTATTTGAAATAAAAAAACGACCCTTAACGGTCCCCTTACCTGTGGCGGTTCATTCCGTAGAAGCGATGGAAACAATCGCGTGTATGAATACGATCACCAAAAGAGTATGTGAAACGTTTTTACCAGGGAGTGTTACAATCATCTTGAGAAAAAAATCAACAGTACCTGACATTGTGACAAGCGGGTCGCATACTATCGCAGTGCGTGTTCCAAATCATCCTATCGCCATGCGATTACTTTCAGAGTACGGCCCGCTGACCGTGACAAGTGCAAATATTCATCAGAAAAAAACCCAGGGCATAATAAAGGATATTCTTAAACAGTTAAAGACGGATATCCCTGTCTGTCTTCATGATGGGAGATTAGAAGGTGTTCCTTCGACGATTGTTGATCTTTCAATAAAAAAACCAAAGATTATTCGTAAAGGATCCATTACTGAGAAGGAAATTTGGGATGTGATTTCACATGGATGATATGGTATATGAGAGTTACAAACGCGCAGGTAAGATTGCAGCTAATGCTCGGAACTATGGTGTCTCCCTGATAAAATCAGGGGCTAAATTTCTCGATGTCACCACATTGATTGAGCAAAGGATAGTACAAAACAATGCGGGGCTTGCATTCCCAGTAAACATCGCAATAAACACGCTTGCTGCGCACTACAGCCCCAAGCATGATGATCCGCTTACGTTTAAAAAGGGAGATGTGGTAAAACTCGATGTTGGCGCTCATGTCAATGGCTATATCGCTGATACTGCCGTTACTGTCGAACTTGAAACACATAACTATGATTCGATGATCCGTGCATCGGAAGAGGCGTTGAAAAAAGTCATTGAAGTCTTAAATCCAGAGCTCCCGTTATGTGATGCAGGAAGAACCATTGAAACGACAATCACATCCTACGGCTATAAACCAATCAACAACCTCATGGGTCATGGATTAGGCAGATATGAGCTGCATTCAGGGGTGTCGATTCCAAACGTCGGTGCTCTTGGTGGGAAAAGCAAGCTGAACAACGGAGATGTCGTCGCCATTGAACCATTCGCAACAAACGGCGCTGGTCATGTCATATCAGGTGGCGGCAGCAACATCTACATATGTAAGGATTCAATTAAAGCAAAATTTATCCGGGAGAATAAAACAAAAGCCATGTTTGATAAACTGCAGAATCATTTCGGAACATTACCCTTTGCTCAACGATGGTTCCATGACTTATTCCCAAAGGATGATATCTTCATGAAAAAACTCGCGTTCTTAGGGGTGATAAAACAATATCCACAACTATTGGAAGCAAAAGGTGGGATAGTGACACAAAAGGAACATACGGTCATCATTAGAGACAATGGTTGTGAGGTGATAACATAAGAACAGCGAAGAATAATGGAAAAAACGAATCAAAAATCATCCAACTTGAGGAACTCAGCTGGAAACAACTTGATTCATTTGACCGTGCGAAAACCATTGTTTTTATCCCTTTTAGTCCTTTGGAGGAGCATGGACCACATTTACCGATCGGTACTGACTTGCTTACCGCGCGGGATGCAGCAAAAGAAGCAATCCGCAGTATTCATAAGAAAAGACCAGAACTCACCTGTCTGTTGTTCCCGGCGATCCCGATCGGGTATTCGAAGATAGCATCTGACTTTCCTGGAACGGTTTCTACGCAAGTAAAAACTATCACATCGATTGTATATGATATCTGTAGCTCCCTTGCGAAATTTAAATTCACCTATTTTGTTTTCTGTACTTTCCATATGGATCTTGGGCATCTCAAAGGGATGTATCGTGGTATGAAGAAGGCAATGAAGACACATGACATTACAGTCATTGAACCCTGGGGGCCATACTTCTATAACAAAGAGGTCGAAAAGCGGGAACCCCAGGTGGGTTTTGATACGAAAAAGGAGGTGCATGCGTGTTTCCGAGAGACGTCCCTGATGAATTATCAATATCCGTACCTCGTCGATCCGTCATACAAGGATCTCCAGAGTATTTATCGGGACTTGTATTCACCACGGGTCCTTGGGAAAACGTTCAAAGATATCGGTATCGATCAAGGGTACGTTGGCAGCCCTGCTCGGGCAGATAGCAATTATGGACGATGGTATTTTCAACAGATCGTTGAAACACTTATGCAAGCGACCTTTGATATGGTAGATGGGAAGAGTCCATCGGAACTCCCAACACAGACACAAATGCTCATGAAATCTCTGTTCTGGTTAAAATAAGAATTGCTATGGGAGTCTGTATGTACCATCTCCATAATAAGTGAGTTTTGAGTGCAACAGCCAATTGTAGAATCCCCCGGATCGAATAAGTCTACACACTTGTTGTACGGACAACCCACAGGAAAGCAAATGAAAAGCGGTAACAGATGTCCTACTATTTGTCCAGAACACCGTATTTTGGGACCATCCCATATACACCGCTGCACCGACATTACAAAATTGTTCTGCCATTGACGAGTCATATAACGCGTAGCATGTCGCCATGAACACCAGTGAATCTGGCAAACCTGCTTCTGAATAGTAATGTTCGATAAAGGCAGGGGTAAATGCTACGAAAGCTTGGTCACCAACCATGCCTTTGACAATAAATTTATTTTCATAATCAAACGCGTAGGTTTCTTCTGTTTCATTGGTCCAGAACTCACCAGTCGCGATTACGACAGATTCTGCCTGATGGTCCCCATCGACATCAAAAAACCCTGCATGGGTGTTCATATATACGATATCCGCAGAAAGATTATTTTTCATATACATGAGGTCTACCGCATGGTTGGCTACATACTCAATTGAATAGTCGAAGCGTAGCAATGTTGCGATGATTTTTTTACATTGACGATGACCGTACATAGATTCAGCTGCGTTAAGAAGGACAGCCTTGTGAGTTCCAGACCCATACCTCTCATCAATGAAGGAAGTAAAGGAATCCTTCACAAGTGCAGGTTGTATTATGAACAAATCAAATTCCATAAGAATTATGTAGACATCATCGATGAATTTTATGGTCATTGAAGTACCAATTCGACTCGCAAATGTAATTAAAGGATGATGGTTAAACCAAGCTTCCAACTCATCAAGATATTGTAGAGAATCGTTAGGCTGGTTCATTTCTGTCTGAACACAGTCTATGCCCTTTTGAATGATTTTCTCATAAGGAATCAGATTAGTTGATACATTCAGCTGTGCCTGCTGGTAAATCTGAGCAGAGGTAGTACCAAAAAAAATAGACATACATAAGAAAATAATCAGAACTTTTGTTTGCATATCCTTTCCCATAAGCTGTACCGCAATGATATACTATCTAACGAGCACGCTATATAAATATATCGTGGACGAAATAAAAAGAAGGAAAATTATATGATAAACCCTGCAGGTGATAGTGCCTGTAATATTTGATCCATAATCTGCTGGACAACCTCTTCGAGATTCAGACATTGAAAGATTCGTAAGGTGAAAATGACCACGATAAGGGCAATAATTAACGCAATAGGAGCCATAACGATTGCAGTGATGACACAGCCAATGACACTTGAGGTGTTCAGGCCAAGTGGGAGTGGGGTATGTAATTTATCTGCATCCATCTTCAACTCTGCGTTTTGAATCTCTTCAATAAATAGTGCAGGGTCGTTTTTCAAACGATTTAAATGGATCTTAAACTGGGCCATCGTTACACCCTGCTCTTTTAAATAAGCAATGACACGTGGGTTGGAACTGATTGTTTTTAGGAATTTTGCGAAAAAAGCTGGATTTTTGTTGAGTAATGTAATGGTGCGGTCAATGGTGGCACTTAGTGAAGATTTCTTTCCTGAAAAAAGCTCAGACTCCATTCCTTTTCCAACATAGGATGCCTGCACCGACCGGTCGCCTACTTTTTGTATCGATCGTTGCGTACGAATCGCAAACAATGGCGATTCAATGGTTTCCGATGACGGTGTGGTGTATCCAACCACTGAGCTAAAGGATGCTACCACTAAGAGAACAGCAGCTGAAACGCTTACGGCAAGAATTTTTTTCTTCATATATCTTTCCCCAAAAAAACTTATCCAGTAACAAGTATTTAATTGTTATCATACGATAATATACGGAAGAGCCCATGAATGGAGGAGAATTCCTCTACTTGTTGAGCATCTCATTTAAGACGAAGAACTCAGTGTTGTAGAGTAAGCGTTGTTGTTCATTAGGTTCCGTAAAAACCCCGCCCATCAGCACATCGCTGAAGGTATAAGAATCAACGGCAACGAGTAGTTTTCCAGTCGTACCTTTCGTTGTGTTGATAAACTCAGTCATACAAACCATTGTCTCATTTTTCTCATTGGTAAGAAGCGGTTTACCACCAACAACAGAGAGGTATGGTGTGGTTATATTGCCAATACTGGTCTCATTTCTATTGTTGCTTCTGTTGAAAAACAAAGCCTGATCATTCGTATTGGTGGTAAGCCAAAGGCCAAAGTTACCAAGACACTCATTGGCTGTTGACGCAGTGTTCGTAATACTGTCAAGAAGAAGGACTCGTCCGCCGGTTTCCAGGTAGGTTGTGAGGAGTTGGATATCGGTTTCGTTAAAGGGTTGTATGGGATTAATCATGATGATGATATCACCAGTCGCGATTGATTCTCTGAGTGTTTTTTGTAAAGATGGGATGCATCCAACCCGTTGCGTCCAGACAAAAAACGTACCATAGTTAGTCTCATCATTGCCCAAACCAACAGCGGGTTGTAATGAGATGGTTATAGAGGAATGTTCCTCATCAAAACAGACGTGTGTATACTCTGCCAAAGTCGGAGGTGGAAATGGAGAGGACGAGTCGTTGAGATACAAGCATAACGGAGTAACAATTGAAAATGCCAAGAGTCCTGCTAGAAGAAACATCCAGAAAATTATTATTCTTTTCGTAGTCCTTACAAGAACATAGAGAGCAAAAAGCGAGAGAAGTGAGATGCACACTAAAGCAAGAGTTACTACGGAAATAGAATTTGTTCGATTTAAATATTCCATCACACCAAGAGTGAATGAAGGGTATCCATCGGTGAACATACAAAAACTTGAGAACACTGTGCTATCAGTAAAAGCCACTACCCGTCCACTGCCATATTTCATCGCAGCAGCCTGTAATAAATATCCATACTCTGAGTCTGGTGATGCGATTGATTCCCTGAAAAAATTCTCAGTCGAGTAGGTACCAGGTTCGCTGATGACTTGGTTTCCGATGATGATGTTTTCCATCCGTACTGATGCAAATAGGGATGTTGGTTCAAGGGTGCAGGAGGTCATAAACTGGAATTTAGGGACATGGCGCATGACTGGGTGGGACCAGAAAGAATCCGTGTGGTAACTAGAAAGACCCCCGGTTCCCAGCTCATAGGTCGCATCAGTTTTAAATCGAATTCCAAACTGCTCAGAGATTTGATTAAGAAACGTATTCATGCCAAACACATTGGTATGATCCCCAATTAAATACAAACCACCTCCAGTCTCAACGAAGCGTTTCACTGCGTCGATCTCCTCCATCGTATAACTTTCCGTGGGGCATTTCAAAATGAGGATATCAGAGGTGCTAAGGAGTTCAGATGTCAAAATGCTATTGGTATTAGTAGAAACAGTATAGTGATATTTCAGCCATTGCGCCCATGAATAATAATTGTACGTCGAGAGGAGCCCATACCATTCTGTATCAAGTGGTCTGAGGGTATCTTCCCATTGACTGTGGTATTCGTCTATGAGGACTCTACCAGGCTTTATCAATCCTGGTTCCTGATAGAAACATGCGCTAAGCAGAGAAAACACCAACAGAAACATCAAAAGAAAGGAAAACAGATGTTTTCTTGTCAGAGTGAGCGCCGGGAATTGAATCATTCTTTCCTTCATATGGGAGAATGGGAGAAGTTTCATGAGCAATAGTACCAAAGGAAGGAAACTTAGTGTCGTACTCACAGGATCCCAGAAGACAGAAAGATCAGATGTGACCAAATAGAACGATAGAACACCGATAAACCGTAACAGGCTGTAGATAAGAGTTGTAAAAAGAAAAATCAGGCTGTATTGTATGAGAACTCTTTTTTTATAGAAAAGGATGAAAAGAAGGATTGCACCAAGTGTCATGTTCAGTGCTAGATAGAAACCAAGTTTCTCCCAGGTGATGGTGACTGGAGAGGTCTGTTGGATTGTTTGGACAAACAGAACTCCATTATTCGTTGATGTATGCAGTCCAAGGATGTTAGCAAGGGAGGAGATGACAGGTGAAAGCAGGTCGACGCGATGTCCATGTGAAACAAAGGATTGATAGAAAGGAAACACGAGGATTTGCACACAAAGGATGCCCCCTGAGAGAAGAACACCAAGAGGGATTGCCTGCATCGTCTTTGATTTTGAGAACAGAACATGCAAGAGGAGCCCTATGGCAAGGACGATGAGTCCAAGGTTGTAGGGAAATGGGATGAAGGCAAGAGCAGGGATTAACGGTAAAAGAAGATACGTATATGCAAGCTCAAAGGGGGTTGGTACGGTCCGCCCGACTCCTCCGATGACACAGACGATCCCAACAATTATGAAGAAGGATCCAAGGAAGAGATCCGGTTTTGTGAACTGGGGGATGAAACACAGCCAACTGGCTGACAGAAAGAGAAGGCCAAGCCAAAGCAGACGCTTCATTATTGTTCCTCCACTTGTGCTAATTCATCGAGGAGATACTTAAGGAAAAGGATGTTTCCGGGCCAGTAATCATAAATGGATTCAATGTTTTTATCCAACAGATATTGGCTGTCGCTAACGACAAGCAGACCTCCTTTTCCTTGTTTGATAAAAATGACGAGATGGAAGGTAAGGTTCTGCCAGGTGAAGTTATAGTAGGAACGTATGTGTTCCTCTTGAAACGACAACGGCCAGCTGTCAACAAATCGTGGTTCGTTTTGATACAACGAGAGGTTCCCCTCGACATAGGGTACTGGACCTAGAGGAGTTGGTTGGATGTCAATGTTGTATTCCTTGAGAAGTGGTAGGGAGGCGTCTTTATCATCGTATCCTGTAGCAAGGAGAATCACTCCCCCATTCTGCATATATGAGTGTAAAAAGCTGACTTCGTCTTCGGTGAATGCCTTGGTCGGTGCATTGAACAGGATCAGTGTGCTTTGTTTGACTGTATCTCTGGAAAATTCTCGAAGGATAAGGGGTAAAAAGTTATTGCGTTGGAGATTGACGATGAGACCGTTGACTGATGCATCAGTAAATGATTCAATACTGAAACGTTCGCCATGTGAGGCATCAATGCAGACAACATGGCCGGAGAGGTTGTTCACATTTTCGGATACGAGAAGGGGATTAATAGAAGTGGAAATAAACAATGAGATGCACAGAAGTAGCGGAAACAGTGCAAAAGGAATTGTTTTATTCTTCAGTACATAATAGACAATGACAACTCCAAGGAGGAACAACAGGGAGCTGATGATTTGATAGGGGATGGTTATCGAATTCTGTGTGCGTGAAAGCCAGGCAAATGTGCTTTGAACAAAAAAATAGGAAAAGGGAAGCGCAGGGTTTTGAAAAGAGGAGGTGTCCCCGAAGACGAGGACTTTGCCTTTCCCGTAGTATGCACCTGCAACGAGGATAACATCCCCAAGATGTTCGCCTTTGTTGTATTCATAATCCCCCAGGTAGGCGATGTCTTGGTTCGAGGTATTGCCCGCATCGGAGAGAGCAGAGGTTCCGATGATGAGAGGGAACGCAGAAGAGGTGATATCCAGAGACGCGCCAACCCCATACTGAATTTCATCGATACTCGTCATGGGAATAGTTATTGGATGATACAGAAGGCGTGTGCAGGTGAGCCATTTGGCCTGATCATCAAGCGGTAACGCAGCATCGAAACGATACGATATTCCAACAGGAGCGAGAAGCTCATTTAGAGGATCTTGAATCCCACCAACGTTCGTATGATCCCCGATAACAAGAAGGGAACCCCCGTCTTTGACGTACTCCCAAATACGTGTCTGTTCTTCGTCTGTAAAGGAGGTGTTGAGGTTAGAGACGACGAAGATAGTTGTTCCATCGAGGAGGTTTTTTGTGATTGTCTCTGATTCAATCACGGTCGTATACTCGGTCAGATTCAGGGAGATGGTGATATTTTGATCAGGTGGTTGAAGGAACGTAAGGAACTCTGTTGTATTCTGGACGATCAGTGCTGTCTGGTATCCTAATGTGGTGAGATAGACAGGCCAAAGACCGAACATGCCGACGGCATCCTTCCCGTATTTGCCATATTCAGGGACGTCCCATGTGCCGACCATGTTGCTACCGTAAAAAAGGACTTTCTTGGAATCATCACGGGAATCCTCAGGGGTGATTACTATGGTAAATATCATTGAGGAGACAAAGAGGAAGACTGCTGCCCACACCGTACCATTTTTCAGGAGATGGATTACTCGTCGTTTCTGAGGTACCACGAACGAATCTGGTTCTGTGCTGTGATAGCTATAGAGGGACAGGAAGGGTGGAAGAAGACTAAACAGGAAGAAATACACATGGTAGTTCAGAGACTCAATAGCAGGATACGTCGTGAGACTTAAAAAAGTAAGGTACAGAGACCAAAGGAGAAATAATCCTACACTACACAGACTGAACCAGACGATGTCCCGTTTTGTTTTCTTGGATGTAAAGAAAAAAACAGTGAGGAGGAAAACAAGAGAGACTAAGAGGATTCCTAGGCTGCTTGTTGTCGGCCCGAGTGTTTGGGGCGTTCCTGTCATCGATCCAATACTTGTTGTCACCAGCAGGGAGCTTTGCTGGTAAATGTACCATGAAAGAGGGAGTGTCTGCAGGAGAAGAAACACTATGGCGTAGCCAAAAGAAGCAACTGCGAGGAGACCTAGTTCGGTTCTTGTTCGGTCTAATGTTTTCACACAGAGAAAAAGACCACTGAGAAAGACAGAAATACTGCTCATCCAGATCAGTTGTGTGTTTGAGATGATGAGAAGGAGGAACCCAACGAGGCAGACGGTTAGGCTAATCATAAGGTGTACTCGACGGGGCGTCCTCTGTGTAAGAGTATGTAGTGTTTGCCGTAGAGGGAGATTCAATAGAAGTATCCCAAGGATCAGGTAAATGGAGATGAGATGGGCTAGGGAAGCTGTGATAAAACCAAAGTGTCCTGAAAGCAGGTTAAGTGTGAGAAGGATACAAAGGATATTGACGCCAGTGAACGTTTTAGAGAGCAACATGTTTGTGCTCCGATTTCCAATCATAACAACATAGATGGGAACTCGTGTTTTCATATAATCTTAATGGTTTTTATAGGATAGCGACCAAGGGAAACATCTGAAGGCTCCTTTTTCATTTTGGTATTCTACCAAGGTATCTTTATATATATTCATTGGCAACATGTAACATTATAAGAGGTGAAAGAGAGAAAATGTATGGAAGCAGCGAACAAAATGAAGTCATCGAATTTTGTCTGAAGCATGATCTTATCAGGAAGACCGATCAAGGATACGTCGTGAAAAGAGAGTTCTTCGAAATCCTTGATTATTTTAACAAATTTGGGTGAAGCAATGCCGCTTACCCCAAAACAGAAGGAATTGATCCTGAGATTCCTTGCCTCCTCGGCTGAGAAAAACGATCTAGTCAAAGAAGTTATAAAAAAATAAAGAACCAAACTAAACCTCTTTTTTATTATTCTTTCTTGCGACGAAAAAGGATAAAACGACGTACCATCATAAGATTACACATTGAAAAATTATCAGAGATTCAACATGTTTCAGAAACCATTGTCATAAAAACAGGTCTCAACAAGTGGCACGAAAAGAAAAATATAAAACCCTCTACATGTTATCGAAGCGAGAGTACGGATGGGAACAGAATGAGAAAACAAGAAAATATTTATGTTTCACTCCAGTTGGATAAAGACGCCTCATCAGGCGAGATTGTATTAAACATCCAGTTTGATCGAAACGCACCGAACTTTTTCACGAATAAAAATACCCTATCTTGGTCTCCAACCAACGAGGAACTCGAGTTTATCAACGAAGCATACGGCATGCTTTCTAAAAAGAAACACCAAGGACAACACACTGACGGTCAACAAGCAGAACACGAAGATACTCGTTCAGAGGAACTCATCCGGGATGCTGATGAGAAGGAAATCCTCGATCGAGTATTTGAGAAAAAAAGACCAGCGTATAATCAATAACGATTGTGTTTTTATAATCGTTCGAACAATGCACCAATCATCAGCGGGAGCAACACGGTTGCATCTCCTTCGATGGTGACGTTTTCCGCCTTCTCCGCTATTTTTCCCCAAGAAATCGCTTCTCGGGTTTGTGCACCGGAAAGACTCCCATCATACTCGACTGCGGTCGTGATGTAGACCGCATGAGACAGCCCATTACAGAACTGATTCCACCAGATAACATGATGCTTCGATATCCCACCACCGATGATGAGCGCACCGGTTTTTTTTGCAGTAAATACGATATCTGAAAGGTCTTGCTCATCTTTGAATAGATCAATAGTGAAATCCCGATGCTCCTGATAGTACATCCAGAGTTGGGAGCCGAACGCCCCGTCAGTGATCCCTGGGACGAATACAGGAATCTTATTCTTCCAGGCCCAGTAGAGAATCGAATCCTTCCCCTTTTTTTCTTTCTCGAGGCGTTTCCCGCATTCCCAGATCAGATCCCTGGTCGACCATTTTTGGTTCATCGCATACAGATCATCAAAGAGTGGCTGCAGCTTCCTTTCAAGAATCGTCCCGTAACATTCAAGGGGGATAAAGACGTTGCCGAGGCGATTGATACCCTGGCGATGTAATTGTGCATCATCCGCCATGAACGATCCATGGTAATACTCTTTCCAGACCCGGGCTAAATCATGATCCAATGTCCCTGCAGTGGTGATGACCACATCAAAGAGTTTTTTCCTGAGCAGCTCTTTAATAATCCCTCGAGTTCCCGTTGAGATGATACAGGCTGGAAACGATAAGAACCTCACGCACTCCTTCTCTTTACTCATTTGTTCTAGGATGTCGACACCATCTGCTACTTTTTTTGCAGAAAAACCACCAGAGTCAAACAATGCTTTGACCAATTGGTCTATGGACATAGTTTTCTTCAATGAGATGTCCTGAACAGGTTGTTTTTTCATGGTTTTTTCACCTAGGAAACGGCGATTGCTCCATACCCAACGCAGGAGGAACCCGGGTGGACCTCATAGGAGGTTCCATATTTTAACAGTTCTGCTTGGTGAGCTCCTAGTTTCTTTGCTGCAACAAGCATGGCTGCGACCGGACCATACCCACACATCGTGATATTATTGTTCTCAACGGTTTCGATGAGACCTCCAGGGTCCAATGCAAGGATCTGCTGAATCGCAAGGGTATCTTGTTTTTTTGCGTACTCATCGACCCGTATTCCCCGAGGGGGTTGACTCTGGTAGTTAAACCCAGCATGAGAAAAATCACTACTTGCAACAAGAACGATTTTCTTTTTTGAACGCTGCACCGCTGTCGCGAGAATCTCTCCTACCTCCTGAACAGTTATAAAATCCTGCATCATCATGCAGATTGGTACAAACTCAAATATCTGACCCTGGGCGATGTACTGTAAAAACGGAAGCTGAACCTCAATGCTATGTTCATATGAATGGGCAGATGCGTCCTGGTCAATAATCCCTGTTGCAAGAGAACGCGCAAGTGATTCATCAAGAGCAACATTGCCAAGGGGCGTGTTCCAAGACCCCTCCGTCATCACGGAGACACCAGAACCCATCCCGGTGTGATTTGGACCAAGGATGACAAACGTCTCAGCAAACCCCTGTTCTGCGAGCTGACCGTACGCATGGGACGCAATCGCCCCTGAGTAGATGAACCCTGCATGAGGAACCACCAGTCCTTTGAGACTCTCACTTTTTTTTTGTACCGATGGAATCCTACCAAATCCCCTTTGCTCTAAAAAGCATTGCTCTATCTGTTGTCGAAGGTGCGTTTCAGTTCCCGGGTAAAACTGACCGGCCACGACTGCATTTCGTATTGTTTTCATACCACCAATTCTCATTCGTGACATGAACCTGAACCACATTAAGCTTGCGCACAAAACATATAAATATCATTGATGAATACGGGAGTAAAACAGGACGGGACAAGCATGGAGACAGTCTGTCATATTGAAATACTGAAAGACGGGAGAGATTTCGTCGCACGAGCACATCTTGCGAACGGGTCAGTCAAAGAATACCGCCATCAGATCTTCGAGGATGTCCTTACAGAGATGGTCATCGATTTGCAGGAAGAACTCAGCGAATAAATGAAATTCTTTATGTCGTTTTTTAAAATGCTGTACCCTTTTTTCAGAGATAGGGTGCTATAAAGAGGACTGCAATCATAACAAAAATCAACGCATACATAATATACACCCACATCTTCCGTTTTTTTGTGAGGTTTTGGTAGCGTTGTTTACATTCATCAGAGCACATCGTCTCCGTATCCGATGCAGGGATTGCTTTTCCACAGATCTGACAATGCATGTGTTGTGGGATTTTTTCAGTCATGTCAATCACGTTTTGTATGGACTTCTAGTATATCAACTATGCTCTTAGGAAAGAATAACAACCTTCCCGCCCACCACATCAATTGAAACAAGGGAGATGATGGGAACATGAAACTCTGTACTAATCTCTTGTATATGAGAACCTTTATTAATCGCGATAAAAACGCCTTTCACGATCACATTCATTGTTTTTAGAACAGATAATACAGCCCGTAATGTCCCACCGGTGCTTAAGACATCATCGACAAGTACGATGGTATCACCTTTTTTGAGCCCATTGATATATAATTTCGATTTTGAGTACCCGGTTACCTGTTCAACGGAGACTTCACCAGGTAATCCATATTCCCGTTTCCTGATGATAGTGAAGGGAATCCCAATATCAAGTGATAACGCGGAGGCAAGAGGAATTCCCATTGCCTCCATAGTGACGATTCTGTCAATTTTCCCAAATTTTTTTATATGCTTTTTTATTTCGTCAGAAACCTCTTTGAGAAGTTCAGGAGCGATAAAAGGCACGCCATCGGTGATGGGATGAATCACATAATCATAATTACCTTTTTTCACAATGGGGGCTTTATACAATGATTTTTCTAACTGCTTCAACGTCATAGTTCTCCAACCTCAGTACATGTTTTTTGAAGAACTGGTATGAATTCATCGATAATCTGCTTTGTGATTTGTGGCATCAGTACGAGGCGGATGCAGGAAAGCCGTTCCACTTTGTTGACCCGCCAGCCTCGAGATGAAAGCCGTTTTACAACGCTCCCTGGTTTTTTCAGTTTCACGCCAAGAACGTTCATGGTAGGTTTCGTCACAAGAGTCAGTCCAATCTCCTTTATTTTTTTTTCAGTGTGTCCTGTGACCTCCATGCAGGACCGTACCATATTTTTATACCCGTCCCATCCGAGATACTCTGCGACAGCATAGGCAGCTGCGATTGGTGCACCAGATCGTGTTCCAAGGATCCCTGCTTGTTTTTCACTGCTGATGTAGGGGGATTCGACACTGATGTGTTCAAGCCATTGTTTGTTGCGTATCATTAGGGTGCCGAGGGGAATCGCAGCGTATCCCATTTTATGAGAGTCAATTGAAATCGACGAGACGCCCTCAAGTGAAAAATCAAAATCAGGCACCATATAATCAAGGTCTTTTAGGAAGGGTATCACAAATCCCCCAAAGGCAGCATCCACATGGAAAAAAACATGTTCGTCGTTGCAAAGCTCACTTATTTCAGGAATTGGATCGATCGTCCCTAGTTCAGTTGAGCCAGCCAGACCAACGACGGCAGCAGTGGTGTTTTTTAGTTTCTTTTTCAGAGATGGTATGTCCATGCGATAGTCTTTAGTTAGAGGGACCTCAACGAGTTTCATATCCATGAGTGATGCGATTTTTTGAAATGAGAAATGAGCACTCTCCGGCAGGACTATCTCCCGTTTTCCTGAGAGTTGCTTTGCGATCCACATTGCGGTGATGTTCCCTTCGGTTCCTCCACTGACGATTTGTCCAATCGATGTGGGTGGGGCATTGAGGAGCTTTGAGATGAACGCGATGAATCGAGATTCAATTTCCTTGGTGCCTGGGCAGAGCTCAGGGTCGCCAAGGTTGGTTTCTAAGAACTGTATATAGGCCTCGCGGGCGATGGGATGGGGTACCGTGCACATGGAGCCTAGGATATGACCGCTGGAAAAACAAAAGTCCCGCTGTTGTAAGCTTGTAAGCTCTTTGTATATTTTTTGTTGTTTTTTCTTATCAAGAGAAACCATTGCAGGGAATAATAAATAGCATTTAAAAAAGATACTGTGAAAAAATAATGTATCTTCGTAAAATTTACTTTGTGTATAAATAAAAATAACAATTGATAGCAATAGAACATATATTTTTAATATTTTTAATAAAAGATATCGATAACACTGAGATTTCATCGAAAAATATATCAACAAGGAAGAAATATATAATCTCCCTCAGAAATGAGTCGTTGGAGGAAATTGAATGAAAACAAGAAGGTTAAAAACATATTGCGTTCTTCTTTGTATTACCGGGATTCTCCTTTCAACGAATGCTCTTGTCATTGCACAACCAGACGTAGGATATCATCCAAAAGGTCTGTTTTTCAATCTGCAATTCAGCTTAACGGTCTTATGGAATACAAGTCAATTAATCCCTCCACTACTACCGGGAGAAACCAGGCAGGTCAACATGAACTTCACATATGCTGTCAACCGGGGATTATTAGGAAAAATGCTGATTCGCCTTCTGGAAGGAACACCATTTGTCATTTCTCTCTTTATTGAACAGAAACCTGAGTGGTGTGAAGCTTGGTTCATTCCTGCTACTATTCCTGGTGTTGTTCCCGCTTATGGTGAAATTGGGATTCAAAATTCGTCCCTTTTTATCCGTCTTAACGAAAATGCTCCAGGGAATTACACAATCGGAGTTGTGCGGATGCGTGGAACGATAGAAGATGTAAAAGGTCCATGTAAACTCATAACCCTCATTAAAGGCTTTGTCCAAGACTTTTCACTCTTTTTTCAAACTGGCCCAGAATAGAAAAAAACGAATGATAAACAACAGCTGTATTTTTGAAAAGATGCGTACAACAACATTTTAATAAAAGAAGGTATATAGTAATAGCACGTGAAACAATGAAAGCAAAGCTCCTGAAGGACACTGAGAAGCAAAAAAAACAGGGAACAGAACAGAGTGAGAATCACTCGATAAAAGAAGAGAATGTTGAAAAAAAAGATACTGGGAGAAACATTGTTCAACTTCTTGGATTTCATCAATATAGTGCATTAACTAAACTGCGAATCGCGGTAAGCACAATTTTTTCCCTCTGTACCATCGCATTGATTTTTATTTTTGTTGGAGGCTGGTTGGTTTCTGCGTTTCTGCTGCTTATCGGATATATTTTACTGTTCATGTTGATGATTGAGTTACTCAGAGTAAAAAAACTGTAGTATCTTGCATCCGAGAAACAAAATACCATCACATTTTAATAAATGTCTAATTCTACCTTTACATTGTATTACGCTTTGCCTATGCGACTTGGGAAATTCCAGCCTTCGTTTTATTTCAACCCAAATAACAGGAATCCTTATCCTGCAGGGATCTTTCCTTTCATTTACCAACATATCACCTAAAAAGTGAAAATTGGCGTCTACCTTATTAAATTTATAATCAATCCTTATAAGGTATGAATTCAAAGAACATCAAAACGAGGCCTTTATCCAATTTTTCAAATGTTCGAGATAATAGATTTTTTTAAAAAAAGAGAGGATTGAAATACAGGGGATGGGATGCATTACCTAAGTATTCCAATCCGAATTTCGTGAATACTTGGGGGTAGTTACTTAAATTGATTTGTAGATCAAAGTAATTACTCCCTCTTGTTATATTATATATTTCCCTGCGAAGAACCAGGCAACTTCTCCAAAGATGCCAAACACGGAAGCCACGATATTTAGATTCATGACTCCCCAAATAGCTAATCCACCGAGTCCGATGGCAACTAGCACGAATATGGCAGCTAGGATTAGTCCCTGTGCGTTTTCATCCATAAGCAGGACCTCCTTTTTGTCTGCTCTCACCAAGCAATGTTGTTAAGGGGTGAGTCCTCACTCTCGTTACCAACCTATAGAACGCAAAAACCTGACATGAAAATTCCGTGAGTATCTTCTCTAACCAGGGGCGCAACTGCCCTTTTCTTCCTATCAACACCTTCTTTTCGTTATACATTTACAGTGATGAAAAAACAAGTGCCATCCCCCACCAGTTCTCAGGTTTTCTTGTCCCATCCATGAGAGATGGTTGGCAAGATGTTTTTTCTTTTTTATACTACATATAGTAGAGAACAATAAATTTACTACTACATGATGTATGCATAAACTGTTTTTAAGCCTTTTGATTTTTCCCAAAAAACAGCGTTTTCTTCGGTCTGATTTATTAAATATTTTGTTAGAGGCGTGTTAGAGTCTGACACTTATCAGATTAATAAACACATTAAAAAATAATTATTTAGGACTGAAAATAGGGAGTCTGTCTGGGAGGAAAGGTAGATAACGGGGTGAGGCCAGTCCGGGAGGACAGTTCTACCCAAGCTACTACGTGACTCCCCAGGAATAAAAAATTCAAGGAGTAGATAAATGTTATCCTTTGCTTTACATTATTGAGTTTTACCGTATTTCTTGAAGTGAATTTCATCATCTAATCGCAGTAATTCATTTAAATTCTTACAATAATCCCATGTGCATTTACCACATTTATTATGTGCTAGTTTACTGCAATCTGTTGAACATGGTATCGGAACTTGAACATAGTCCCACTCTGGTTTCGTATAATGTCGTTCAGACATAAATTTTGTAACTCGGTCAATAGGTAAGAAATGAATATCATTTGTTACTGTATCTTCTTGAACTGGCATTATAGCAAGCCATACTTTTAAAGCCGTTTCGTCTTGTAATGTACGATATTTAATAACTTCTTCTACTTCTATTCTGAATGCTTTTGGAACACCTTTGTTTAAATGTTCTAGTGAATCCTTATAGAATAGATGTTCACTATATGCTTTAACATCAACAAAGATGGAACCGATATGAGGAAGACTCAGTATGTAATCCGGTCTTTTTGACATATCCTTCCATATCTTCGATGAATATGTCATTTTCTCTTGATCAATGTACATATAAGTATAGCTGTTTTCGTCACATTTAACTCTAAAAAGCTTTTCCGATTGTTCTTTCAACTTCATTGCTCTATCATATTCTTTTGTCATTTCCTTTCCTTAGTATGTAATTCTCTAATGATATATAAGCGAATTGCGTCAGAAAAATAAACAGATAATTGCTATCCATTGCACTAATTAATAAATAAAATGAAAAGGTATAAATTTACTGGTGCAACAATGCATTTTCATGGTGGCGAGTCGGAATATTTCTGAAAAGAACATAAAATTTAAGGTATTTTTATAAATAGACGTGTGATTAGAAATTGTTATTTGAGGAGGTTATACTTTGACTTCAACAAAAACATTTAACTTTGGTCTTGGTAAGGTTAAAGTAAATCTTGATCTTGGAGGTAAGGTAATAGATTATGCCACTAATAAAATTTTAAAAGTATTAGCTAAAAATCCTGAAGAAATCGTTCGACAGTGGTATGAACATGTTTTGATAGATGAACTTGGATATGATCCGAATCAAATAGAAATTGAGGTACCGATTACAATGGGTGTTACTACAAAAAAGGCCGACATTGTTGTCTATGACACTCCATTAAAAAATCTAAAAATTATAATTGTTGAAACAAAACAACTCCTTAAAAAAGAAGGCATTGAACAGTTACATGGTTACTTAGAAGCTGCTGGAACTGAATTTGGTGTATGGACAAATGGAAATGATATTTCATATTGGTATCATGAAAAATCCCAATCGTTTGAACCAATTGGACGTATAATTCGTCAAGGTGAAACTGTAGATGATATAGGAACAACAAAATTACGTAAAGAATTGGCTCCCGCTAAAGATTTGGTTTCAGATTTTAAAGCAGCTGAACAATATATTATAGCTCATCAAGGTGGTACGGATGTTTTTGATGAAATTTTTAAAATAATTTTCGCTAAAATTTTCGATGAAAAAAAACATTTAAAAACACCAACATCAGAAGCACATTTTAGAGCTGGAATTAAGGAACCTGCATCAAGTGTAAAGAGACGAATTTGTTTATTGTTCAGTGGGGCAAAAAGACTATATTCAGATGTATTCAAATCCGATGAAGAAATTATACTTACAGAAGATGTTACTAAATGGTTAGTATTACTATTACAAAACTATCTTTTTTCAGAAACAGATATGGATGTTCTTGGAGTGGGATTCGAAATACTTGTAAATCCAAAAATGAAGAGCGATAAAGGACAGTATTTTACCCCTCGTCAGGTTGTACGTGCCGCTGTTGAAATGCTTCAAATAGACGAGGATATGTCTATATTAGATCCTGCTTGCGGAAGTGGCGGATTTTTGATTTATAGTATGGAACGAGTGTGGAAAAAACTAAATCATGAATGGGCAAGCGATTTAGATGCCCTAGCAGAAAAATTAACTTTTGCACAGAATAAAGTTTTCGGTCTTGACTATGATGATCGACTTGTCAGGGTAGCAAAAGCATATATGGCAATCTGGGGGGATGGTCGATCTCATATTTATTATGTACCATGCAGTATTAAATCTTATGAATGGAGAGGAGAAATATCTGAGAGAATAAAAGAAGATTCTTTTGATGCGGTTTTAACAAATCCACCTTTTGCAGGAGATCTTGATCTAATAAATATTGCTCATCATTTTGATCTTGGTAAAAAGAATGGAAGAGAGCTTTCTTCTCAACGAAAAGATATATTGTTTATAGAAAAAGTTTTAAAATTTGCTAAAATTTCTAATAAATCGAAAAACGTTGGATTAATCGGAATAATTTTACCAAAAGGGGATTTAGATGAACGTGAAAAACAATACGTTCGAGATTATATTTTAAAAAATTCACAGATTCTTGCAGTAATCGCTCTTCATAGATTGACATTTGTGCCATTTACTATGCAGAAAACAAGTTTAGTAATTCTAAAAAGAATGAATGAAAAGAATATTCCTAAGGATTATAATATTTTCATGGCTGTTTCAGAAAAACCTGGTAAGGATAAATCGGGTAATCTAAAATATCAAAAAGATAATTCTGGTAATATTATTCTTGATGAATTTAAACGTCCAAAAGTATATTCAGATCTTGCAGACATAGCCAAAGAGTTTGTCAGAGGAAAACCAAAAATTGGTTTTTGGGTTAAAAAAAGCGAGCTTATGGGTAGAATAAATGCTGAGTTTTATCATCCAAAATATATGAAGATTCGAAATAAAGTAACAAAAAAAGATTATATGAAATTAGGATCACTACTTATATCCGATGAGGGAATCATTAATGGTAAAGATCTAAGTGCTGTTAGTAGTGATAGTAAAAGACATTATGTTGAAGATGGAACTCCATATATTCGGGTTGGAGATGTTAAAGAAAATGAAATAGATTTAATTGGAGCAGAAAAAATAGATGAAACAAAATATGATTTGTCATCCATTTCGAAGCTACTGGAGAACGATCTTCTGGTTACGAGGAAAGGAACAACTGGAAGAGCAGCGGTAGTATCTAAATATGAATTAAATGTTATTTTGAGTTCTGAGATAATAAGACTTCGGTTTAAGAAAGAGATTATTTTTCCTTCCGGTAGAAAAGTAAAATTGAATCCATATTTTATAGCAGCCTATATCAATTCTTCTTTTGGAAAAGCTCTTATATTACAAAAACAAACAGGAGGAATTAGTGAAGGAATAAACCATCCCGATTTAATAGAGATCGAAATACCATTTCCATCTCAAAAAGAAATAGATCGAATCGCTTCTGATTATAAATCAGCAAATCAGAAATTAAGGAATGCTAGAATGTATATTGAAACTATGAGTACAAAAATAGAAAAATTGTTAAATTAATAAAAGGAATTAGAAAATCTTATATCTAAACACATGATTGAGAATATAGGAGGTATTGATTGTGGTGTATATATACGAAAGGTGGACATTATATTCGCGAGATGTAAATTTAAAAGGTGGAAAAAAGCAAACGATATTTTTCTTTGCAAAAAATAAACCAAAGAGTGGAACACCTTGCGATATGCCTCAAGGTTATAGGCTTCTTAAAACAGACAAAAAACGTGGTTCTGGGATGCCATATCTGACAAAAAAACCTTAAAATTTGATTTATAAACAGGTAAATGACGTTGTAACAAATACCGGTGAATCGCATAATAGTATCTATTGAGTAGTATTTGCGTCGATATCGGGAATCCATATCTTTTTCAGTGGTATCCAATCTTTTATTTTATCAGGTAATTCAGAGTATTTTTCAAGTAGCAATTCAATAATTTCTTCCCCCGTCATTAGGGTAATACCCTTTTCTTCAGCAAATAGTATTGCAGGTTTAGTAAAACCCATACGCGATACAAACAGACCTTTTTCATTTGGTTTTATATAACCAGCCAAACTACTAACATCATCTGAACTTACAGGAGAATCTTGGCTTTTCACTTCAACCCGTATTATTGGATCTTTCAATCCCAATCTATCTGAATACGCCATTATATCTTTTTTACCATCTGGGCCTGGCTGATGAATCTCAATATGATATCCCATCGTTTGTAATACTCCACCAACGATATCTTGATATGAATAACCCTTTCTTTCATTGATTTTTTGAGTGATATATTCATCCAATTGATTTTTTAGATGCTTCTCCAATAAAAATAATTGACCACCTTCTATAATATCTTTTGAAATCGTTTGAGAAACGCCAGGGACTTTTTTTCCATTCAATATTAAATCAAGTTGTTTTTCAACATCTTCAGATGGTTGCGATAAAGTTAAAGCAGAACCTATAGAATAAAGAGCGTCTTGTGTAAAATCTGAACGTTTTACATCCTTAATCCATTCAACTTTTCGGACATGTGGATAATCGGGGTGAAAAGAAACATCTAAAAATGATGTATCTTCAGAAAATTTACCAACTTTAATAGTATCATTAATTTTTAGAGGCACAATAGCGATATCTCCCTTCTTAACTTCATGTGCCCACCGATAGAGCATCCCAACTTGAATTGAGATACTCATTTTCCGTGTTTCTTCAGGATATTTTTCATGGAAAATCTTTTGAAAGTCTTCTCTAGTTTTATATTTGTTTAAATCATCAATATCTGGCCAACCAACTCCGATGAGTCCTTTATTTTCAACAATATTAATTAAATCAGGATTATAACGTAATTCATCTAAATGGACCACCCAATGATTCATATAATTCAAACCTCCATATCTTTGTAACAATAATTGGTTTAAAAGATTATTCTATTATACTATAATAGTTGGTTTTTTAAAGAAAGAAATGTTACTAAAATTTCGAGGTTATGGATGGCGGAGTTAAAAATAGCAAGTGAGGATCAACTTATAAAAACCTTATTGGAGAGCGAAATTTATAAACATTTCAAAGAGACACATTTGCCACAAAAAATCGATAGAGAATGTCGTGCTTGGAAAATTATCGAAAAAAATAGAGGAAAATATTCGAAAGAAATTTTAAATAATTTCTTTGATACAGTCGATATTTATGAATTGAATAAAAGATGGTTTGGATCACTATTAGCACTACCCAATAGAAATTTAATTTTTAAAACATCATTAGATAGTATTGTTAAATGGATTGATGGACTTTTATTTTCAAGTGATGATGTATCAAGAAAATTAAATACATACCTAGAAAAAATCAAAATTAAAGGAGCCAGTAATGGTCTAGCTACATTACTACTCTATCTTTCCAATCCTGATAAATTTAATGTCTGGGTAAATAAAACGGAGGAGGGATTGCTTATCTTAAATCGTTTAAAGGACTTAAGTAAATTAGATTGGGGGTTAGCTTACATAGAATTTAATACTGCAGCATTAAAATTTCGGAAAAAATTTGATTTTCAACCACAAGAAATCGATTGGATTCTGACGATAATCGCATCATATGTTGAAAAAGGGGAGGATTATTATCTCATAGATGAGGACGTTCTTGAGAATGAGAAAATTTCCATTTCTGTAGATGATATCACTCCTATAGACGATGTTGTAGGTGATCCAATGGACCTTGGAATCATGAGATGGGCACCTACAAACGAGATGGGAGTAGTAGCTTTATTTGTTGCTTTCCATAAAGAATTAGGTTTTCCTTACCTTGATGTGATAAGAAGTAGTTTTCCTGATGCAGCTGCATATCAAAAAACCACGAAAGGAAATGTTCGAAGATACATTGAATTTGAATTTAAATCAAGCAGATTTAAGAATCATCTCTCTTTTCTATCAAAGAGACCTTGTCATTATGTCATATGTTGGGAAAACGATTGGAAAGGATGCCCCATATCTGTAATAGAACTCAAAACAGAAATACCAAAAATACTATCTTGTAAAAAGATGTGAATTATTCATGATAAAATTAGATGATATTTCCTTATGCGAAATATCTTTTGCCTCGTATGTATATACACACATTTCAGATTATGATGTATCATATAATAAATTCCAAGAAGAAACACAAAAAAATATTGATTTAGAAAATCCCGAGCACCGCAAGTTATTACTCGAATGGCTTAACAGTTGGGGCTGTCGTCAATTTGCAGTAAAATATCATTACTTTGCATCTGAAAATATTTTGAAATGGTACAGACAATATTCTAAAGATTTTATTCCAAAAAGTAAAAAATTATTAGATATTAATTCGAATGATTTTGATAAAATTCAAAGATTATTTGACTCAATTTCTTCTACGATAGCATCTTTAAGAAATGATGAAACACCAGTCAAATTTGGACCAACGGGGGCAGCAAAATTACTTTTTGCTCTTTATCCTAATTCCTTACCACCGTGGGATGACTCCATACGGGATAAACTTGAATTTGGAGATACCGGAAAATCTTATTGCAATTATGTAGGAAATATAAAGATATTACAACAAAATCTCGTCAAAGAATGTGAAAGATTTGGTTTTTCTACTCAGGAATTTTTTAATAAAATAGGTAAACCAAACACTACATGGATGAAATTAATAGATGAATATTATTGGATGAAATATACTCGTGGAATCGAAGCACCAAATCAAGAAATAATAGAAATTTGGTTTAGACTATGTAAAAAGAAATAGATATATTTCTAATTCAATAAATAGTTACTACGAATATCTATAAAGAATATGATATGGTTATCTTTTCTAACTCCCCTATTTAATATTTTTTCATTATATTTATATTTTGATTTAATTTCATCAATACGTACTATATGATGTATAAAAATTGGTTTTCAAACCGTCCAGAATGGATTTTCTATATTTTTGGAATTTGTATATTTGGATTTGGGTTTTATTATGCATTTAGAATCTCGTTGGGTTGGGCTTCGATTTTAGTATCTGTTGGATTAGCGTTCATCGCGGGAGGGATTTCAAAAAAATCACAGATGATGACAGAAGCAATTGCACAATCTACATTATATGAAACAATAGGTGTATTAGAAGACAGAAGATTGGGTATAAAAGAAAGATTTGAAAAAATACAAAAAAAAATTCAAATTATTCCAAATTATCGTAATTTAAGACAATTACAAATTGATTCTTTAGACTATCATTTATATTATTCATATTCTATTTGGAAATGTTGGACCTATCTAGATAGAGCCATGGTTTTTAAAAAAAATTTTACTGATGTAGATGAAGATCGTTTAATTCATTATATAGATTGCTTTTTTCAAGATTTATGTATTGGTAAACAATCTTTTGGAGTTAGTTTAATTGGGGTAGGTGATTACATCGGCAATCTAAGAAACATGTACGATATTATATCACATTTCAATGTATATAATCGTGATACTGTTGGGGATCAACTTCGACGAACGAGAATTCATACAAACTTTCAGTATCTAAATAATTTAGCAGCACAACCTATTTATGGTTTTTAAAAAAATATTTAATTTACTGAAATTTGAATTCCTTCCTTATATTTTTTGATTACAACGTTTTATAGATTTTTTAATAAAAATATGGAGTTACTACTATATCTTTACTGATACATCTCCTTCTTCCAGTTTTTGCATGGTAAAGAATACATCCACCAAAGCAAAACGGCAAATAATAACAATTACGGCATTTTTCATCTTTAAAAGGATTAGCCTTCTGATACCATTCAACCATGTTTTTTAGATTAAATTTTACCTTCCCAGTTTTTTCGATATTACCAATGTTTGTTTTCTCATTTGTCATGTCATTCATGCATTTCCATATCTTTAAATCTGGTGTGATATAAAAGAAGTTATTACTTCCATATGCTTCACAATATTGGAGACTATATGGACTTTTAAAAATTTGAAACCCATATTTTTTTGCTGAATCATAAAACTTTTTTAGATCAAAAATCGTATTACTATTAGATTTATTAAAATAATTTGTTTTATAGATTGGTCTGAAGTATATCTGTATTTTATTTCTTTCTACTTCAGTAAAAACCTTAAAAATCGACTCGATATCCTGAACATTTTGATTGAATAGATTAATTCTTAGAATAAAATTGACTTCGGATTTAATCTCAGAACTATAGCGAATCGTCATTTTCAAATTATCAATAATTCTATCAAAAGTCTCTCCATCATTGTGTAATTTCCTTAGTTTGTTATGAGATTCTTTTTTCCCATCTAACGTGATTTGAATAGAACCACAATTATATCGTATTAATTCTGTAAGAGTTTTTTTATCCAATAAAAATCCATTTGTCACAATATTACTGGTTAGTTCATACCCATGGTTTTTACTATGATTCATGAGATAATCTAGATAAGAAAAGAGTTCCTCTTTTTTTAAAAGTGGCTCCCCACCAAATAAGCTGATTATAACCTTTTTTTTATTTTGAAAATTCTTCTCAGCAAATTTTTTTAATACAGCAAAATAGTCTTTTTTTAAATCATATTCTTTTTTATGACCTTCTTCATAACAATATGGGCATTTAAAATTACACACTAATGTGGGAACAAGAACCACATTGATATTTTCTGTCTGAAAATAATTCGCAGAATAGTTATATTCAAGGATCTCAATTTCATTGATTCCTTTAGGTATAATAAAACCATTTTCTAACAATATTTTTTGGTTTGTTAAATCTTCATTTTTACAAGAAGCACTGTTTTCTAATATATGTTTGATTTTTTCTATCTCATCTTTTTCGATGGAAACACACGCTCGGGTGAATGAGTTAAACAAAAAGATGTTATCGTTTTCAAAAAAAAACTTATTATACCGACTCGATTCATACATTCTTTATTACCTCCAACATTTTTTTATGATATAATTAAAGAATAAAGGAGAGATGAAAAACATCTGTCTTTCATCTTCCTGTCTTTAACAAAAGGAATTACCTGTACACCCGCAAGCGTCTAACGAAAAATGACGCATATGAGTGTGTTCATAGGTGGTTTGGTTTGTCAATGCGCTGTTTATTATTTTCATATTTTTACCTTTGTTTGTATTTGTTACTCGCTATTTTTTTGTGATACTTCTGAGGTACGTCCTCGTCCCTCAACTTTCTGGTCTCCATCAGAGATAGTTGTTTTATAATGAGATCCCAATCCAAAAATTGATTCTTCCACCCATGTTTCTTTTTCCGTTCTAGATTTTGTATTTTGTTTCATATATTATCCCCCATTTTCCATTATTTCTTAATGATTGGAAGCATGAAAGTAAATAATTCCCTTCTGTAAAACACCAGCCTCATTATAATTTCTTTTTTTTCTTCGTCCGCCTTGTCCTGTTTTTTCCTTTGACTAAATAGATCATCTTGATTTGTTTCAAAAAAACCGACAATAGCGTCGTCCACATACGTCCCCCCTGCGCGATTTTTTTTCATATTTTTCTGACTTTTACTTTTTATTTTTTTGGTGAACAAAATACCATAGGGGAAAAAATCCCCATTGGTATGTGATTTGCTTGCTTTGTGTAGTTTAATAAGAAATTATTATTCGTCTTCTTCATCTTCGTCTGCCTCGGGACCCCAGATGACGTCGTTGACGGCATCAATGATCCCATCGAGGAAATCGCCCATTTTCTTTCACCCCCTCGGGTTTTTACTAACAAATTTTGTAAAAATAGAGGGCTGTTAGTGATTACCCGTTTATTTTTCATATTTCAACTCCCCATAGTAGTATGTATTGCTAACTATATATAGTTTTCTATACTATTTATTAAAATACCTACTAAATTAAAAAAAATAGAGTTGATTATAATTAACATTTTTTAGTAAGTATTATAAATTATCATAAGATTACGAACAATAGTATATGGAAAAAAGAAAAGAATACAAAAGAGAACCATTCGAATACGAAGGATCAGATAAAGTTATTCTAAGTCTGAATGAACCCAAAACATTTACAGAAATTAAAAAACAAACAAATTTAAATCCAACTACATTGAATGAGAGATTGGATCATCTGTTCCAAACAAAATACATTCGGAAAATAATAGATCTATCAGATAGAAAACCAAAATATGAATTAACTGATTCTGGAAGGGAAAAACTCAGTAGTTTAACAGGGACACATAAAACCGAACAATTCTTTGCATCCCGTTTAGTAGAACGCCCGATAATGGAAGTAATAGGAGAAATCGCTGATTTTTATAAAAAGCATCCCGATAAAACAAAATGGCTAGAAGAAGCTAAACCAGAAGTAATAGAACCACTAACAAAATTATTATTTAAAATATTTCAGGATTTAAATATACAAATGAGTAAAGCACAAGTTAAAGAATTTTTAGAAGAAGGTTGGAGATTAATAGTAAAAAAGTGGGAAGAAGAAAAGAAAATGAGATAGATTAACTTTTTTTAAATCTTAATTTAAAAACTTTGTATTCCCTCCTTATAAATTTTGATTACAACGTATTTTAGGAAGTCGTCTTTTTTTATCAATGGGATTGAATGAAAATCCCAGAAGGTGATATGAAAAGATGTCATATCAAATGGATGTGGAGGTCATAAAACGACCTCAGATCAAGGCAGGTGACACTATCGTAAACGGACATGGGCGATTCGATGCCAAGGGGAAAGCCCTGATTCCGGTCAAGACCAAGAAAGGCATTGAGATGAAGACTCAGCATGAAGTCGAATCACTTCTCAAGAAGAAAAAAGCCCTGAAGAAACAGAAAATACCAAAGGAAGAACTCAATGGGAAGAAACCCAAGTCATCAACCATCAACCCAGAATTTGCCCGAGAGAACACGAAAGCCCGGGATGCTTGGATTCAACGAGTAGCGAAAGAACTCGGGGTCGAAGTTGAGCATATCAAAGTCAACAACGAGAAGACACCCACAGAACCCGTTTTAAACTACCAAGGAAAACGTATCTGCTGGTGTGCACCCCGTTCAGGTATGCTCTGGTCGAACTACCTTTTTGGGAAAAACGAGAGGACAATCACAAAGATTCATAACGATGACGAAGCAGAGAAAGATTATGAATGGCTTAAGAAGCGAATCACTGAAATCAAGAGTGAACCAAAGAATCAACCACCAAAGACACCTAAGCCGAAGGGAAAACGGAAACTTCCCATCAAAACCCCGGAACAGCACGCCAAAGACCTCAAGGAACGAATGGCCAAACTCAGTGATTCTCATCAGGGGATTTCGCTTCCGATTGGAATTCGAGGCAATGAGTCTTGGTTCAAAGAATTGGTGCAAGCCGAGGGGTGGATTCTAGACCTCAGTAACCGCATTCTTGCACGAGCGTCTAAAGTGGCGAATACTCAGTGATTCAGGAGAAAAACAAATCATGTACAGTGAGGCGTAGAGGATGATAGAAGTAAAGAAACCACCTGTCCGACTTCGCTTCCCAAGTCTCTGGGAAGAACTCGAAGACTTAAAGAAGCGAATCCAGAAGCTCGAAAGCAAGAGTGACACCTTCGAATTGCTCTATGAAATCAGGACGATGGAAGAGCTTGATGAACTCATCAAAACGATTCGTGCGGAACTCCAGAAATATAACGTAGCCTTCGTGACGGTCGAGAAGCATGATGAATAACGTCATGATTGTCGTCACCAGAGGA
The DNA here is from genome assembly GCA_016930995.1 of Thermoplasmatota archaeon. The sequence goes on along the minus strand of JAFGFQ010000149.1, from coordinate 9,669 downwards.
TTCGCCACTGAAATCCCAAATGAGCTTCGGACTCCCATTATCGAGCTAGCATTGAATCATATCACCCCCGAGATGGACTTCATCTTCTTCGACCCGGAGATGAACAAGCACAAACCCCGATATGAAGATGAAGGGAGAAGTCTCCGAATCCCTATGAAATCAATCCCAAAGAAGGTGTATGCGAAACTCGATGACTACGGGAGCAAAGACGCTCTCAGTGAGCAAGTCGGATATCCAGTGCAGACTCAATATGTATTAACGCTGATGTTGGCGGAGGAATACTAAATGAAGCACTTTTTCACATGCGAAGAATCACGGGAAGGACTCCAGTTACTAGCAAATGATATCAGAAATTGGGCGAAGAAACCACATCCCATAAAATTCGGGTTCGCTGATGTCTTGAAAATCATTTTGGTGACAGCTCTTTGTGGATTTGGAATCGCTCTAGGATTCTGGATTTTTGGGATAGTAATAAGTCTATAAATTTTTTTTTCGATAGATTTAAATGAATCTATAGGTTACCAATTTCACCTGTTTCTACAGGGGAGGAATCAAAAATATGCAGAAAGATTTGTGGACAAAAGCATTAGTTTTTGGAATGATTATATTGTTTTTTGGAACAGGAACTATACTAAGATTTGAAACACCTGTTCAAGCAAACCCTGCTGAGGAATTAGTCGCTTATTGGAGTTTTGATGAAGGAAGTGGAACGATTGCTCATGATTCTGTAGGATCAAATGACGGCCAAATATATGGTAACCCAGTATGGGTTGGAGGGGTTTCTGGAACGGCTATTGATTTTGATGGATCTAATGATTATGTATTGGTTGATGATAATGATGTATTAGATTTGGATTATACAGATTTTACAGTATCGTTTTGGTGTAAACCTAAGGCTTCTGGATATCAAATGGATGCATTTTTTAAAGGATATCCCGGAGTGAACCATGATGGTAGTTGGGCTATTAGGAATTCCGAAAGTGAAAATACATGGGTTTTTCAGAATTTAGATACAACAAACGATCACCCAGGATACAATCCAACACCTTGTCCTCTTAATGAGTGGACAATGATTACCATGACCTATGATGATTCAACAGGTGCATTTAAGACCTATATTAATGATGAACTAGATTTTAATACAATCTATAAAATGGAATTAAGAGACACTGCTCGAGACCTCTACTTAGGTTCAGTTACAGGAACACATGCTTTTTTCAAAGGACTCCTCGATGAAATGAGAATATATCAACGCGTATTATCTACAGATGAGGTGGCAAGTTTGTATTCACTAGATGCTCCCTCATCGACACATAATCAATTAAGTGCATATTGGAGTTTTGATGAAGGAACTGGTAATACTTTTTTTGATTCTTCAGAAAACGGTAATGATGGAACGACACATGGAGCTACTTGGACCACCGGAGTTTCTGGTTATGCACTAAGTTTTGACGGTATAAACGATTATGCGGATGTACCTGACAGCCAAAGTTTAGATATAACAGGTGACTTAACACTTTCAGCATGGGTTTATTGTGATTCCATGCCAAACACCGCACCAATTATATCAAAAGGAAATTATGGAACTAATTTCGGTTATTATCTCGCTACAGGTCAAGCGTTTTCCGATGGATGTGCAAACATGCAGCTTGCAAGTACTGATGCAACCTTAATTAATTTAAATGGAAAAACTCCGCTGCAGATAGGTCAATGGCATTTTCTAACCGCTGTTAGGAATGATAATATTGCAAAAATATACATTGATGGAGAATATGAAAACTCAATAACTTGTTTTTCAGATGACATCCGTACAAACAATCTTCCACTTGAATTCGGAACTCACTGGGAAGGAAAACTTTTATTCCATGGGAAAATCGATGAGGTTCGTATTTATAACTATGCGTTATCATCAAATGAAATAGAAAATCTTTATCTGGGGATCGAAGAAGAAACACCAGAAGAACCATCATCGGAATTCTATTTTATCCAAATAACTGATTTACATATAGGGGCTGAAAAAGCAATTGAACGATTTAATAAGTGTCTTAATCATATCAGTAAATTCAACCCGAAGCCTGCTTTTATATTAATAACAGGAGATATTGTTGATATAGCGACTGAAGAGAATTATGAAAGTTTTATAGATTCGATATTTAAAGATGATAATGGTAACCTATTCTTAGATGATACACAAAAGATACCGATTTATACTTGTCCGGGTAACCACGATTATAGAGACATAGGATTGTTAGGTAATTATTATCAATATGTGAACGAAAGTAGTGATTATTCATTTTTTAACCAGGATGCAAATTGTTATTTCTTTTCTTTAAATTCAGGACACGATGTAATCGGTTCAGATTGGTTTCCTCCATATGGAAGTGGTTTAACATCTTCACAAATTTCATGGTTGGAACATGAACTTGATATGTTAGATGGTAGAGATGATGGTGAAGATTCAGGCGGATTTAAAAAAGTGATATTTATGCATCATCCAGCTATAAATGAACTCAACTGGTATGGCATATATGAGGAGGGGACTATTTATAATAACAAACAATTGTTTATTGATTATTGTACTAATTTTAATGTAGATTTGGTGTTATGCGGTCATACTCATAATAATTGTATTTTTGATAAAAATAAACAAGAAATATTGGATGGTGCAATTGATGGAACAGCTTTTGTTCAAACAGCAAGTTGTTGGGAAGAATGTGCTTATAGAAATATTACAATCGATGAAAATTCTATTAACATACATCCCCCTGAGTGTTTTTACTCTGTCTGTACTGTGGTTTTAGAATGCCCAGCGGATCTTTATTTGGTTGACTCAAATGGAAATGAAGTAAGTGCAGAGAAATCTGAATTAATAGACGCTTTTTATTACAATACGACATATGGAAATCATAGTCGAAAACTAGTTTCATTCTCATTGGGAGAAAAAGATTATCAGGTGAAAATTAAAGGGGAAAATACTGGTTCTTTTAATTTAACTATCAAGAAAAGCTTGGAATCCGGTAACTTTTCTATGGCATCTTATCAAAATATCTCTATTAATAATAAATCTGAGGCATCCATCGATATAAAAGAAGAAGTTATTAGTTATAAATTAAAAATCGATAATAATGGAGACGGTACTATTGATGAGTATATAGAGCCAACAGCCACATATGGTATTTCAGAACCATCATCATCTCAGGACAATGAAGGTAAAACCCCGGGATTTGAACTATTATTTGTTCTGTGTGCTATTGCTCTAGCTATGTTACTGTGGCGAAAGAGGTGAAAATTCTAAAATAATCAATGAAATTAAATATGTTATCAACTTACCATCATTACTTTTTATATTTTACAAACATTTAAATCAATCAATCTGCTAACAATATATGACCTGTATCAGCAGGGGAGGAATAATTTATGAGAAATAATATGTTGAATAAAGGTATAATTTTTGGAATTATACTTTTATTAATCACAATTAGTACTGCACCAATTACTGGTGAGGCAAAACTGTTATTGGATAAAACCTTGTTAGATGATTGGATTGACCAAGAAAATTCTGATTGGAATGGTGCGGGATTAGGTTTTGATGGAAAAATCTCTGTAGCTCAATCATTTATTCCAAAGTACAAAATTTTAACGAGGGTTGAACTAATTGTGTGGAACGAAGGAGATCCACATGGGAATTTAACTGTTTCAATACGAGAAAACTTAAATGATACTGACCTCACTTCAGTAACAATTCCTGTTGAGGAACTACCTCAGCAATTTTATCCTCAAGTCAATTGGACTGAATTTGATTTCCCCGACATCAACATTACAACAAAAAAGACATATTATATAGTGTGGACTCTTGATATTGCGGAGAATCCGGGTCCCCAGCCTTATAATGTCACATATTGGGGTGTTACTCAAGATGATAACTATACAAGAGGCGAACAATGGTATAGTATTGATAATAATTGGCATAGTGCAAATCCCGGCTGGGATTTTTGTTTTAAGGTCTATGTATATGATAACTTGGATAATGGTTTTCTATTACTTTTTGGAATCATAACTGTAGATGCTAAAATGACCTTTGTAGAGAAAGATAATAGTTCTTTTTTTCCGTACTATTATTATTTTAGCGATGATGTAGAAAATGTCACAATCATAGGATTTGGTTTTCTTTTTCATTCAAACGATACTAAGTTGCATCCCCGCTTTTATATGAAAACTTTTACGGACGTCACTATGTTGGCAGGATTTACATATAGAAAATTAATGGTGTCCGAGGAGTCTCAACATTTAACATTGATTACTCTTACTCGTCGTTATCTAAGCCTAATTGTGTTTTCAACATGAAAAAAGGATCAATATAAATCATCTTTCTCTTTTCGTTACTTAAATTCCCCATCTTACATCAACCGTACAGGGCATCAATAGGTTCTCCCATCATCTTGTTCATGAAAAAAACAAACGCATTAGAGTCGATTGCATTGAATTGAATAATAAATCATATTTTTTATGAAAAGACCAATATTCAAAATACTTCTTGTCAAATCATATAAACAATCAGAATAATTATAAGAAAATTATTCTGGTAATATTTCCCAAACATCAAAACCTTTAGTATCACCAGGGTTAAGACCTTCTCCACGGGTTGGTAGTCCTGATAAACCTTTTCGTTCTCTTCTTTTTACACCAGCTTTAAAATTATCATTACATTTTTTCATCAATTGTTTACTTGTAAAAATATAATATCTTGGTGATTTGATTACCATTTCTACGAGAATATAATATAAGTCATCTCTGGGTTTTTCTATTTTAATGTCCCACCAAGTTCTTCTTATATGGCCGTTTACCCGAATTTTAAAATTATTTCCTTTTGGAGAAAGAACTGAAATTTCATTATTTTCAATTGAACTTGTTATTTTATACCTGTTACTTTCTAATTTGCTGACTGCAAGTTTTTTAGCTTTTCTATTAGTATCTATTCTAGACATAAATACTAAATTAATTCGACCAATTTAAAAATTACGATGAAGGATTTTTATATAAAAAAAAGAAAAGAGGAAAATTAAAGATACATTACATCTTCAATTCCTGTATTAAATTTTTTCTGATTGACGTTTATGTCACTAGTTTTATTTATTATATCCTTTGCTATTGTAATGAAATGAGATGGAGATACTCGAAATTCTGCTATACATTTGCATCGAATAATATCATCTTCTCCATTGTCTCTATCTGGTTTGTAGTAGTAAAATAATAATTTTACTTCATCATCATTGTTTTCAACAACTACTCCATCGATTGGTAACACGACGATGTTATCCATATCCAATTCGATATCATAGTCTGGGAGAGAGTCTATCTCTGCAGAATCGGTGTTGATATCTTTTTGATTTGCCTTCATATTATCCTTTACCTCAGGACCGAAGAGGTCCGATTTTATGCCCCTGAGGGGCGTTTTTCGCTCCATAGAGTCGCCTCTGTAAAAACGCGAAAAAGTATTTTTAGAAGGGATAGAAATGCCAAAAAAGATGGACCAAGTCCAAAAAATGTAGCAACGTATCCTATTTAAAGATTATGTTTGATGAAAAACTATTGTGTGATTTGTATAGTATATAGAATTAACTTCTGTCTATTAATCTCCATACCATGGAGTAAAACCTGGTTTTTTACACTCAGGACAAACATATGAAAATCCACCACCAATATGATTGAATTTTTTAGCAGGTCTTCCAAATATTGCACCACAATCCGGATTTGCACATTTGTATGCTTGAGGTGGGCCTCGTTGCTGAGTTCCCTTGGGTATTCCAGAAACCCCGCATGCAGGACATACCAATTCTCTTCCACAATGAGGACAATAAGGAGACATTTTTAATCAATCCTTGTTTATTGTAATAGAACAACCTTTAATTGATAACTTTTTCGAAGGTTCTGTAAATATTGAAATCTTATGTATAAAAGAAATCTTAGGGATTCTTAGTATATGTTTTATAAACCTAAATTCTTTTCTTTTTATGGTTGAATTATGCAAGAAAAACATTCTAAAAAACATGTTCTTAATAAAAGAATCACAAAGACATTTTCGACTGATACACAAACTCTAAACTTGATTAATGATTTTATGGAAAAATATCATAGCAGTACCATAAGTGAAACAATAGATTTCTTAGTGAATATCGGTCTAGCCAATTTTGGTTATAGTAATGATAGAGAAATAGAGCAACGAATGAAAAATGCAGGGATATATTTTGAAACATTACGTGTCCAAGGACCAAAATTTGATATTGACTGGTTTATAGTCAATCAAGGATTATCTGATGAACAACGGGAAACCATGATTACAATTTTTTATAACATCAGCAAGTTATTAATGGATCATAAGGAAAAACTGATACACAATAAATATATCATGAAAGAAGCGAAAATCAAGGGAATCGAATCACAAAAAGTCGAAGAAGCATTAACTCTTTTATTGAGATCAAGAAAAATCTTTAAAATGGTGGGGAAAGAGGAAGGAAAATACGGAAATATCTATTATGGGATCAGATGTTAAAACGACTTATCTCAAATTAAAATCTCTATCCCACATCAATTGTACGGGGCGTCAAGACTTCATCCCATATCTTTGTTCACGAAAAATACAAACACATTAAGGAAAATACAATTGGTTTTAACAAAAAACTCTAATTTCTATGAATTTTATCTTTTCTGTAAAGTAAAGTGACATCGCTAACATTTTCAAAGCCAATAAAGTAAAAATGAAGTGATCACATCCCTATCATTGGGATGAAGAGGGATGGGATCACTTACACCAGAAATACGGAAACGTATAATTAAAGCTTACAAAAAAGGATACCGCATCAAAGACATCGCGGCTGTCTTCGGAGTCAGCCGCTGGGTCATATGGAAATGGAGAAAACGAGCATACCACCGAGGAGTAGAAAGTTATCGGAGTCGCTCCCGACGACCCCATCGGATCCAGAAGAAAGTCACACAAGAGATTGAGAATGCTGTTGTTGTCCTCCGTGATTCATTCAATTGGGGGACTCATCGGATTGTTCTGAATCTTCACCATCCACCAGGGTATATCCACCATCTTCTCACTGCAATCACTGGAAGCGAATGGGCTCCAGTGCGAATCAGTCGGCAGACGGTGAACACGATTCTGAGGAGACATCGACGGAATGGTTCCCCCTACGAGAAGAATAAAAGAGACTGGAAATATTTCCGTGCTCGGAAGCCAAACGGCCTCTGGCAAATCGACATCAAAGGGCCATTTCTTCTAGACGGAAAACGACTCTACGCTCTGATCATCGTGGATGACCATTCACGGTTCATCATCTATTGCAGACTGTACACCTCGATTCGAAAGGAAGAGGTCGTCACTGCCCTCCACGAGGCAGTGAAACACTATGGTCATCCCCGAAGACTCCTCTGCGACAACGGAGCCCAATTTAAAAGCAACGACCTGAAAAATTGGTGCAAAACACACAAAGTCCTCTATGAACCAGCACCCCCACATTACCCGGAGACCAAAGGGAAAGTTGAACGAGCGATTCGCAATCTCAAAGAAGAGTACCTCGTCCTGGACAAAGTGTTTGAAAATGCTTCACTTTTGCTCGATGAGTATATTGAATGGTTCAACAACGAGCGATATTCCCTCGGAGTGGAGGGAATACCGTCATCATTCTATTACGAATGTTAGCGATGTCTATTGACATTACATTTTCCAAACATTTAAATCAATTCACAGGATAACAAATCTACCTGCTTTGAGCAGGGGAGGAATACATAATGAGGAAAGTATTAGTTGTTGGAATAATTCTGTTATTTATTGGAGCGAGTGTTGTATCGAGTATCAACCTTGATAATCATATTGTAAAAGTTACTTCTCAGTCAATAGATACCAATGGATTAGTGGCGTATTGGAATTTCAATGAAGGAAGTGGTACTATTGCTCATGATAATTCTGGGAATGGACACAATGGAACAATCTATAATGCAAGTTGGACAACAGGTAAAATTGGAAAAGCGTTGTATTTCGATGGAAATTATGATTATGTGCTTCAAAATCCATTCAATGGTTTTCCGACAGCACAAATAACTGTAGCATTCTGGATGAATACATCAGATACAACTCAAGAAGATGGTTGCGCATTTTCTTATGCTTGTACTAATGCTACTAATGAATTTGTTATTACTAATTATAGTAATTTCACATTTGTTATACACGACCAATTAGTTGGAAATTCTGGAATTTCAACAAATGATGGGTTTTGGCATCACATTGCTGTAACATGGAATAGTTCTGATGGTCAACTTCTATTCTATAAGGACGGAATTTTGGAATTTTCAGGAACGGGGTTCATAGGAGGTTTATTGAGCCCAAACGGCTCTGTCGCAATTGGTGGTGACCAAGATAGCGTGGGGGGTGGTTGGGAATCTTATCAATTTTTCAAAGGTATTATCGATGAAGTCCGAATTTATAATCGAACTTTAACTCAAGATGAGATTCAAGATTTAATCACACAACCAGAAATTGTCTATGTCGATGATGATTTCAATTATTCAACTCCTGGCTGGGGTTATGACCATTTCTCAAGTATCCAAGCAGGAATAGATGCAGCTGATGTTGGTGGGACTGTTTTTGTTTACAGTGGAATATATGTTGAGAATGTTTTTATTGCATACTCTGTAAACCTTGTAGGTGAAGATAGAAATACTACAATAATCAAAGACCCTGATGGAGAGCCAATTCCAGGAGGAGATTGGACATTGAGAATAGGATGGGATGGCGAAGGAGTGAATGATGTTTTCATTTCATCATTTACTGTATCAGATGGGCTATCCGACTCTATAGCAGTTGAGGATTCCGAACATATTACAATAGAAAATTGTATTTCTACTGATGCGAATCTTGGATTTTATTTAGCCGATAATCGCAATGTGACAATAGATAATTGTTTAATTTCAGAATGCACCTATGGTCTAGATTTAAGAGAGATTACAAACAAATATTGTGAAGTGAAATATTCAACTTTTTCCAACATAACGACGTTGAGTATTTGGACCGAATATGGTAGCAATAATAACAAAATACACCATAATAATTTTATTTCATATACGGGTGATTTGGCTTATGACTCTTTCAATAATATTTGGTATGACCCTTTTACCCAAGAAGGAAACTACTGGTCAGATTACACTGGCGAAGATAATGATGGTGACGGCATCGGTGATACCCCCTATAACATCTCCGGTGGAAGTAATCAAGACCTATATCCATTGATGCATCCCTTTGAGCTTTACTACATCTTGAATATATCTCTTGATACCCATGAAGTAAACGAAGGAACCACATTCAATGTGACGGTGAAAACATTAGGAGGAACAATAGCACCATACGCACAGGTTCACTTTGATAAACAAACATATTCAACAGGTCCTAACGGCACGACTGTAATCACTGCGCCTTCAGTACCCGAAGATATTGTTTATCCAATTGTTGCATCGAAACCTGGCTATACTTCTGATACCGACACTATTCTAGTAAAGGATGTTCCACAAGAATTGACTAAGTCATTCATCTTTGGTAAATATAGAAATCTCACTGAAGAAAGTGGATACATCACTATCGAAGGAATTAATCTATGGTTAGTCCTTTTCAATCCG
>JAFGFQ010000036.1 GCA_016930995.1 Thermoplasmatota archaeon | reverse complement strand
GCGGATCACTGATTAAGAAAGAAGAAGATATCATGACCTACATTCTCTATCCACAAGTGGGTTTGAAGTTCTTGAAAGGACAAGCGATTGCTGAGTTCACCTCGGATATGTTACCACTACCCCTTGATCATCAATTCACCAGGGCGATGGTTAAACAATCATTCCCTGAGGTAAAACAACTCTGGTTGGAGACACTGCCACCGGAGAAAAGAGCAGGTCCTGCACAGATTCCAACAGAATTCCAAGTCGAGGTCGACGGAGAGCCTTATGAAGTCAAGGTTATCCCCTCTGGTGGGTATCTTGTCGCAGGGGCAGCAGGTGCGGCTCAACAAGAAAAACCAAAGGATGTCGAAGGTGGCATTAAATCAAACATGCAAGGGACCATTCTGAAAATAAAAGTAAAGAAAGGTGACAAGGTCAAGAAAGGAGATATTATTGCCACCATCGAAGCAATGAAGATGGAACAAGAGATCAAATGCGAATCTGAAGGAGAAGTCAAGGAAATCTTCATTAAAGAAGGCGCACCTGTTTGCAGTGGGGATCTTCTGGTGCAGATTCTGTAAAAAAGGTGATATGTCATGTTAAATAAAGTACTCATTGCTAACCGCGGAGAAATTGCTGTAAGGATCATGCGGGCTTGCAAAGAGTTTGGGATTGGAACCGTTGCTGTCTACTCAGATGCGGATCAGCACGCGTTATTTGTGAAATACGCTGATGAAAAATACAATATCGGCCCTGGTCCTGCGAGTCAGAGCTATCTCAATAAACAGAAAATCATCGAGGTTGCGTTGAAAGCAGGGGCAGAAGGAATCCACCCTGGCTATGGATTTATGGCGGAGAATTCTGAGTTTGCGGAAATGTGTAAGAAGAACAACATCGAGTTTATTGGCCCACCGGTTTCTGCGATGAAACTGATGGGATCGAAAATTGACTCAAAAAAATCCATGATCAAAGCAGGTGTGAAAGTCGTACCAGGGGTGACTGAGGCGATTGCCAATCATGAACGGGCAAAAGACATCGCCCACGAGATTGGATATCCGGTCATGCTCAAAGCCTCTGCCGGCGGTGGAGGGATTGGGATCCAACAAGTAAACGATGAACAGCAGATGGAAAAAGCCCTCACAACAGTCCGACAGCTTGCGAAGAACTCGTTTGGTGATGATTCTGTTTTTATCGAGAAATTCATCGAAAACCCTCGTCATATTGAATATCAGGTAATTGGGGATAAGAAAGGTCATTTGATACATTGTTATGAACGGGAATGTAGTGTGCAGCGACGTCATCAGAAGCTCATTGAAGAGACGCCGTCGTGTGCATTGACTCCTGAGCTACGTAAAGAAATCGGTGCGCAAGCAGTGCTTGCCGCAAAAACCGCTGGATATTATAACGCAGGGACCTGCGAGTTTATGTTTAAGGCTGGTAAATATTATTTCCTTGAAATGAACACTCGTTTGCAGGTAGAGCATCCGATCACAGAGGTGACGACCGGTGTCGATCTTGCTCGGGAGCAGCTTCGTGTCGCCTCCGGTTTGGAGCTTGAGTACGATCAAAAAGATATCCATCCTCGTGGTCATTCGATTGAATGTCGGATTAACGCGGAGGATCCTTTGAACAATTTCATGCCGGCTCCCGCAAAAATCATCAGATATGCAGAGCCAAGTGGTCCTGGCATCCGAGTCGATTCTGGTGTGTATCCTGGTTTTACAATCCCACCCTTTTATGATTCCATGATAGCAAAACTCATCGTCTGGGGCGAGGACAGACCACGGGCAATCGAGCGTATGAAACGAGCTCTCTGGGAGTTCCAGATTGGTGGTGTACGAAACAACATCCCGTTCCATCAGGTGGTCATGAACAACCCTCAATGGCGCGCAGGGACCTATGATACCAGTTTCATTCCTCGATACAACATTCTTGATCAGGTGGTAAAGTACGTTCAGGAGATGAAAGCACAATCCTCTGGACCGAAGACTGCTGCAGCAATGGCCGCGGTCCAAGCGGTGATTATGGCTGCAAACAGCAATCAACAACAAAAATAAAATTTTTGTGTCACTTCGTATGGATAAGAAATCATTTATTGAGAAATCATCGGAGTTTTCAAAAAACCTTGCTGTTGGTTTTGTGAAAAAACTGCTTGTTTTTCAGAATCTTGATTCTACGAATCTGACTGCAAAAGACCTTGCTCGTGGTGGCGCAGAAGAGGGAACTGTGATTCTTGCGCAGACACAAAGGAAGGGTCGCGGGCGATTTGACCGCAGTTGGCAGTCTCCAGAGGGTGGCGTGTATCTTTCTCTGATTCTCCGACCGCACATCGTCCCTGAGAAAGTATCGTTGTTGCCAATCGGTGCAGCGTTGGTCGTGGCAAAAACCATCGAATCGTATGGTCTGCATCCGACCATTAAATGGCCAAATGATGTTCGGGTGAATGGAAAGAAAATCGCAGGGATCCTCCTTGAATCAGAGATAAATGGAAATACACTCACTTATGTGATCGTTGGTATCGGCGTTAATGTAAACATCGACTCAAGGTTGCTTTCTGATGACATTCGTTTACGCTCAACGTCATTGAAAACTGAGATAGGAGCGACGGTAGAGTATTTTGAATTCCTTGGAAGATTCTTCAGGGAGTTTGATGAGTTCTACCATCGTTTTATGAAGCAGCAGTATGATAAGATAATCGAAGAATGGAAGTCGTATTCAGATACGCTTGGAAAAGTTATTCGTATACGAACATCTGTATCATCAATCCAAGGTACTGCTATTGCTGTGGATCAATCAGGATTTCTCCTCCTGAGGACAGAAAAAGGAGATATTCAGAAGATCCTTAGTGGTGATTGTCTGTACTTCGATGAGTTAGACCATACTTGACATGAAACTTGGTGGTGTCGCAACTGTAATGTAGACGACTTTTTTTGTACTGTTGTTCTTTGCATGGTGTATGAGTTTTGATTTATGCCAAAGGATGTCCCCTTCAGAGAGTTTATAGCTTTTTTCACCGACGGTGTATTCCATTTCGCCTTCCAGGACCAGATGCATTTCCTCTCCGTCATGTTGGAATAATCTTGATTCCGTGTGAGGATCGATTTCAGCGATGATTGCCTCCATCTTCTGTGTTTTTAGCATTAATCGATAGGTTCTTCCTGGTTTTTTTGTTATACTTTTTTCCTCACCGTTTTTTAAAAGAATTACGTCCTCATCCATGAGTATCAACAGTAGAAGAAGTAATGAACTAATAAAGATTTCCAATTTTTCATCAGAAATTCTCAATATCAGGGGATGTTTTGTGCAAAACTATTTATAATTAACAATTGTTAAGTATTTAGTGATAGGGAAAAATACTATGAAAAAATTTTCATCAGCCATAGTAAAAATGGTAGTCCAGAAAAAGGATTTTGAACCTGTTCTTTTTGATTTTATCGTAATCGATGATCAGATGTTTTCGTTTCATATGAAAGATCTGGATGTCTCATCACATCCTGTCTCTTTAGCCCAGATGATGCTCCAGAGAATATTCCTTTCTAAAAGGTTTATAACACAGGTTGGACTATAGGCCTGTATGACCAGCGAGAAGGACCTTCTGGAAGACGCGTATAATCGAGCGTTTGCTTATGAAGCAAAGCTTGGCAGTTGTCCACAATGTGTGCTTGCTGCCCTGAAAGAGACTCTTGATATCGGAGATGAATCCATTTTTCAAGCATCTCAGGGACTTGCTGGAGGCACCGCACTGTCCTCAAAAGGCACGTGCGGAGCACTTGCAGGAGGGATGATTGCCATCAGCGCCCTTGTAGGCAGAACCTACCAGGAGTTCACCGAAGGTCATAAAAAACGACTGGTGTTCAAATATACAAAAAAGTTATATGATAGGTTTTTTGAAGAATATGGGTCACCTCTCTGTTGTGACGTCCAAAAGAAGCTGTTCGGACGGAGCTATAATCTGCTTGATAGGGAGGAATATGAGGCGTTTGAAAACGCAGGGGCTCATATCGATAAATGCCCTCAGGCAGCAGGGAACGTGGCACGATGGACCGCGGAAATCATTTTACATGATCTATCTCAAGGAAAATCAAAGGGATAAGTATATAAATTTCAATGAGAATAAAAGAACGTAGGGATAGTATGAAGAAAAAAACCCGTAAAGCAGGAGGAGTGTTTAAAGCTACGATCCTATCTTTTGCATTGCTTGCGATGGCATTTTCCATAAATGTGCTGGCAACAGAGGAGAACTGTAACGATGTTGTCACTATGACGTATTCATTTCCCAGTCCAAGTATTTCAAAAACCTCAGTAAAAAATGTTCAATATGATCAAATAGAACTGACAGGGTCCCCTTGTTCAGGAAACCCTGGTGAACCTTTGTTACCGACGAAGGGAGTGTATCTACTGCTGCCACCACACCGGACAGTTGATACTATCACCATCTCTGGTGAAAAAACATTCGTTGGGTCAGGCTTCCACCTCATCCCCTGTGGGAAACCCATCCCTATTTCAGTATCCCGGGATGATGCAACTCCTGAGCCAGATCAAGGACTTTATGGTTCTGATCAACTTTTTCCTGATCGTTTGTATTCAGAGATTGGTGTATACGAATTCCGAGGATATTCTATCCTTGTCCTCATGCTCTATCCAACCCAGTATATTCCACACACGGGAGAATTGTACTATTACCCGACCATGACTGTGTCAATTACCCTCAAAGAAGAATCATCATTGAATTCATTGTACCGTTCCATACCTGCTGATCGCTCTGAGCTGTTCAGTAAAATTCAGAACCCGGAAATGGAAACCTCATACACTGACCTTGAGCCTCAGAAAATGATCTCGGATGAGTACGACCTACTTATCCTGACAACAGATGATTTTAAAAATGGTTTTTTACCCCTGGCCGAACAACATAACCTAATAGGGACCAGAACGATCATTCGGACGCTTGATGACATCGGTGGGAGCACTGCAGAGGACATCCGTAGTTATCTGCAAACAGCATACGTCACGTTCGGTATCCGATATG
>JAFGFQ010000035.1 GCA_016930995.1 Thermoplasmatota archaeon | reverse complement strand
TATAAATACTAAATGAGCATTAATAATTAAAGAAGTAAGTAATACCAATAAAAGTAAGTTAATATAGCGGGGGTAAAATATGCGAGAAAAAATTTTACATAACAAAACGACAGGCAAAAGTGCTATAGGTGCAGTTTTTTGTATAGTAATACTGTTCGCATCTCTGGCTACAGCAATTGATATCAATGGCGAACAAAACACGTCAACCACCTCAAATCAGTTCTTGAGTTATTCGTTCCTCTTTGCAGAACCAAAAGCTCAAACGACCTATGAAAATAACCATGACTATACATTGGTGGAAATGAAAGGGTGCCTTCCGATTGGCAAGAACGCTGGTGAGCCAATGATGCCAGTAAAACCGATTTCCTTGCTCTTACCACCGATGACCACGGTCAGTGATATTCAGGTTGTCGGAACCCCAGTGGAATTCCAGATAGACGATTTAAAAGCAAAACCAATCTTTCCGTATCAAAATCCGGTTCCCTTTGGCCAGGAACCTGGGGCTTTTGTGGTAAATGACAATGTCTATTCGGTACGATCCACCTATCCAGGATATCTCTATGACCAGGAGCAAATTGGGTATTCTCACGGGTACACGATTCTTTCGCTCAATCTACACCCGCTTCAATATAACCCTGGTGCAGGAACCGTAGCATATTATCAGGAAATGACTGTCAATATTCGACTCAAACAAGCCACTGAGACGACGAAGTTTTATCAGAACAATCTCGAGGATCGCGCGTGGGTCGAATCCCTCGTGTATAATGCAGATGTCCTTGATACGTATACATCGGATCTCCCAACATTCGGTTATCCTGGTGGACTTTGTGACCCCAGCGGGCATTACGACTTTGTCATTATTACAACAACCTATAACAGTCTGAATTATTGGGCGACATCAGGCAGCACACCGTATAACTGGAACAGCCTTATGGATTATCATCTCGCAAATGATGGACTTGCCAGTACCGTTGTCACCGTTCAAGATATCAACGCGTGCACCGACTATCAAAACGCCAATCCCTTGTTCAATGACCAACAGGCTCATATCAGAGAGTTCTGTAAGGATGCGTATCAGGACTGGGAGACCCGTTATATCCTGATTGCGGGTGACGGTGAATCAAGTTACATCCCAGCTCGTGACATGGATACGAACTACGAAACAGATATAGACGCTGATATCTACTGGAGCAATCTTGACAACAACTTCAATGCTGACTCAGATAACTACTGGGGTGAAGAGGGAGATACGGGATTTGACCTCTATTCGGAGATGTACATCGGGAGGATAACCTGTGATATCCCACAGGATGTCTCCAATTGGATTAAAAAAGTCCTGTATTATGGAACAAGTTATGACTTAGACTATCTTGACAACGCTGGTTTTTATGGTGGTGACACTGGCTGGTCGTGTCAAGGCGATGATTTCATGGACTACAGTGCTGTGAAAGGAACGATTGACTGGCTTGGTCCCGACCCGCACCATGATGGGCCGTTCCCAAGTTGGGTTGGTATGCAATTTGGGTTTGAGACATGGAATGCAAAACATCCGGAAAACGATTTTAATATCACTCATCGATGGACTGCGGATCCACCAAATCCTGGTTGGCAGGGCGGGTCTGAATCAGCAGCGATTGCTGGTTTTAAGAATGCAATCAACAATAATGAGATCACCATTGCCAGTGGTATTGCTCACGCAGACCCAAGTATGTCCTTGGATGTCTATGCATCGTCATGGGAGTCCCAGTATACCAACACCAAACCATTCTTCCTGCACGACTATGGATGTCACTGTGGGGACTTTGATGATGCTGACGATGGTGTACTGCATTCGATGCTGTTCCATTCTGATACTGAGCTTGCTTTTGGAGTTGTGTATAATACTTGTTATGGTTGGGGGAATCTCGATTGTACAAATTCCTCAAGTGCATTCCAAGCAAAGGAGTTCTGGTCATACTTCTTAGATTTGCAGAATAAATCCGGGAGCCTCAACGCCTGGCAACTCGGGAAAGGTCATGCCTACTCAAAGGATAGAATGGCTCCAACAATCAACTGGGATTACTCCTATGGGACCTGGCGGGCGATTATTCAGGGTTGTTTGCTCTTCGGAGATCCGGCCTTAAAACTCAAGATAGGTCAGTTTAGCAATCCACCAGCCCAACCAACCCTTAATGGTCCTACTCAGGGCGTCTACAACCAAAACATGACCTATACAGCAGTGACCACCGAACCTGATGGAGAACCGATCTATTATCAGTTCGACTGGGGCTTTGGAGAAATGTCCGGCTGGTATGGTCCGTATACATCTGGAGAAGAAATATCCGTGACACATTCCTGGGCGGGTATAGGTTCATACATCGTAAAGGTCGTCGCAAAGGACAATAAAAGTTCCATGAGTGAATGGTCTGTTGGGATACGGGTGCAGATTACCGATAATACACCACCAGCTGCACCGGAAATTACTGGACCTTCCTCAGGGAAGGTTGGACAAACTTATGACTATACCGTCTCAGCGGTTGATCCAAATGACCATTCGATTTGTTACCGGATTAATTGGGGTGAAAGCGGAGCGGTGAACTGGTCAACCTTCTATCCCTCTGGAGAGGATGTCGTGTTTTCTCACGCGTTCCAAACCGCGGGTACTCTGAGGATTCAGGTGCAGGCCATGGATGAAATGGGGTACCTCAGCGAGTGGACGGTGCTAGAGGTCACGATGCCGAAAAACCTAGCAGGGCAGTCTTTGGTGATACAATTCCTGCAGAACCATCCGTTGTTATACCGATTGCTGCAACTGCTCGCACCTCAACTAGGGCTCTAAAAGGAACCGCCCCCTCTTTTTTTTTTTTTAAAAAAAAATTCAAGTGTCCTTAGTGAATAAGCAAACGAAGTTCGTTTCCAAGGTGTGCCATAACGTTTAATGTCGTCAAATAAAATGCTGGGTTGATTCTCCTTAGGACCAGGTTCATCCTAATAAAGGTGGAACCGACGAAATCCCATTGCGTGAATTCCCTTTTGATGATGGAGGGATATTTTCGTAGATTCCCCTCTGCGATGCATCGTCCTGCGATATCGCCGCTCATCAACGCTCGATAAATCCCCTGACCTGAGAATGGGAAGGCACCAACCCCCGCGTCACCGACAAAAAGGATATTTTTGTACAGGAACGGGCGTTGTAATCCCAGCGGGATAAACCCACCGACGACATAGTTCACGGTACCGGTTATCTTCTGTTGTTCTTTGAATGTCGCAAGCATGTCCCGGAGGTTATACCCGAAGTTCCCGAAGGTTCCAACCCCAAGGTTGATTTCCTTTTTCTCAGGGTTCCGTGGGAAAATCCAGAAGTATCCTGCTGGCATAGAAAAGATGATTTGTATGCGGTCGTTTGAAAAGCAGTTCGCATCCTGCAAGGTCTCTTGGTAGGTCGTCCCGGTAAATCCTGTACCAATTTTTAGCTCCCGTTTCACACTACTTGGACAGCCTGAGGCATCAACGATGGTATCTCCGTCAAGAGTATGAATACTTTTTATTTTATCGTTTGTCTGGAGCACCGCACCAGCGTTCTTCGCGTCCCGTGCCAGCTGGCAGATGAACTCCTGCCGGTTCAGAATAAAAGCGACATTCGGTGGTCGTTGTGCCGTATAATGATGTTTTCCTATGATAACATCCGCGTGCAGAATCGTGTTATAAACGCTGTTTCCTAAGGGTTTCCAGTGTGCCCATTCATGTTCAACTGAATGTGCCTCACCGCATCGTCTCCCCTCATGGTTATAACCGATTTCTTTGTATTTCTCATGGACGATGACTTCGATAGATGGGTTATGGTTTTTTATTGAGATGGCGGTGGCAAGACCACTGATGCCCCCTCCGATAATATCAACCTTAATGTTCGCACCAACCAGGTTTATTTATAAGTAATTCTGTATTATCATAAATATTTTGTTGGCAAAAAATAGAAAATTTCATAAAGAACGAGATTTTCCTCTCTTCTTCCACAGAAACAACAATACACTGTGATGACGTCTCTTTAGCCCCGTGGTGTAGTGGTCAATCATACGAGACTCTGGTTCTCGTGACGGCGGTTCGAATCCGTTCGGGGCTATTTTTTTTTCACTGGTGCTGTTAATCAAGGATGGTGATTTTCACTGATTTGTTTATTTCTACGAGTGCTCCTTCTGTCCGTTTCCCAAGGCTGCAGTTGACCACTGTCGTTTTTTCCATTTGTGTTACCCCTGGGTCTTCATGGATGTGTCCGCAGAGCACGACTCGAGGATGAGCGGCGTCAAGGATACTGTGCAGTTCTCGGCTCCCTCCGTGGGTACCTATGAAGATCCTATCTTGCAGTTTATAGGGGGGGACATGGGTCACCAGCACGCTTTTTCGGTCAAGAACTGTTTTCAGTGGTTTTTTTTCTCCTGTTTCAAGCAGGATTGGGTCCGTGATGGGTGCGGGTATCTCTCGGCCGATTCCTACAAACGGAACACCCTGGACCACCACGTGCTTGAGGTGAAGATTGGTTGCATGACTTGCTTCGATGCCTTGGTCAACATCAAATGTGTCGATATTTCCTGGGATGGCAAAAGTCCGTACCGGTATTTGGTTTAGGAGGGTCGTTGCAAGCTCCCCTGGTCCGAACTGGGTGATGTCTCCGCAGACAACCACAAGATCCGGTTTATGCACCGCTACATTGTTCAGGACGAGATTTAAGCGATATTGTGCCCCGTGGATATCGGCGACTGCAAGGATTCTCATGGATTTCAGAATGAACCCTTTCGTTAATAAGAGTATCACTTAAAAAAAAATAAAGAAGAGGGGGATTATCGGCTCTCTTCTTTTATTTTAAAGAAGTCAGCCATGGTATCTTCTAAAAATATTTCTGAGAATTTTTCAACGAATTCTCTACTGAGTTTCATGGGGTTTGTCCCTTCCTCTCCTTCTCCTAACAAGAGTACATCGACCGTTTGTATAAATAATTTACTTTCTGATGTCTGTTATTTTTTAACACTTTTGCTACGGATTATGACTGGCCCAGGAAAGATATTAATAAGACCTTCTTTGATAGAGGGATACACTTCCTACTGGATGTTCTGAAGGGACAACATGGTAAAAGACGAAGAAATAACCAGGAATCTTACCTTAATTGAGTATTATAAACAGCAGCTTGAATCCATTGACCTGCAGCTTCAATACCTGCAGTCAACTCTCGCGGAATATCAACGGGCGAAAATAACGGTGGAGCAACTGCAGACGGCTGATGAAAAATCAGCGCTTCTCATCCCCCTTGGTGCGGGTACTTTCCTGAATGCATCTCTGAGTAACGCCTCGAACGTCCTGATTGGTGTCGGGGCAGGGGTCGTCGTTGAAAAAACCGCTGAGGAAGCACTAGGCAAGCTGGAAGAACGGATGAAACGAATACAGGAAAACCTTGAGAAGATGGTCCAGCTAGGGCAGAAGGTACAAAGCGATGCTGAGGAACTGTCCCGTAAAACACAGAAGATGATGGAAGAAACACAACGATAGAAGCATTGTTGTTGGGATACGCATGTTTGATTTTCTTAAAAAGAAATTGAAACTCTTTGAAAAGAACATTGAAGCAGAGATAGAATCTGAGTTAAAAAAAGAAGAGAAACTGGAAAAAAGACAGCAGGTTGAACCTCAGGAACCCCCGATGCAGGTGAGCCCTGAGAAAAAACAAGGGGATGTTCCGCTTGTTATTTCTGAGATAAAAAAAGAACCGCAGCCTGTGGTCACACGCAAGCGTGCGTTGCGTATGCAAAAACCGGTCAGTGAGGAGAAAAAACAGCGGGAGAAGCAGATTGATAGACAGATAGAGGAAAGCATTGAAAGCGAGCTGCAGCGTGCGCTTCAGACCCGCAAGAGCATCGAAGAGACCGTGCAGGTTGAGAAAAAACCCACCTGGACTATTGATGAAAATAAGCTTGACGAGTTGCTCTGGGACCTTGAGATGGGGCTGCTTGAGGCGGATGTCGCCTATTCTGTGATTGATTCGATTAAAAAGGATGTGAAACAGCAGATCAAACGTGTCCCGTTTGATAAGGGGAAAGCGGGGGACCTTGTGGAGACTGTTTTGAAAAACGCAATCAGCCATGTGTTGAAATCAAGTAACTTTGATTTTGAGAAATTCATCACTGAGCGGAAGAAGCCGGTGGTGATTATGTTTGTTGGTGTAAATGGCACTGGGAAAACTCTTTCGATTGCTAAGATAGCCTTTCAGCTTCAGAAGGTTGGCAAGACCTGTGTGATGGCTGCTGGTGACACGTTCCGTGCGGGGGCTATTGAGCAGCTGACGATTCATGCGGACAATCTTGGTGTGAAGATTGTAAAGCATGGACCGGGGTCAGATCCTGCGGCAGTCGCCTATGATGCTATTGAGCATGCAAAGGCGAAACATAAGGACGTGGTGTTGCTTGATACCGCTGGTCGGATGCAGACGAACTCCAATCTCATGGATGAGATGGCTAAGATCAAACGGGTCGCAAAACCAGATATGATTATCTTTGTTGGTGATGCGTTGTCCGGGAATGATGCGGTGGAGCAGGCAAAGCGGTTTAATGAGGTCGTCGGCATCGATGGTGTGATTCTGACAAAGGTCGATGCGGATGCAAAGGGCGGGAGTTCTCTTTCGATAGCGTACACGATAGGCAAGCCATTGTTGTTCATTGGGGTTGGTCAGGAATATAAGGATCAGATACCATTTAATGCGGAATGGATGGTCCAGCATATTTTTGGGAGTTAAACAACGGTTTTTTTCTCTCTGTTATGGAATGGGGGGAGTATCGGTTCGAGGAGATGAGATCATACTTTTTATCTGAATTTTTTTTCTATTTCTTTGAGACAATAGGGATCGCCGTGTGGTTTTCCTGTTGTTGCTGTTGAGAGTGCAAGACATCCTCCTTTGCAGGTCTTGCCAAACGAGCACCCCTGACAGGTGTTTATGAGATCGTCCGTGGAAAACCTTCTATTATAGGAGAACGTTGTTGGGTTTGACCATAGGTCTTCTAGGCTTGTGTTTTTTATGTTTCCCTCGATGTATTCCTCTGGTAAGGACAAGCATCCTTTTACTGCACCATCACTTTGTATGCCGAGGAGAGAAATTCCTGCTTGGCACCCTCTCCAAATAGGGAGTAAATTGATATTTGGCAGTGTCTGTGAGTGATACCCAAAACAGTGTGCGCCCAGGATTGGTAGTTCTTTCATACTATAGGTTTTTCTTGTGGTTGCAATAAATAAGGCAGCTGCGTAGAACTCTTCTTTTGACAGTGCAAGTTCCCTTGGGAATCGGCCGATAGGGGCAGCTATCTGGAGTTGCCACGCAACACCTTTCTTTACCAGTATGTTTCGAAGCAGGGGGAGTTCTTGAATGTTATTTTTGTTAAGAGTGGTAATGACCGTAGTCGGCAGATTAGCATTTGTCAATTTTTCTAGAGTCTGGATACAGGTATCAAACGATCCCGGGTGTTGTCTGAGGCTATCATGTGTGAGTGGTGTTCCGCCATCGATGCTGATGCCAATAGCGTATGGCTCAAGGGTCCTGAGTTTTAAGATTATGTCACTAGTGATGCAGGAGGCGTTTGAAATGATGGTGACGTTAATTCCGTAGGTAGTGATCGTGGATGCAATGGAGTACCAATCTGGTTGAAGGAATGGTTCTCCCCCCAGCAGGGTGATTTCTTTACAGCGAAGATCAGCGAGTTGTTCTGTGATGGTGTTCCAATCCTCTGTGTTAAGTTCTTTTTCACGTGGTCTTCCTGCTGTTGAGCCGCAGTGAATGCAGCGCATGTTACAACGAAGGGTCAGTTCGTAGAGGGCAGCATAGGGTGTCCATCGTTTTTGTCGCATGGTTTCATTTTCCTTTTTTTTAAAAAAGGGAGAACGATGCAATCAGAGAATATAGCATTGCATCGTGTCTTCTTTTTTTTTTTTAGAAAAATCTGCCAAACGTCGTGTACATCAATCGGCTTAGTATGTCGAAATCTTGGGTGCTGATTCCGCCATAGTGGTTTGCTTTTACGCAGAGTGCAGAGCAAAGTACGATCACCGCAGCTGCAACAAGCATGGTGATGCAGTTCTGGATCCATGGCTTCTTCTGTAATGTTTTGACGATGTTGCTTCGGGTGATGCCAAGGGTTTGGCCGATTTCATATATTTTTTCTGTCTTTGTTAGGGTCAATCCTTGTCGGATTGGAGCTGCCTTTGATGTGAAGATTTCTTGGTGTTTCATAATGTCTTCTCCTTAGTTTTTCCACTGGTGTTATTGGTGGAATCGAAAAATAGAGGTGAAGAAAATTGTTGTTCTTCAATGATGAAGTCGATCACGAGCTATCTTGGTGATACTCACGGACTCCACGGAGTGATTTTGGAGTAATGTTTTTTTAATCTGGTTAACGTCATAGGGACATTTTGTGATGTCCGCGATGATGTACCATCGTGCTTTTTGTCCTCGCTGGAAGCTTTTTGATTCGGTCATGACAAGGTCGATGTTGATTTTTGCTAATGTTTCCGCAAGGGTCGCTAGACTGCCTGGTTTGTCGTCGAATTCAATATCGATTTTTATGAGGTTGTCAGCTTTCCCATAGACCGGGCTGATGATGAGGGTGTTTGTTTTTGTATCAAGGCTCATGAGCACTTCGTCTCCTTCTTTGAGGTCGAGGGTTTCTCGGTATTCGTTGGGGATGACGAGTCTTCCTCGTGTATCAAGTCGTATGATCGCGGTCATCGTTCACCTATGTGGGAATTTTGTGGGAATACGTAATGTTGATGTAATATAAATACCTTTCTTTCCAATAGGATGGGTAAAAAAAACCTCTTATCCCTTACACAAGAATAATCGTTCCATCAAACGACTGACCTAACAATGCTTTCTCCAACTGGTCCAACCGCTTCCCATTCACCACAAAGGTCGGTAGTTTTGCTTTCTTAATAATCTCAAGTGCAGGTTCATCCATAAAGATGTTCTTGCCTGCTGTGCCCCATGTCGTCCCATATTTCTCAATCAGATGATCAATGGAGACTTCCTTGAGCTGCTTTGCATCCTTATATTTGTTCGGGTCTTTATCATAGATGCCATCCACATTTGTTGCATTGACAAAACGGACCGCACCAGTTTTTTCTGCTAACTCCGCTCCGACAAGATCGGTACTATGACGAGGGTCCGTCCCACCCATGACGACAATTGGGAAATCAAGCGTTAAAGCATCACTCGTGCTACGCGGAATCTCTGTGTTTGAAACACCGAGCAGATGAGCGATAATCCGAGCGTTCACCCGCGTTACATCAATACCTATCAAATCTAGCGTATCCTCGTCAAACCCAAGCTCACGACCCAGCTGAATGTACCGCCGAGCTGTCTTTCCTCCCCCGACGATGACGAACAGCTTATAGTCATTACTGATTCTTTTAAACAAACTGGTAAGGTTAATTAAGAAAGGAACATCAGCCTCGTCAGAAAGAACCACAGATCCTCCAATGGACACAACAACAGTTTTCATCACGCCAAGTATCCTTTCAATTTATTTAAACATACTACAGAAAAAATTGATCAAGCGACTTCGATGCCACCCTGGCTTTGCCCCTTCTTTGGATCAGAGCCAAGTCTGACCTGCGGCAACGGTATTGGTGGGGGTAACCCCAGGTCTTTGGCAATACCGACCGCCTCCGGGACACACGTATGCATGATGGCAGTATGAATAGTGCTTGCGAACTGATCAGGCATTTTCCTGGTGTTCTGCCATTCTTTTGCTAATTCCTTTGCTTCGTTTTCCTCACAAAGAATAGTGCCATCTAGTTTGATCATCCCAATAGGACCGTAACTGGCGGTATATTGAAACTCAATCGTCAGATTTTTCTCTGCATTGTTCATGACCTGAGATATCTGGCTATTATGGTCAATGCGGATCTGCCGTGGTTTATCATCTGGTTCTACGTAGCGACGTGCCTCAATTGTTTTTAATTTGATTACCTTAATTACCATAGCGTGCTCCAATAAACAGAAACCTCCTTTTACGTCTTTCGTTTAGAAAAACCATAGAGAATTCCAGATTTTTATAGTACACTATGACCTCTAAATGGTACAGCTCCCCGGCAAAAAAATCTATTAAACAATGCTCCATAACAAGACGTGAGTTTCTATGAAAACAATGAAGGTCGCAATGTACTATAAGAATGATGATGTCCGTATCGAAGAAATGCCGATTCCAACAATTAATGATAGTGAACTGCTAGTGAAGGTGAAAGCCAGCGGCATCTGCGGCAGCGACGTCATGGAGTGGTACCGCATCAAGAAAGCACCAAAGGTCCTTGGCCATGAGATCACCGGGGAGATTGTCGAGGTCGGAAAAAACGTTAGGAAATATAAGAAAGGCGACCGGGTGTTCGTCTCTCATCATGTCCCCTGCAACACCTGCCGGTTTTGTAAAAAAAACCAGCATACACTCTGTCATACCCTGCATACGACGAACTTTGACCCTGGTGGGTTTGCGGAGTATCTCCGTGTCCCAGAGATTAATGTCAAAAACGGGGTGTTCGTTCTTCCGAAGCAGATGACCTATGATGAGGGCGTGTTCATTGAACCGTTGGCCTGTGTCGTACGTGGTTTGCGGATCGCTCGGATGACGCCAGGGCAGATTGTCCTGGTGATCGGCAGTGGGATTTCCGGGTTACTTCAGATAAAACTTGCGAAGGCATGGGGCGCTGAAAGAATCTTTGCGACGGATGTCGAGGAGTACAGGTTGACAGCAGCAAAAAGGTTTGGCGCTGAGGCTATCATTCATGCCAAAGATAACGTTCCTGAACAAGTCAAAAGCCACAATGACGGCAGACTAGCAGACCTGGTGATTCTTAGCACCGGTGCGATACCAGCGGTCCAACAAGCGTTACGATCTGTGGAGAGTGGTGGGACTATCCTGTTCTTCGCGCCAACACAGCCAGGAATTGACATCCCGTTGCCGTTGTTCGAGTTGTGGAACAAGCAGATTACCATGGTCTCGACCTATGCAGGGGGACCACAGGATATTACCACGGCAATTGACTTGATTCGTTCTAAAAAAGTTGGTGTTGTCGATATGATCTCCCATACTCTACCGCTCTCTGAGGCAGCACGAGGCTTTCAGCTCGTCGCAAAGGCAAAGGATTCTATGAAGGTGATTCTTGAACCGTAAAAAAAAAGAATCCTTTCTCTTGTTTTCAGTAGGTTTCAATTTCATGTGTTCTTGTTTTATCTCAACGCGGATGATAGTAGGCGATAAATGTAGCATATATGGTTTGTCCGACCAATGTATAGTCATCTGATGAATGAGGGGTGAAACTTACTGTAATCGTTTCCTGGCCTGAGAAGTTAAAGGGCGCCACTATTGAAAGGTTCATTTCATTGTATCCACCGACTTCTAGCATGAGTTGAGCAGGTATAGTAACAATCCACCCCTCTGGGTAGTCCACTATTTCATTGACAACGGTCGTTCGACCGTTTCCAAGGTTCTGAATCCCTATCGGAAGCTCTACCGGGATAAGCGGAGGCGTTTCAATGATGTTCGTCTGAGGATAAATTGGCTGGATAAGTGGTTTATATGCCACCGTGAAGGTCACATCAGTCACTTGGGTGGTGCCCTGTAGAACGGTCAAGAGGCCAAAAAGTCCATGCACTGGTTCTATCGTTGCTTGAATCGTAACAGGGAGGAGCGCAAAAGCTGGTGCGTTTTCATAAACAGCTACAGAAAGTTGTGTGTGTCCTATTTCGTTGACATTTTCTTTTGGTGGTATGCTTAAAAAGACGGTTCCTTGTGAAAGAGCCGTCGTACTCCACTCCGGTTTATCCACGACGGACAGTGTGATTGTGACAAGTTTATATCTGAGAAGATAATTTATGAGCCGGCCGAAAAGACCCCAGGTGATCCAAAACGGAATGTCCAAGCAGACTGTGCGGATACCCCCTCGTGGTATAATGGGTTCTTCTGTCACATTAGCGTCCCAGTATATCGCAAGATGACTGTTTAATCCGAAGAAAATCCCAAGCGAAGGTGCGGTATTTGGCCCAGAACGCAGAGATGTTGCAGTCGAAGGAATGAAGCATATCCCAACAAACAAGAGAATGATTCCCACCGCTATCGATTTCTTATTAATAAGATTTCTATTCATTACTTTCCGTCCCTATACGATTTTATAACCTCTTTTTACTATAAAAATATAACTGATGATGGAATTATCAGTGGTTTTGGAAAGATAATTCTCTATAGAACAATCATCCCTGCCACAGGCTCTCCTCTTAAAAGTTTATAATCGTCTATTTTATTCCTGGATGTGATGAAAAAACTTAAGGCCATCTGGGAACTCATGCGACTGGAACATGGGGTGATGTTGTTCCTTGCTATTCTTATCGGTTCTCTCATTTCTCAAAAAGCACTCTACGACAATTTGAATCTACCGCTTCTCAACATAGTCCTTACGTTCTTCACTGCCCTTTTCCTGGAAGCAAGCACCTTTGCCTTAAACGATTACTACGACTTGGAAATCGATCGGATCAATAAACGAACAGACCGTCCATTGGTCCGAGGTGATATCTCCCCAAAGACCGCACTGAACATTTTTTATGTCCTCTTCCCGTTAGGGCTCATCAGTTCTTATTTCGTTAACATGACCTGTTTTCTTATCGCCCTCATCACTGCTCTGATATCAGTCCTCTATGACGTGAAAATGAAGAAAATCAAACTCATCGGCAACTTCTATATAGCATACATCATGGCGATCCCTTTTGTCTTCGGGGGAGCAACCGTTCTTGGGAACAACCCGTTTTCCCTTGGGACGATTAACCCAGCCATCTACATCATCGCCCTCATCGCTTTCCTTGCAGGAACAGGTAGGGAGATTATGAAGGATGTAATGGACTACGAAGGGGATAAACTGCAGGGGGTTAGATCATTCCCCCGCTACATTGGCCTTCGTGCCTCCAATGCTGTCGCCTCCCTCTTCTATGTCTGTGCAGTCGCCATCAGTTTCCTCCCTTATTTTTCTACAGCGTTTGGGTTTTATTATCGGAACATAATCTATTTTATCCTCGTGTTTATAACAGATACGATGTTGCTGAGCACCTGCTTGCAACTGTTGCTTAAAAAACAACCGAACATGAAGTTCCATCGGAAGTTTACGCTCATCGCCATCTTCATCGGGTTGCTTGCGTTCCTCGTTGGAGCATTTATCGGAGGATGAAGAATGTATCAAAGTGATATCGTTGGGGTTGCCGCAGTCTATCTCTATGTAGCGATCTTGATTCTGTTTACCGAAAAGGTATTTTCGAAGAAATACCCGGTGCAGAGTCGGAAGTTCCTTCATATTATGACCGGAAATATCGCCTTTATCCTTCCCTTGTTTGAGACCAACTGGGTGATGGCCTTTATCGCTGCCGGTCCGTTCATCCTTTTTACGTTTCTTATGAGCCCGTACTCCCCGATTAAGTCAATGCGGGGGAAAACCTCTGAGGCGGGTCATGGGCTTGGATTAGTGTACTACGCTATTACCTGGACGATACTTGCGTATGTGTTTTTTGACCATCGCGAGATCATCGCGATGGCGATCCTTGCGATGTCCTACGGGGACGGTTTAGCCTCTCTCATCGGCATTAAATACGGGCAGAGGACATACACCGTGTTCAAAGACACGAAAAGCTTCGTCGGGTCGATAGCGATGTTTGTCGTGACATTTATCTTACTTTGTGTCGCCTTGGTGTTTTACTCAGAGCCGATCACCAGCAGGGTTGCGGTGTATCTCCTCTGCATGGCTGGTGTCGCGACCGTGGTTGAGGGAATCACTCCCCTGGGTCTTGATAATCTTTCTGTGCCGTTTGTTACCGCAGTGATGTACTGGTTCTTTTTGGTGGGGTGACATGCGGCTCATCATCGTAGATGGTCTTGATGGCGTCGGCAAGGACACGCACGCCCAGTTGATCAAACAGCGCTACGAGAAGAAAGGAGACAAAGTCATCATACGATCCCATCCGGAGATAGATAACTTCTATGGACGCACCGCGAAGAAAGCGCTCCTTGGCGAAGGGAAAATCAACCGGTTGAAAGCATCGGTCTTCTACGCCATTGACGTGATGTATTCATTAAAACGCTATTATCGAAAACCTGCCTGTGACACCCTTATCATGGTGCGATACCTGATGGGGACTGCGTATCTCCCGAGACGTCTAACGAAGACCGGGTATCGGTTTTTTGAAAAACTTGTTCCGACATCGCCCTACATGTTCTTCTTAGACGCCACACCAGAGGAGCTTATCGAGCGTATCAAGCAGCGCAGTGAAACAGAGATGTTTGAGACACAGGAAGCGTTTTTGAAGGTTCGAAGCAAAGCATTGGAGCTGGCAACAGGCTGGCATATCATCAATACCGGCCAATCGATAGAGCAGACCTATGCTGAAATTGAGAAAGTCTTAGATGAGCTTGACCGTGCATCGGCTGCCTAAGAAGGATATCCTATTTCTTTTTCTTCTTTTCTTTTCATAATATGTCGGTGGCCCCAAGAAGTTGTGCAACGACCTCATCAAGACCCGGCACCGTATTAAGTTTTCGTACCTCTGAGGGGAAGACCCAGCGGTACTCCTCATGCTCCCAGTCGATGCGAACCAGTGATGTATCTTCGATATGAAAGAGGAACGGGTAGATGAGCCAGTCGTACCGTCTTCCTTCGTAGGTATCAGTAATCTCGATCGGAATTCCTTTTTTTACGAACGTAAGCGCATCAACATCGATTACTGCTTCTTGGGATATCTCCTTTAGCGCGGTGTCATAGGGGTCTTCAAGTTCCTCGACGTATCCAGCGACACCACCCCAGAGCCCACGGTATGTCCCCACCAGGTTACTTCGTTTCAGAAGAAGGATTTTCCCTCCATGTTCTAAAAGACAGGTGACTACCTGGGGCATCGTATCTTCTCTCCTTACTTATTCGAGTTTGTAGGCGAAGTGCACCTCATCAAACTGCGCAGAAAGGGTAAGTAATCTGTCGAGAGGTTCTCCTTTCAAATACACCTCGAAGAAAACGGTTGCATATGTTCGTGTGATGTTAACCATACGTTTGGGTGGAATCGAACCAAACAGCAGCAACCTTGGGGGGATCAAAGGGACGAGATGGGAAAGCAGCACGCCGACATCGGTGAACGCGTAGTGCGTGGATCCTTCGATGCTCATGTTAAACGTGTCATTGCGACTATGATCCCACATATAGCGGATGGTTTCATCGTTGACCAGGCGGGCCTCTGCAAACATGAAGAGGAATGGTACAGTGATATCTCCAGGGATGAATTCCTTGTAAAAGACGCCGTCAAGGGTCAGCCCCGCGCGGAACCGATGGTCTTCATAACAGCAGACCGCGGTGTTGGCTCCTCCGAAGGAATGGCCATACATACCGACCTTTCCTAAGTCGAAATGACCAGAAAAATCAGGATCGGTTTGGTTCATCTCGGTAATCGTATCAAGTACAAACTTTGCATCAGAGACAATCGTGCGCAGCGACATGTTAAAGAACGCTTCTCGTGCCACGGGATCAAGTGGCACTTCTGCAAGCCCGACCGTATGACCATCGGGAAACACGGTGATACCAGAGACGTAGGGATGATTTATTGACACAACCACAAAACCGTGGGTCACCAGGTCCTCAATAAAGGAAGTGTAAATCTGATACACCCCATCATACCCTGGAGAAAACACAACCACTGGAAACACCCCTGGGGCAATGGTGGTTTCATTTCTGCTATGTGGTCGTACGAATTCATAAGCGTTGTTCGGGATGGTGATAAGCGGGATGGGGGACCTCCCTTTCAGCCATTGGAACGTAGGGGCATCCATGTAGTCTGTTGGGGTTCGATCATTCGTTCCTTCAATTGGGTACCACAGTTGGATCATCATCTCACGGACGTCTGTTGTATTCGACGTGAAATTCTCTGGTCTGCTGACGTCAACAAGATGAATAGGTTTAATACCAATCTCGTATGAACCGGTAGGTTTTGGTAAAAACGAGGCGTCATGGACCCCTGAGATAGCAATAACACCAGCTCTCATAGTGAGTAATTGAGCGGAAAACTGTGTCTGGTTCAACCGGAGGATGCCGAGAAAGCGGGTTGTTTTCCCTGTTCCTGTGGCCTGCCAGTACCCTGAGAGTATCACACCAGAGAAAAACCCATGAGCTGTTCCGTTCTCTGTTCCTACAGAGGTGTTCCATTCTGCGGTGAACGTTCCCTGTGTCGGACGTCGACCTTGATTCAACA
Organism: Thermoplasmatota archaeon; assembly: GCA_016930995.1. Next base: position 9,006 of record JAFGFQ010000035.1, on the reverse strand, counting down.
CGCCCCACAGAGAACCTGAGGAATTATCTTTCCTGTTGTTCCATGTCCCTTGGAATGTACCATCATACCAATCAGGTGGACTCCGTAAAGAAATTGTCGGCATCGCTGTGGCATACGAACCAAGCAGTAAAAAACCACAGAGAAGAACTGAGATGAGTATATGTGTCTTCATATTTACTTCCCCTATATTTCTTCTATAGTGTAATGAAGAGGCCTTTCTCTATAAAAGAGTTTCGAACATCCTTGGTTAGAACTTTTTGGAGATATACGCAAGCACGGATTCGAAAATCGCCCGCCCGTCACCGATATTATCCTGGAGACCGCTCATAGTCCAATCTGGATGCTGATGCCGATAATAGGTTCGCTCCGGATGTGGCATCATCCCAAACACGGTGCCTTGCGGGTTGCAGATGCCTGCGATGTTCATCGGGGATCCGTTCGGGTTCCAGGGGTACCCCGCGTAGTTCCCCTCAGGGTCGACATAGCGGAACACGATCTGGTCGTTCTTCTCGAGTCTCTTGAGGTATTGCTCTTGCTGTTCGAGGGGAAATAACAGTTTTCCCTCTGCGTGTGCACTTGGGATAAGGCGGATATCGTTTTGTGGGATTTTTGAGGTGAACACACAGGTTCCCCGGTTCTCATGTTTCAGTAGCGTCGGTCTGCATTCAAACCGGTTTGAGTCGTTGAGATACAGGCACGCATCCGGGACTGGTCTGATGATGTCATCAAACCCTGGGAGTAACCCAAGTTCAGTCAGCACCTGAAACCCATTGCAGATGCCAAGGATGGGGCGGTCTTGTTTCACAAATTCTCTCAGGTGTGTCTGCAGCTGACTTTTTATCCGTGCGGCAAAAATCGCGCCCGCCCGGATATAGTCCCCAGCGGAGAACCCTCCGGGGATCATCAGGCAGTGATAATCAAGGATGTCTCGTGTTTCATCAGCGTTGCAGTCGATGTGAAGTAGCTGTTTGAGATGGACGAATTCTGGACGGGCGCCTAATCGTTTGAACGCATCGTAGGATTCCTGCTCGCAGTTCGTGCCCTCAATCCGAATGACCGCGATGTTGATGTCTTTTATTTTCATGATTCCCGCCGAGATTCGATTCCTAAATACATCTCCCTTATTTCTACTTTGTTTGAAGGCAACATTAATGATGTCAGATGCTATCTCGAACAGTACGGTGAACAGAAATGAAACATGTTCATTACACAGAGGTAGATTTAGAGCATCCGCAGGAACCCGGCGTGAAGAATATCAAGGTCCGCTGGCTGATTTCAAAGAAAGATGGTGCGCAGAACTTCGCGATGCGCTTATTTGAAATCAAGCCCGGGGGTAATTCTCCCCTGCACCAGCATGAATGGGAACACGAGGTGTTCATCCTGGAAGGGGAGGGATTTGTAAAAGACCAGACCACTGAGCAACCATTGCGTCCAGGTGAAGTGTTATTTATCAAACCGATGGAGTGGCATCAGCTCATTAACCGGGGGAGCGCGACACTAAAATTTCTCTGCTTGATTCCTTATCAGAAATGAAGGGAAAAATACATGACTATTCTTGTTGTGTTTATCTGTGGTATGCTGATAATGTGACCGACCAACGTACTCTTTGAGGGTTGATACGGAAAGATGGTAAGGAGATAAAATGTGCTTAGCAATCCCTGGCAAAATCATTGAACTTGACAAGAAACGGCACAGTGCAATTGTTGATTACGGCAGTGGGACGAAACGGAAAGCAAATGTGTCTCTTGTCCAGGTAAATATTGGGGATTACGTCCTGGTTCATGCGGGGTTTGCTATTCAGGTTCTTGATGAGAAAGAGGCGCAAGAAACTCTGGCGTTGTTCAGGGAGATGTTGTCCCAGGGGGACGGGTGATGTTTCCTTTACGTGATAAAAAACTGGCTGATGAGATCGTCTCCCAGATTGCGAAAGCACAGGTGCATCTGAAGTTTATGCATGTATGTGGGACCCATCAGGATACGTTGGTGAAACATGGATTGGATGCTTTATTGGATAACTGTGGTGTTGAGATTGGGCAGGGTCCTGGGTGCCCGGTCTGTGTCACCACCCCAAAGGAAATAGAAGAGATATTGCTGCTTGCGAAAAACGGTAAAACGATTGCGACGTTTGGAGATATGACGCGTGTCCCTGGGAGGAGTTCGTCTCTTCAGCAGATGAAGACGGACGGGTATGATGTCCGGACCGTGTACAGTATCGAAGATGCACGTCTTCTCGCAGAAAAACAAAAGGACAAGGATGTTGTGTTTATGGCGGTGGGCTTTGAGACGACCGCTCCGACGACCGCCTCAGTCCTACTTCAAGAACCTCCTGAGAATTTTTCTGTGTTGTGTTGTCATCGGGTGATTCCACCGGCGCTTCAGGCGATTCTTCAGATGGGTGAAATAAAAATAGACGGGTTCATTGAACCTGGTCATGTCTCCGCGATCATTGGGACGAAACCCTATGAGTCTCTCTCGAAAAAGTACAGGATTCCGCAGGTGGTCGCTGGGTTCGAACCACTTGATCTGCTCATGGCCGTCTGGATGCTGGTCCGGCAGATTCAGCAGGGGAAGGCACTAGTCGAAAACGAGTACGTGCGTGTGGTACAGCCGCAGGGGAATAGAAAAGCACAGCAGTTACTGAAAGAAGTCTTCGAGCCAATGGATGTGAAATGGAGAGGGTTCCCTGTTATCCCCGGTTCTGGGCTGCGGCTCCGCAGGAAGTTTGAATGGTATGATGCTCGCAAGAAGTACGAAGAGGGCCTTCAGAACCTAGCCTGTGAGGAGTTCGCTGAACCGACCGGGTGTCTCTGCGGTGAGGTGTTACGAGGTCTTATTTCATCAAAACAGTGCCCGTTGTTTGGTGAGCAGTGTACGCCGCAGCATCCAGTTGGTCCTTGTATGGTGAGTAGCGAGGGGAACTGTCATATCCAGTATATGTACATGAAAAAATAGAAATAGGTTGGAGGTTAACGTATTTTTTTTCGGAAGATAAACAGCAGCACGGTCATGAGAAATGCGATGAGGAATGCAGTGATTGTCCCGGGGATGATACCGATAGCAGGATAGAAGATATGGATGCAGACCGCGTAGGAAACGACGCTGGGGCTGCCGTAGATCATTGCTTTTGCTATTGCGCCGGTGAACTGGGGCCCATGTTCTCTAAGGGAGATTAGCATGGTGGAAAGGAAAATAGCGGGGAACACGGAGAATATCCCGCTAAGGATGGTTCCGAGGTTTGAGAATGTGACTGCGATGGCAATGACGATGCCGGCGATGAGGCTTCTCCCCAGGAGTTTGAGCAGAGTATAGTGGACCTTGATGGTATCTTGGGATGGTATTTTTTTTGTTTTTTCCAGGATCAGGAAGGTGATGAAAAAGCAGATGAGGTAGAAGGCAAGGGACAATACGATAGATGTGACGTGGGTGTAATAGATGCCGATAGTAAGAATGGTCCATCCAACAAGTGATCCGGTGAGAGCAATATGTATTCCTTTTTTTGATAGATGGGTAAAGAGGAAGAGGAAGATAAGGTTGATTCCCATTTCTGCGGGGACGACTGCGACGGAGTCTGAGGCGAAGGTTACTCCTTTGTCAAGGGCGATGAAGAGGAACGCGATGATGATGGTTGAAGGAAGTGTTCCTATTACCCCTCCTGTTTTTGTGCCGAATTTCTCTGCGATGATGGTGACAAGGATGACGACGAGTGCAGAGAGGGCAAATGGGATGAGAGTGTGGTAGAGGAGCGAATATTCCATGTGGGTTGGGGATGGATTCTTCCTCTTTAAGTTTTCTTTTTTTCGTATGGGAAAAGTATTTATACCAAATTGTAATACCTACTAAAATGTAATAATTACAAAGTAGAAATTATTACAAAATTGGTATCCATGTATGAAAAGTATGTAAAAATCCTCAAGGGCCATTCATTAAAGATAACACAGCCAAGGCTTGATATCCTTAAATATCTCGACCAGCACCATACCCATCCGAACGTCGAAGAAATCTATTCAACCCTGAAAAAGAAACACCCATCGCTCTCCCGCACGACCGTGTACAACTCCCTAGAAATACTCATGAAACACAAAATCGTCCAATCCCTCACCGTCTCTGGTTCGGAACTCAGATATGATATCGAGGATAGCCTGCATCATCATTTCATTTGTACACGCTGTGGAGCGATATATGATATCGCAATCGCATGCCCAAACATGGGAAAAACCCTTGAGGCAGGTCACTGCGTCGAGGAGGTCCAGGGGTATTTCAAAGGAGTCTGTAAGAAATGCTTGACAAAGGAGAAGGGGCGTCATAACAATGGATAAAAAAACGTTTCATAAAATTTCCTATGGCCTGTATGTCGTCTGCTCAAAGAACGCAGAAAAGACAAACGGACAAATCGCCAATGCATTGTTCCAAGTCACCTCTGAACCACCCACGATTGCAGTCAGCATCAACAAACAGAATCTGACACATGCGTTCATCGAGAAAAGCCAAGTGTTCACCGTCTCTATTCTTGATAAAAACACGCCGCTGACCTTTATTGGGACCTTTGGGTTTAAATCCGGTCGTGACATCGATAAATTCAAAGAAGTACGAGTGAAGCTTGGGGCAGCGCATGCTCCAATAGTGTTAGACTATACGGTTGGATATCTCGAGGCAGAGGTCATCGATAAGATCGATGTCGGAACCCATACGATTTTTGTTGGGAAGATAACCGATGCTGCCATGCTCTCCGAGGAATCCGTCATGACCTATGAATATTATCATGAGGTAAAAGGTGGGTATTCACCGAAAACCGCACCGACCTACTATGCGGATATCGATAAAAAAACAGAGAAAAAAATGGAGGACAAAAAAATGGACAAATATGTATGCACCGTCTGCGGATATGTCTACGACCCAGTAAAAGGCGACCCGGAAAGCAGTATTGCTGCGGGGACCTCTTTTGAGGATTTGCCTGACGATTGGGTCTGCCCTATCTGCGGTGCAGGAAAAGACGCATTTGAGAAACAATAAGGAGAAAGAACACGGGTAAAGTATATAAAGAAATGAAAATTGTGATATAAAATGGAGGAATTTGAACATGTGTAAAAGCTGTGGCTGTGAGGCACCAACAAAAAAGATTCAATACCAGTGCGACTGCAACGACAAAGACTGTACTTGCGATTCTGTCATCGGATTTGACGCAGAACCCCAAGCAGTCCCGTATTGTTGCGGTGCACCGATGAAACGCATAAAATAAAGAAATAGAAGTAAAGGAGGTAAAAAAAATGATGTTAAGTAAGAAATTGGAAAACGCAATAAATAAGCAAATCAACGCGGAACTCTGGTCAGCGTACCTGTATCTGTCCATGTCCGCCTACTTTGAATCGATCAATCTTGGCGGGTTTGCGAACTGGATGAGAGTCCAAGCTTCAGAGGAAGTCGATCACGCGATGAAGTTCTACACCCATATCAACGAACGCAGAGGTCGAGTGACTCTGAGTGCGATCGCCGCAATACCGACCAGCTGGAAATCACCGTTGCATGCATTCGAGGAGGCCTTCAAACACGAGCAGAAGGTAACAGCGATGATCGAGAATCTCGCACACATTGCATCAGCAGAGAAAGACTATGCAGCCGGAACCATGCTGAACTGGTTCCACGACGAGCAAGTCGAAGAAGAACTCCAGACCGATGCCATTGTGCAGAAACTCAAAATGATCCAAAAAAGCACCGGTGGTCTGTTCATGCTAGACCGGGAACTTGGGCAGAGAAAAAAGGAATGATTCTCTATAAAAGAAACCTGACGAGAGGTACAGACCATGGATTTGAGGAAATACTCACTTGAGGACCTGTTGCTTGCGGCGATGAAAAGCGAAATCGAAAGCTATGATGTCTATATGACCATGGCCAGGAATGTAAAAAACGGTTTGCTCAAAGACAAGCTGATGTTTCTTGCAACAGAAGAGCAGAAACACAAAGCATTCATCGAGCAGGTGTATAAGGCACGGTTTCCGACCAAGAACCTTGTGATACCAACATCAACCCCAGTTCCGCTCCCTGCCCTCGTCATCCCTGATGAGGACACCCCCCTTGGTACGGTCCTGAAAAACGCGATGGCCGCTGAGCATGCTGCTTATGAGTTCTATCAATCGCTCTCAAAGCAATTCAAGCAGGATGACAAGATCCGGCACACGCTTTCCTATTTCGCAGACATGGAGCTGCAGCACTACAAAATCCTTGAAATTGAAAAGGAAAGCATGGACCGCTTCGAAGAGGCCGATGTCTATTGGGACATGGTTCACGTCGGACCTTAAAAGAATAAAATGGAGATGAGAAGAATGAAAAGTCTAAAAGGAACACAAACCGAGAAGAACCTTCTTGCTGCTTTTGCAGGAGAATCACAGGCAAGGAATCGATACAGTTATTTCGCGTCACAAGCAAAAAAAGAAGGCTACGAACAAATCGCAGCGATCTTCCTAGAGACCGCAGAGAACGAAAAAGAACATGCGAAAGTGTTTTTTAAGCATCTGCAGGGTGGTATGGTGGAGATCACCGCGATGTATCCAGCAGGTGTGATCGGTACAACAGCGGAAAACCTCAAGGAGGCGGCAGAAGGGGAAAAAGCAGAATGGGGCACGATCTATCCGGATTTTGCCAAGGTCGCTGAAAAGGAAGGATTCCCTGAGGTCGCTGCAAGCTTCAAATACATACTGCAGGTGGAGGCACACCATGAGAAACGATACCGAGCCCTTCTAGCAAATCTTGAGAAAAAGCAGGTGTTCAAGAAAGAAAAGATAGTCAAATGGAAATGCAGGAACTGCGGCTATGTCCACGAAGGAAAAGAAGCCCCCGGCAAATGCCCTGCCTGTCAGCATCCCCAATCCTACTATGAGATCCTTGAGGAGAACTACTAACACGGATGGTTTCTTAAAACCTGACGAGAGACGATGGTAGAAAACCACAGCAACATAACCCCAGATGCAGAGGTCGACTGTGTCGGCTTGTACTGCCCCCAGCCGATCGCGATGACCAAGGAAGGAATCGAAACCATCAACATTGGTCAGGTTCTGAAAGTGGAGGCGGATGACCCTGCTGCGGAGGAAGACATCAAACGCTGGGCGAAACGCACAGGCCATGAGATCCTCAGATTTGAAAAAGAAGGAACCTTGCTGACCTTCTATATCAAGAAAATGAAATAAGGGACTGATATGAAAGAAGAAAATTCAATCCTGTATGTGCAGACGACGGACCAGCCGGAGAAGCAATACTCTCCGCTTGTGCTTGCACAGACCGCGAAAATGATGGATCTTACACCTCGGGTCTACTATCTGGGCACCGGGTTACGGATCCTCATGCCTGGTGTCGCAGACGACATAAAGATAGGTTCATTTCCCAGTGTGGCAGAGATGCTAAAAAAGACTCTTGAGATGGGTATCGAGGTGTATGCTTGTGAGGCATCTAAGCAGATGTTGGGACTTGAGAAAGTCCAGCTCATCCCCGGGGTAAAGATCGTCGGTGCAGGGACCTTAAACGACCTTGCGCTGGATGCAGGAGCCACCATGTGGTTCTAGGAGAAAGGCATGTCAAGGATTTATCTGGATCACGCATCCTCGATGCCGGTGGACCCACGGGTCGTTACGTTCGCACAGCCCTTCTTGGTCAACGGCTATGGGAACCCCTCCTCACTTCATTCGGTTGGCTTGGAAGCAAAACGGGTAGTAGAAGAAGCCAGAGATAAAATCGCCAAGTTCATCCATGCGGAAAATGAAAGTACGATCCTGTTCACAGGGAGTGCAACCGAGGCAAACAACCTTGCAGTGAAAGGGACTGCGTTACGAAACATCACCCAGGGGAAAGCCGTGGTCGCCTCCGCTATCGAGCATATGTCGGTGCTCAATCCGATGAAGGAGCTGCAGAAAAACGGGTTTTCTTTTACGATGATCCCGGTTGATTCAACCGGGCTTGTCGATTTGATACAACTGCAGGATATCCTCACAAAGACCACTGTTCTGACCTCTGTCATGTATGCGAACAATGAGATTGGGACGATTGAACCGATCAGAGAAATCAGCAAAATAGTCCATGAGAAAGGTCTGTATCTGCATGTCGACGCGGTAGCTGCAGCAGGTCGAGTTCCTATCGATGTCCAGAAGGATGGCATAGATTTGCTGACTCTTTCTTCCAATGATTTCTATGGTCCATCGGGTGCTGGTGCATTATACGTCAAACCAGGGGTAAAACTCCAACCGGTGCTGCTTGGTGGCGGGCAGGAGCGTGGGCTTCGCTCAGGCACGGAGAATGTGTTTGCGATCGCAGGGATGGGGGAAGCAGCCCGCATCGCGTCTGTGGAGATGGAGCAAGAAAGTACTCGGCTCCTCCCGATACGAGATGCACTGATCAAGGAGATCCTGACGATAGAACACTCCTATCTTACCGGGCATCCTACACAGCGCCTCCCGCATCATGCGAGCTTCCGGTTCAGTTCTATTGAAGGGGAAAGTATTTTGCTGAATATGGACATGTACGATATCCAGGTCTCGACTGGCTCAGCATGCTCATCAAAGACCCTGGAACCCTCGCATGTCCTGCTGGCGATCGGGTTGAAACATGAGGAGGCGCATGGGTCCATGGTGCTGACCCTTGGGCGTTCCACGAACAGGGAACAGGTCGCTACGGTAAGCAAGGCGACGACTGAGACAGTCGAACGCTTACGGAAACTCTCCCCACTATCTTGAGAATGGAGGAAATAAGTATGGCAAACGTCGGATATAGTAAGAAAGTCATGGAGCATTTTATGAACCCCCGCAACGTCGGAGTGATAGAAAACCCCGATGGGTACGGGAAGGTCGGGAACCCTGTCTGTGGGGATGTCATGGAGATCTTCATCAAGGTCAAAGATGACAAGATAACAGACATCAAATTCCGTACCTTTGGGTGCGGCTCTGCGATAGCAACAAGCAGCATGGTGACAGAGCTAGCCAAGGGAAAGCACATCGATGAGGCAGTCAAGATCACCCGGGGTGATGT
>JAFGFQ010000148.1 GCA_016930995.1 Thermoplasmatota archaeon | reverse complement strand
ACGTTTAATATGCAAATATTGACAATCTTGGCCTTTCACTATTCGTTAAGTTTGACGAACTTATTTAGGCATCTCATCGAAAAACACTTTGTATTCCCCTAGCGATTCTAGCATCTTTGGTGTTTCATTCAATCCTTCCAAAATCAGCTTGCATGATTGGGTTGCCCCTGTTAAAGTATCGATATCTGTTCTCAATTTCAAGGGTAGTTTTTGTTGTGCTTTCTTAATAACTCTCTGAAGAAAATCCTCTGCATCAATGGGCTCTCCATAGAGATCAATTGACTCAATTAAGACAATGTTTTGTATCTGACCTTTCGGATCAAACGAATATACGAAATGGACATTTGTACAAACGTCACACAAAACATCCTTAAAAACCTCACGAATTAAAATCTTTTTATTGTCTTCTGAGGTTCCAACATAAACAACCTGGTTGTCATCAATATTAATTTTTTTAAACTGTTTCACACCGGGGGCAACTTTCCCAAGATAATTCATTAATAATTCCTTGGGCAGCTCTTCCCGGATGTAACTCTTAATCTTTGTTAAAACAGCGTTCAAGGTATCCAGAGATGTGTTCGTACTAACGTATCTAATCTTACCCTTTTTATTGATCACAAAGGTCGTTGGAATATCGGTGACATCATAGAGTTTTGCGACGCCACCCCGTTCATCTACAAAAATAGGAAATTTCACATAATAGTCTTTTTTAAATTTCTTTATTTCCTCAATGCTGTTGTTGACAGCGATGCGAAGTATCTCTATGTCTTCACGTTGGTATCTGCTGTATAAAGATTTCATAACCTCAATGGCCTGCTTGACAAATGCATCATGTACCGACATGAAAGTAATTAAAATAGTTTTTTCCCCTATGCTATCATATAGTCGAAAAGATTCCCCCTCAGTTGAAGCAAGGGTAAAGTCTGGGGGTTTATTCCAGAGGCCTGCACCAACAACCTCTTTTTCTTTTATGATCTTTTCCATGATCGATGCAAACTCTGTATAAACACCGATTTTCCCCCGGTACCTGATGGTTCCGGTTCTATCGATGATATCGACGAGCGGTACCGTGTGAACAAAATATTTTTTGTACACCTTCTGTTGAGGATCTGACAGCAAGAGGAATTCTACTTTGAAATTCTTTTTAAATGTTAGGGTCTCTTCGTTATCGTTGGCAATAGTAATACCAATTACCTGTATATCCTTGTGTTCGCGATATATTTTGTTAAAGAGTGGGACTTCTTCCCGGCATGTATGACAGTAGGCATTCAGGTGAACAAGCAGTACCGGTTTGCCAGAAAATTGAGACAGGGAAACGACGTTCCCCTCTAGATCGTTTAAAGAAAAATCAGGTGCTGCCGTTCCAAGCATGTCACATTGTGCACGTTGAGGAAAACAAAAAAGCAGGATCACAACAATCCAAATGTTTTTCATGTCACCTCCATAAACTATTTATACCTATCCTGTACCCAGCCAATAACGTGCTCCCAGACCAAATGTTGGCATGGAAAATCTCACAGAAAAACCATCGCTACTTGCCATGCACTTCATCCAGCCATTTCCGCAGCCGTTTTGCCCAAAAGTTGAAGACGTCTTCTGCATGCCCCCATTTGCTCATCCCCTTAACAACCTTATATTTCGCAGCCGCCTTTTTGTCTATGGCCGCACCCAGTCGTTCACTAGTCTGAGAATCGAGGACTTCCGCTTCCATAGAGGCCTCCCCCACAAAGGTATGAGTGCCCGTTAACTCTTTCTTTACGGTACTGACCGCAAGACCTGCTGGTGTAATAGCGGTTATGGTATTTAACGCTGGTCTGCTCGGGACCACATCCGTGATGGCAAACCGAATTCGCAATACGTCAGGTCCAGGTTCGTCCACCAATGGATATGCATCTTGAAGGGCATCTGTCATTGCCTTATTGAAATCATCAGCCAGTTGGTTTAGCTCTTGTATATGAATACCCTTATAATTCGTACCATCTTTAAACCAGAACTGGACAAAATCCATCATAATTTTATTGTATTTCCCAAAATCCACATCCTCCTTTAGATAAACCCAGTTAAGCCCACCTTCAGGACCCGGTTTAAAATCAGGGTAATCCTTCAAGAAACCGGAATGTCTTGCTTTTGCCCCACACCCCATCATCATGGTTAAAGTAACGCACAGCATAATCATTGAAGGAAGTCGGCACCATGTCTTATTCATAATCCTCTCCTCTCTAGTAAAAAAAGTTTTTTTAGGAAAAGTTAGCACAAAAAAAACAACCTCTTCTCTGAACTCAAGTCAATCCTCAGTCAATTGAGTGTCATTAAAGCTCTTGTATTTCTTATATCACAGAACATCCCATTGGAAAAGGATAAGTTAATCTTGAAGTTAATTTTGAATGATGATGGGAGATTTTAGATGCAATATGATAAGTATTATACGTGGATTTTACGATAGGAATTGCCTATACACTCGGGACAACTATGACGAGCAAAACATTGTGGGTTTCTGCAAAAGCGAAACTGCTTTTCAGGAATGTATTTACTTTAAGATAGTTTTTGTAATAGAAAAATTTCAGCGCTTCAATTATTGAGATGGCAGTAACATTAACAAATCATCACCTCAATGTACGCATGTTTTCATACGTGAGTGGAGATATTGGAGAGTTTGAACTTGTGGGTAACATTCAACATCTGGCCCAATCTAGAGAACACGACACATAGTTCTTTCGCTCTGCGATAAAAAATAATGTTTAGTTTGCTTTTCATCACTCCTCCAAGAAATCAAATCTCTCTCTAAAAAATCTTCTCTTCACAATTCACATAAAAGCCTGGTAGTCAAAAGCATTTAGGTATGTGTAAAAATGACTGGGAAAAAAGAATGGTTGTTAATGGTCGTCTTCCTTTTACCCTTTT
>JAFGFQ010000147.1 GCA_016930995.1 Thermoplasmatota archaeon | reverse complement strand
GTGGTGCGACATTTCTTCCATCTAAGTCAAATGAACTACGGTATCGAATCAGGGATTTATCCTCTTGGTTCCTGCACGATGAAATACAATCCAAAGATATGTGAACAGATCAGTAGCTGGGAACAATTCTCCCTACTGCACCCCTATCAAGACGAGACCACCATCCAGGGAACGCTCCGGATGATGTATGAACTTGAGCAGATGCTTTGTGAAATCACCGGGATGGATGCCTTCACCCTTCAACCCGCGGCAGGTGCACAAGGAGAGTTTACCGGTCTTCTTCTCACACGCGCATACCATGAGGCACATAAGGATTACGACAGAGATGAAATCATCCTACCTGATACATCCCATGGGACAAACCCTGCAAGTGCTGCGATGGCTGGCTTCAAAGTCGTTGAGATCCCCTCGACAAAAGAAGGGACTGTTGATCTGGAAATGCTCAAAAACGCTCTCTCTGCCAGAACCGCCTGTTTCATGCTTACAAACCCAAACACACTGGGCATCTTTGAATCTAATATCACTGAAATCGCCCGACTCGTCCATGAGGCTGGCGCGCTCCTCTATTATGACGGGGCTAATATGAACGCAATCATGGGAAAAGCACGTCCTGGTGATATGGGATTTGATATTGTTCATCTTAACCTGCATAAGACGTTTTCCACACCACATGGTGGTGGAGGACCAGGGTCAGGTCCTGTCGGTGTGAAGAAAAACCTCGAACGATTCCTTCCGATCCCACGGATTGCCCTGAAACAGAGTTCCTATCATTTTGATTATAACTACCCAGTCTCCATTGGGAAGATAAAAGCAACGTACGGGAATAGCTCTGTGCTGCTGAAAGCATATATCTATATCCTTCTTATGGGTGGAAATGGCCTTCAAGAAGCATCTGAAATCGCTGTCTTAAATGCGAATTACATGAAGAAAAAACTTTTAGATTCAACCTTCTACGAACTCCCCTATAAGCAGCTTCGTAAACATGAGTTTGTGATAAGCTGCGATCGTTTGCTTTCGACAAAGGGCATCAGAGCGTTAGACATCGCAAAACGTCTCTTAGACTACGGATTGCATCCACCAACAGTTTATTTTCCCTTGATTGTCAAGGAAGCGTTAATGATCGAGCCAACTGAATCGGAGTCTAAAAAAACCTTAGATTTCTATATTGACACCCTTGTAAGAATTGCACAAGAGGACCCCCCAGTAGTAAAGAACGCGCCGCAGAACACCGTAGTCAAACGTATCGATGAAATCGGGGCGGTCAAGAACCCTGTGTTTACATGGAAGGACCTTAAAAACATACAGGAAATTACCCACTGATTTGGTTCTTCCACCCCTATCCTTTCTACAAGAAACAGTGATAGTTATTGAAATCATTGTAACGGTTTTCAACTGAATGGCGTGCTATGTTTTTTAGCAGTTAAACCATGAATTGTTCCAGATGTCGCATGAGTCGTGATACTTACTGGTTTTGTTCCAATGTATTTCATTGCCAGGAGAAGTTGTTTAAGGGTTTCTGTTTCACGATAATGGCATTTGATAATCCCGGTCGTACCATCGAAGCGAACAATCCAGAGCCCAAGATCCTTTGTATTTTTTAAGCACCGCTCATAAGTGATCAGTCGAAGCGCTTGAAGAAGTTCTTTCTGTGATGCGAACGCATGCGCCTGATCATAGGTGACTTTAAAAAAAATGTATCGATGGCGCCTGGTGCCTTTCACGATCCTTTGCACCTCATTATTTAGGGATGATACGAAGCTGTTTACTCTGATTCAATCCGAGGTGCCAGCAGGTAGGTCACATGCCCATGTTTCTCTGCGAAATCAAAATCCACTCGGATTGGGTTGTCATTGCCGATGTTGATAGAAATTGGGTCATCACTTTTCACGGGTTTTATCATATTGCTGAAGTAGTCGATGGAGAAAAGGCTTTTGAATTTCCCTGGTGAATGCAGTTCAATGAGCAATGTCTTTGGGAGTTTCAGATTCACCGTGTCGGTGTCTCCCTCTGCGAACAGCTCAAAAGAATCCTTATCAACGCTTAATGCGAGATGATCAGAGACTGCCTCTGATGCACGCACGCCTTTGCTGAGTTCAGATGCCTTCACAACCGCTTTTGCTGGTAAATCCAGATGAGGAACCTTTGAGTCTGGCATCCCTGCGGTATCTAATAGTCCCATGCGTCGAACAAGGTTGCCGATTTTCACAATCAAACGGTTTGACTCTCCATCGTATTCCATGGTCACTGTATCACCGGTGTTTGCTAGTTTCATAATCCCATTGAGTTTGTCAAGGTCGATTCCAAGTTCCATGTCATCTGCTTTGAACTCCTCAAACGCAGTGCTTTTTAGTTCCAAATCGACCATGGCGACATGGGCTGGGTCGACAGCGCGAATTGAAATTCCTTTTTGAGTGATATTGAATTTGGCTTCGTTGACAAGTGGTGACGTTACATCAATGATTCCTTTTATGATATCTGACTTTATCTTGGCATTAAACATGGCAAACTGCCTCCCCGATTTGAATTCCTCTTCTTGGGAAAGAATAGGACAATGCCTATATAACGATGACGGTATTTTGCTTTTCTGTCAAACGATGCTTTCTCGAGGAATCTGTGTCAATAGATTCTTCGTCAGACGAAAAAAGGAATGACAAT
>JAFGFQ010000034.1 GCA_016930995.1 Thermoplasmatota archaeon | reverse complement strand
CAACGGAAGCTGATATGATAGAGGAGATCATTGAATTCGCTGAACGGACAGATGCGACCGTTGAATTCACAGATGATGAAGAGATATCACGTCTTGGTCATATCGCTGGGCTTCTTAGATTCAAATTAGACTGATATATTGTGTAGGCTTCCACATGTAATCTTCCCTCAGGAATGATCGTTTCTATAAGACCTCATCAAGTGGAACATCTTTCGTTAAACTAATAATGCCGATCAATACTTTTTAAAAAACACCAAATGAAAAATCATTTTTTTGAATCGGGTTATGTTTTTTCTAAGGGATCCAAATAGGGAACATATCACTTGCATCATTAAACGTCAATCTTAAAGGAGATGTACCATCTGCATCCATCTTGAATACATCAACAAAAGAACTATCCGACTCATTGGTCTCGTAGAGAGAACCAAAGATGATGGAATCACCATTAGGAGAAAAAGAGGGAAGATATTCTGCTCTATCACTGTGGTTACCGGCGATGCTCAAATCAATAATATTAGTACCATCAGAGCGAATCTTGAATATATGCCACACACCGCTATCCCAATTCTGACCTGAATAATTCATTGCACGTTCAAACACAATCCATTGATCATCCGGACTCCAAGAGGGATCATAATTTCCCGGTGGAAATGCTGCAGTGGCTACACCCTCACCACCATCATAAAGTTCCTGGACAGACCCGCCATCAGCATCCATTATTTTAAGGACAAAACGTGGCGTCACTATATCAAAGGATGTATACACGATACGTTTACCATCATGTGACCAGCAAGGGTCTGCCTCTAAAACATCTGGGGTCTGGGTAAGACGTGTAAGATCGGAACCATTCCGCATTATCTTGTACAGGTCGGTCTGAGCCTCATTTGCAAGTCTCATATGAAAAACGATCCATTCGCCATCCGGGGAAAAGCTATCACCCTCCGCAGTGTTCTCATCATCAGTAAGGCGAGTTATTTCCTGAGAGTCCAAATCATATATCCATAATGATCTTCTATCCTCATCACCTAACCCTACCGGGGGATCCGTATCCTTATCTGCACAAGATGCAACGATATACTGATGGGAAGGATCCATACCAATGATGAAATGATGATTGGTCGTATATGAGATTCTGCTTATACCCCCAGTATCCATATCCAAAGAGTATATCTCTTTCCTGCGGGAACCCGAATCACGGTTTGAAACGAAAAGAATGTCCGCGGAGTTTGGAATGGGAGAAAAAACCCCATCATTCGTACATCCACCTAATAAAAGAGAAACTACTATTAAAACGACCAGTAAAACATATGTTTCTCGTTGCATCATAAACAGAATCACCCAATTATATTTAATCCATTACCAATCCAAGGTCTTCATTATGAATAATTATTTATAGTCAAGAACCTAACCTTTAAGACTAATTAATGAAGGTATGAATTTTCCAATCCATGATTTCGCGTAACTTATTTTTTCAGAACGTGTAAGAAATGTTTTCGATATGACCCTTTTTAACTTGCTTTCATCCTGTATAAATTCTTTTGAAATGACACGCTTTACATCCTTCCAAATGAATTCAATTGGATTCAGATCAGGTGAATACGGCGGAAGGAAAACAAGGAAAATATTCAACTTCTCTGCATGTGATCGTACTGTTCGAGCGTGATGAGATCTGAAATTATCCAAAATGAGGATGATCCTTCCAACAGGGTTTGCTTTCCTTATTCGTGTGAGGAAACTTCGAATGCTTCCCTGTTTTGAATGCTCTCTGAAACCAATGACCGCGGTCCCATTCAATGGATAGAACCCAAAAGTATTAGCCCTCAATTTGCTTGTATTCTTAATGATCTTGGGTTTCCCAAATGACCAGACCCTCTGTGTATTTGAGGTTGTTTGTGGAGAGGATTCATCAAGGAACCCAACGATATCACCATCTTTAATTTCTGGAAGGTTTTTTTAAAACATCCTTTGCATTCTTAGGTTTCCGGTAATCATGCGTATATGGTTTCGCATAGTTCATACCAAATCCTTTCAATATGACACGCACCTGTTTCATACTATACTCAACACCAAACTTCTTAGATATTAGTATCTGAACTTCTTTTGTTGTCCAGTTATCCTGCCCTTCAAGAATGGACCGTAAGCTATCTTTCTGTTCCTCCGTAATATGCGATGGGCGCCCTCCAGCATATCGAGGGATCAACCCCTGATATCCTTGATGATTCCATCGCTCCTGCCATAGATATCCTGTATTCTTACTAGCACCGGCTAAAGAGGCAGCCTCTTCGACACTCTTACCATCATATCGGTGTTTTATGAAAAAGAGTCTCTGAAGGACCATTGTATCTTTTTCAAGACGCTTGATCTGATCTAATAAATCTTGCACATTCATATGCCTAACAATTTGTATTTGCTCTTTTCTCACCATAATTGAGGTATAGCATTATAAAGTCTTAAAGGTTTGGTTCTCAACTATAAATAACTATCCATTCTGAGAATCTAACAAAACCTTTCTCCAAGAACGCTTTTGTAATGTAGGATGTCGATTCAAAAAAAGTGAGTGATTAGTATGGAGACAACTAATCTATCGCTTTGATCGGATCCAAGGTGTAGTACTGAATAAATGGAGATTTTGTTGTTGTTGGGTCTTTCGTATTCTCTTATTCTGGTACAAAACAGAAATACCAAACGGTCATGGATGTTTCTGCAACATTACCGCTGCTATCCTCTGCAACGATTTTCATAGTAAATGTTCCGAGATTGGGGCCTATCCATTTCCCTTCGAACAATTCGGTCTCGCTGTTGTAGGTCATATCTCTTTCTTTGATATCGTTAGCATATAATGTTACGGTGATTCCTTCAGGCCCATCAATGTTATCTGTTATTGTTGCTTGTACAGGACGAACACGGAATCCGCCAAATCCCATTGTATCACCAATTATATCTGTTGATGTTTCAAAGAGGGGTATGCCTGAGAAATGGAAATATCCCTCAACGGGGTTTACAATGGTTATTTCTGGGGGTGTTGAGTCACCTGAGTCTTCAATGAATTCAAGTTCAACCACATATTTAGCCCAAAGTCCAGCATCAGTTATTGGTTCGTCATCATTTACAAACACAATACGATATGCTCCAGAGTAATCGTTTTCACCATCCTCGCTTGTGGCAAGTATCATTGAAACTCCCCCAATACCTATTTCGTTTCCCTCAGCATCATATACCATGGTGTTACCTGCTATCTCCTCGGAGGTATAACTTACGGTATATCCGTCATCGGCTATGGCCACCATTGAATATTCAGATGGTATCGATGAGAATTCTTGTGCTAATGTACTTATTAACACCCCTGTATATGTGTAGGGTCCTGATACGGAGCCACTGGATTTGATTCGGCCG
Source organism: Thermoplasmatota archaeon (assembly GCA_016930995.1). Next base: position 455 of record JAFGFQ010000034.1, on the reverse strand, counting down.
CCATTATTGGTTATAGAATCAAAGGTAAGAAGATCTTCAAGTGAGTATTCCTTATGTTCATCATTGTAGGTAAGTGTTAATACTGTATTTGAGAGAGTTTCCCTTTCAATGTTATTTATTGAATCATAGGTCATGGTTGTAGCAGTTACAAGTGGTACCAGCATCAAAAGTAGTATGATTGAACTTTGCAGTATTTTTTTCATATATTTTTTCCTCCTTTTGCCTCCCGAAGGCAAAGAGGTAAGCAATGGAATAAATATATATTTTTCTCCTTAAAACTGCAGTGATTATGCTACTACTTTAGATCTGATATCCCTGCTCTTTCATTTGATGCTGATTAAGATTTGTGTATATCAAAAATCATGCCGTTCCAAAGGTATATTCTTTTTTTGGATGTGGTGGGGGGTTAGAATTAAGTCAGTACTTCATTTACGGTGGCTAGTTATACTTTAATT